>JBGPKT010000088.1:0-9330 GCA_041486115.1 Nitrospiria bacterium | reverse complement strand
GCTGACTGTTTTACCGGTTAACGCAATCCGGAGGGGCTGGGCGAGTTCTCCCATTTTTCTTTCCTCTGGCCGCCATGACCTCTTTAAACATCTTTTCGAGAGGATCATGTTCCATCGATAGACCTGTTAATTTCTCTCTGAGCTCCTGAAGCAAGACCATCCCCTCGGGCGTCATTTTTTTCGCGGCGTCGGGCTCAATTTGAATTTCATCCACGAAATAATCGATGGCGGTATGGACCAGTTCGTTCAGGTCGCGGGAGCGCTCTTTTAACACCAGATAAAGCTCCGGCAATCTGGTTTCGTCAATTTTAAAGCCGTTGATCAGCCCCAGCTCTTTCATCTGGGCCAGCATTAAATCGACCATCCTAGCCGGTTCGGCGCTCTTGATATAATGGGCGTTTAACCAGAGGAGCTTTTCAGGGTTAAAAACCGCCGCGGAAGAACCGACCGACTCAATGGCAAAGTGTGCAACCAGTTCAGACAGAGAAAAAACCTCCTGGTCTTTGAAAGACCAGCCCAGCCGGACGAGGTAATTAATCATTGCCTCGGGGAGGTACCCCATTTTCTTATATTCCATAATGGAGGTCGCCCCATGCCGTTTCGATAAACGGGCTTTATCAGAACCGAGGATCATCGAGAGATGCCCGAATTGAGGGATCGGGTAATGAAAGGCCTGAAACATCGGAATCTGCCGGGGGGTATTATTTAAATGGTCGTCTCCCCGGATCACATGCGTAATGTTCATTAACGAGTCGTCAATCACCACGCAAAAATTGTAGGTCGGCCAGCCGTCGGAGCGGATAATGATCAGATCATCCAAAAGCTGGTTTTCAAAGACCACTCTTCCTTTGACCAGATCGTTGATCACTGTCTCTCCTTCGCGGGGGGCCTTAAACCGGATGGCCGCTGTCCGTCCTTCGACCGGTTTTGCCAGATCTCTGCACCGGCCGTCATATTTCGGAGGTTTCCCCGCGGCCATTGCCGCTTTTCTCCGCTCATCGAGCTCTTCGGGGAGGCAATAACATCGGTAAGCTTTCCCTTCGTTCATCAACCGGTCGGCATGCTGATGATAGAGCGCCAGCCTTTCGGTCTGGCGGAAAGGCCCTTCGTCCCAGTCGAGCCCGAGCCATTTCATCCCTTCGAGAATTGCCTGAATCGACTCGTCGGTGGAACGGGACTGGTCGGTATCTTCAATCCTTAAAATAAATTTCCCCTGATGATGCCGGGCAAAAAGCCAGTTGAAGAGGGCGGTCCTGACACCGCCGATGTGTAAAAAGCCGGTAGGGCTTGGGGCAAACCTGACTCTGATATCAGACATGAAATTGCATTCCTTTTCAGACGAGTTTAAAAAAAATGATTATATACCAAAAAAGGGGGAGATAAAAGGCAAAGGAAAAGAAAAGGAGAACTTCAGCAGGTCGTTTGACCCGGCGCGCATTGTTTCAATTCAAAATAGTTATGGGTGAGATTGATGTTACCTGCTGTATTGGGGGTGGAATTGTTTAAAAGACTCACGCCGGTTAAATAATTTGTTCCGTTTCGTTGGACCAGCTTTACATTAATTAAACTTCCCAGGGTGCTTGGGACAGACCCGATGAAAGAAACAATTCCATCATCAGGAATAGCTAATTGCATCGCGTAAAGGATATTATTTAATGTCGCGTGGGAAACTGTTGAGTTTGAAAATTGAATTGAAAAGGGAATCGTTCCTGTTGCAGTGAGATCCCGAATATATCCATACCAGACGGCATTGGTATCCAGGAGCGTCTTTAGATCCGTTGGTTTTACATAATGAGGTAAGTTAGAATTAATTTCATTCAGTGCGTCCTGGACGTTTGTTGATGCAAGGCTGGTTCCCTGGTTATCAAAAACCACGTCGATGGCTTTTATCATCGATTGGGCAAAACTCTGGGCCACATCGGTTTTGCCGCATCCGGCTAACAAAATGATTCCAGACATAAATCCGCTTAAAAATAAGGTTATTTTATTCATTTATTATTCATGAAGGTCAGGGGAAACAGGTTGTTGAGTATCCTCCGGAGTTTTGAATTGAAGAAAAATCAGGATTCCCCGGCCAATAAAGCGATTGACTAAAAGCAAAGCTGTAGCGTGTTTGATTGTTTCCCATGGTATTATTAAAAAGCGCCGGCATGGAGTTGACGCTTAAAAAAGCGCTGTATGAAAAATTAAGAGAGGTATCGCTTTTATAACAGGTGCCGGGCGGGGGGTAATTATAAGGGGGAACATCGTTATAAACAGGGGCCCCCGCATAACTCGATTGAACCCAATAGTAAACGGTTTTTCCGGGATTGACCTGGTAATATCCATTGGGTTGAGGAGGGAGCGGATTATTTGTCTGGCTATCGTATAAGATCTGACGATTGATGGTTAAAACATGGGGATAGCCATGAGAAGCATTTACCGGAATATTGTAACATCCAAGATAACAACTGGATTTGTAGCTTTCAACAGCGCTGATCCACACGGTCAGCGTGCTGGTATTTTGTGAAAAAGAGTTTGAGAGATACAGTGCCACCGGACTGAAGTTTGAAATATTGATTTTTCCGACATTCACGTTCCCTGCGATATAAAGGGAAGACCGAGAGCCAAAGTTATAAGAATAAAGGGAGGTTTTATCCTGCGACGAGGCAGATTGAAAATCCGTATCTTCTGCCAGATAAAGGGGGGGTGAAAGGAGATTGATCGTGAAGATTAAATCCTGATAGGTGATATTCCCTGCCCAATCAATGACCTTAATCTGAACTCTGTTTAACGTCGAAGGGTCCGTCTGAGCGAGGAGCGGATCAAGCGTTTCAACAGCGATAGGGATTAAATACCCATTCCCGGAAGTATTGGAAGAGTCGATCGGAGCCGGAGAAACATCTTTAATGATAGTAAAAGACGAATCGTTCATTTTCTTTTGTGAGAAAGAATAAAAGACCTGGAGTTGATTAAACGGGGTAGAGGGGTATCCCGGGTCATTGACTGCAATACTGTAATATGGGAGGTTCATGTTATTTAAATTAAGTATATCGATACCTCCGGAACCGATAGAGAGCCGGTCCTGATTTTTGTTTATGACTGTATTCGCACCACCCACTGATGCCCGTACGGCTCCGGCTATAGAATAGTTAATTTGCGGGGGCTGGAAAGAAAAGGTCATGAGGGTTTCATCAAAATATGGAGTTGAGTTAACGGATACGGTCGGGGGGATGTTGTCCATGATCAGGATATATCCCTTAATGGCGGTGATATTTCCCAATTTATCGGTTGCGACAATGTCGATCGGGTTGCTCCCTGGAACGAGTGAGAGAGAAGCGGTAAAGATTGAAGGAGTGATGCCGGAGGTTGTCGAAGCGGCCACTGTTGCCGGCACCGAGCCTACGGTGACAGATGCGATACCCAGATTGGAATTATCAAGGACCGTTCCTGTGACATTAAAAGTCGATTGACTTACCCAACTTCCTGTCGGGAGGGCCATATTCAAAACGGGCGGCGTGTTAGAAATCCGAAGGGCGATAGAAACTTGCGCCTGATTCCTCGCCCGGTCAACGGCGATGGCGGTGAAGGTGATGTTCCCGTCAGGAATCTGGGTCGAGTCAAAAGTATAGAGAAAGGTTGAAATATCTCCCTGCTGGCCTTGAAATTGCGGAGTGATCGAAATGCCGGGAGCAATTGTTAAACTGGCAATTCCCGAGGGATCGGCGGCATGAGCGGTAACAGTGACTATTTTATTAACTGCCGTATTATTCTGCAGATTAAAAGTAATCTCCGGGGGTAATTGATCGATCGGCTTCGGGAGGTCGCCGGACGGAAATAGAGCGTTCATCATCGAGGCAATGACATTCAGGGAAGCAATGGCATCATTCCATCCCAATCCGGAATGATTATTGGGGTTAGTCAGAAAAAGAACGGCGGCCTGTCCCAGCTTCGACCGGTAGTTGTAAGAATCGAGCGGATAGCTTCCCACGTAAATCTGCTGGCCATTTTGTTTCCCATCCAGAAGGCCATCTGAAGCGTCGATCGCCATCGTGTCGGCCAGTTTAATCGACGTGTAGATATTCCCCGGTGGCACGTTATTAAACTCGGAAATTTGCGCCGCCATCTGAGATAATCCAGCAAGGATTAAACCATATTGTCCGGAATCAGAAAAAGAGGCCTCTCCTCCGGTCAAATTAAGGGGAAAGGTTGTTAAAATATTGATGCCAAACAGATGGGTAATATCGTTGTTGGCTTCATCAATGGCTGTAAAAATAGATTTTCCAGAAGAGATTCTTGCCTGGGCCAGACTTGCGGCGATTGTGGTTAATGGGGTAATCATTAAAGAGCCGATATCTTTTCCTCCTTCAACATATTTAAGGGTCGAAAGAAACTGATCCGGTTTTAAAGAGGTGACCGTTCCTGTCGCTTCGTCGACATATGTACCTCCCCTTAACTCAAGATAAACAAGGCCGGAATAACTTTTAACCGTCACGGAATATAATCCTTGCGTGTCGGTTTGAGCTGATCCCAGCGCCTTACCTCTTTGGCCCGTATTAAAGGCATACGCTGTTACCGTTCCTCCCTGAACGAGGGAGTCAATTGCATGTCCCTCTATATGAACCGCAAGATCGGGCGCATTACTGCTGCTATTTTTACCGCATCCGGTCAATAAGAATAAAGCCAGAGGAATTAAAAGAAAGAAGTTACGTAACATGAACGAGAAACCTGATCACTAGGGTTTAGGTGTCTGCGGAACGCAATAATTTTGGAATATTAACGAAGGAAATGAGCGGTGTCAATTGACCATTTTTGTCATGAGGTTGACATTTTTTGTCATTTATTTTTATCCCTTAAAATAGGGACAGACACTATTTTCTTGACAAATTCTTTTGTCATTGCAATGATCTTGCATGCCACGGATTGCTCGAATTGTTGTCCCCGGTTACCCTTATCATATTACGCAAAGAGGGAATTATCGCCAGGAGATTTTTCGGAACGACAAAGATCGTTCTCAATATTTGTTCTGGATTAATGAATACAGCCGTAAATTTCACCTATCGGTATTGGCCTATTGCTTGATGAACAATCATGTTCATTTTATAGTCCAACCGCACGAAGAGGAATCGCTGGCTAAAGTGTTCAGCGTAGCCCATATGCGATATTCCCAATATTTCAACAAAGAGAGGAAGGCTTCCGGGCACTTGTGGCAGGGGCGCTTTTTTTCCTGTCTCCTCGATGAGCCTTATTTCATGGCGGCGATGCGATATGTTGAGAGAAATCCGGTTCGTGCTGGTATGGTTAAAAGACCATGGGAATGGAAGTGGTCCAGTGTAGCCGCACACATCGGAGGAACTGACGGAATAATTCAAGTCATCGGGATAAAGGAATCACTGGGAGTCTCCTTAGGGTCATGGAGAGAATACATCGATTCGGATGAAAATACTCCTGATGTTGAAGCGATTCGAGGGCATACTAAAACCGGGCGGCCCCTGGGAAAGATTGGGTTCCTAGGGAAGGTAAGCCGGAAACTGGAGCGAGTTATAAACGTTTTACCGCGAGGAAGACCCAAGAAAGAATCAAATAAATAGTGTCTGTCCCTATTTTATGGGCGGACAGGGCGACCGCTTGGGGCTGAAGGATTTGTGGACAAGCTTGAGAAAATATTGGGCCGTATTCTTCATCGTCGAAAACCAGGGCCTCAGAGAAAGACATCGAATTAAGTATGAAGTCCCCGAAATTCAAAGGAGAACACCTTGAACAGTCCCGATACCGACAAAGTCTTCACCGGCTCAATCCCGAAGCTCTATGAAGAGTATCTTGTTCCGCTGATCTTTGAGCCATATGCTGAAGACTTGGTGAATCGAGTGGCTTCGCGGTCTCTTGCTCGCGTGCTCGAGATTGCCGCCGGCACGGGCGTTGTGACTCGCAAGCTGGCATCCGTGCTACCGGAAAGCGTCTCTATTGTTGCCACGGACCTGAATCAGCCAATGCTGGACCTGGCTTCCAAGGTCGGGACCAAGCGCCCTGTGGAGTGGCGTCAGGCAGACGCTATGCAACTGCCCTTCGAGGACTCAGTATTTGACGCAGTGGTGTGCCAGTTCGGAGTCATGTTCTTTCCCGACAAGTCGAAGGCGTTTTCGGAGGCACGTCGGGTTCTCAACTCAGGGGGCGTTTTCATTTTCAACGCTTGGGATCGAATCGAAGAGAACGAATTTGCTCACACCGTTTCGACTGCACTCGAATCTCTCTTTCCCGAGGATCCTCCGCGCTTCTTGGCTCGCACGCCCCATGGCTACTACGACCTCGCCACCATTGCGCGAGATCTGAAAATCGGCGGGTTCAGCTCGTCACCCCACATCAGTTCCGTCGCAGTGCGCAGTCAGGCAACGTCTCCGCGGGTCCCTGCGATCGCATACTGCCAAGGGACGCCGCTACGTAGCGAAATCGAGGCGCGCGGCAAATCGCGGCTCGGCGAAGCAACCGACATCGCAGCGGGAGCCATCGCCCAACGGTTCGGGCTGGGTCCTGTGGACGGCAAGATTCAGGCGCATATTATCACCATCGAATACTGAATGTCGCCAATTGAGCGTGTTGAGCCTGATAATTCCGTTATTCTGGGGACGCCATACTGATTTATTGACTTTTATAATAACTAATATTTACAGATATAAGTAAGGTGTCTCCGGTCCTCACGCTTTCCTGTTATACTTGCAGAAAATCGCGGATCGGTTTACGATGGGGCCTTATTCCAGCGTCACGGCCCCGGCATTCGCCTCGGAAATCCGGGGATACCATGTGGATGTCCATAGTGAGGCGGGTAGGTGGGCGAATGGGAAACACAGTAAACCTAGACCGAAAGCCAATGACGTAAGGGTGTCCCCAGAAATAATTTCCCGGACGCGCGGACTGTGTCCGGTTTTTTTTTAGGAGAAGCGAGATGGATGCCAAGAACGTTCTTGAACGTGTGAAGGTGATTGCCGAGACCTTTGCTGCCGATCGGCCGGCTCGCCAGCAACGCCGGTCGCTTGATCCGGCCGATTTCGCCGCGCTGCGCGAGGCGGGGTTTCTTCTGACTGGGGTTCCGACGGAGTTCGGGGGCCTGTGGACGGACGCAGTCGGGTCGGCCCGGTCGGTGTGCGAGATTCTGCGCGCACTGGCTCACGGCGATTCTTCGGTCGCGTTGGTCTCATCGATGCATCCGGCCGTGCTCTCCTTCTGGCTGTCTACGCCCAAAGTCTCCCCGGAATTTGCGGACGCCTGGGCCGCTCAGCGACGGGCCGTATTCGAACCCGCGGGTCGCGAGCTGTGGGGAACGATCACCTCCGAGCCGGGATCCGGGGGAGACGTGGGGCGGACGAAGGCGGCAGCCGTTTGCGGGAACGGGGCCTGTCACCTGACCGGCACGAAACACTTCGGATCAGGATCGGGAATCAGCTCGTTCATGGTGACCACGGCCGTGCCGGAAGGGGAGACCGACCCTGATTGGTTCTTCGTCGACATGCGCGGCGTTCCGTGGGACGGATCCCGTGGATTGCGGCTCATTGCCGAATGGGACGGCCACGGAATGGCCGCGACGCAAAGCCATTCGATGGCTTTCGAGCGCTTTCCGGCCACCCGAATGGCCTGGCCGGGTCACTGGCGTGCGATCGCGGACGCGGCCGGTCCTGTCATCGGTTGCCTCTTCGCTGCGGTCGTTCTCGGCGTGGTCGAGACCGCGGTTGAGGCGGCTCGTGTGTTGATTACAAAACGCCCGAATGACCTTCGTCCCTACGAACAGGTCGAGTGGACACGCGCGGAGTCCGAGGCATGGCTGTCCGAGCAGGCCTACGAGGGTATGCTTCGGGCCGTGGAGACAAGGCCGTTGCCTGGCCGCAAGGTTCTCCTGGGAAAGGAGTCGATGGCCGATCTTGCCGAATCATGCCTGTTGCGAATCTGTCGTATACTCGGAGGCGGAACATTTTCCCGCCGGTCCCCGTTCGGTCACTGGTTCGAAGACGTGCGCGCTCTCGGCTTCCTGCGTCCGCCATGGGGCCTCGCGTACGACAATCTTTTCAGCGCGACGCAAAATCCGTATGGTAAAAAATAAAAGAAGCGGCGTCCGCTGGCGGATTCTCGGGCTCCTCTTTCTGATCAGCGTGGTGACCTACATCGACCGGGTCAATATTTCTGTTGCCGGAAAAGAGATGATGCCGGCGCTCGGTTTGTCTTCGGTCGGGATGGGAACGGTTTTTTCGGCTTTTGTTTTAGGCTACGCCCTATTTCAGGTTCCCGGCGGCTGGCTTGGAGACCGGTGGGGTTCGCGGCGCGTTTTAACCTTTGCGCTCCTCTGGTGGTCTCTTTTTACCGTTCTGACCGCTTTTTCCTCCAATCTTTTTTTTACTTCATTGTTAGGTGTATTCGGGGCTTTAATCCTGATCCGCTTTCTGATCGGCGTGGGCGAGGCCGCAGCTCTTCCCAATTTTAACCGGACGGTTGCCAACTGGCTTGCCCCAGGCGAAAAAGGATTAGGAATGGGAGTTTCCATTGGCGGAATCGGGTTTGGCTCGGCAATGACCCCTCCGCTTGTCGCCTGGATGATGGTTCAGTATGGATGGAAGACGGCCTTCACTGTCACGGGAGCGATCGGAGTGATCGTGGCGGGAGCCTGGTATCTGCTTGCCCGGGACCTTCCTCAAGAACACCCCGGGGTAAATACAGAAGAGCTTGAATGGATTAATGGGGATAAGGGGCCAGATCAGGGGAGCGCCTCATCCAACCTGTCGTTTGCCGATATTTTAAAAAAACCTTCCGTCTGGTTTTTAACCTTAAGCTACACCATGCTCGGGTATATTGCCTATATCTATATGACCTGGTTTTTCCTCTATCTGGTCAATATCCGCCATTTTACAGTATTAAAAGGGTCATTTCTGGCGGCCTCCCCTTTTATGGCGATGGCGCTCTTTTGTCCCCTCGGAGGGTGGCTCTCTGACCGGTTCACGGCAAAATATGGCCGTACCATAGGTAGGAGAGGGGTGGGGGCGGCGGGGATGTTTTTGACCTCAGGTTTTATTTATAGCGGTGCCGTGGCCTCAGACCCCTATAACGCGATTCTGTTTCTCTCGCTGGGCGCCGGTATTTTATATGGTACGGTGGGCGCCTACTGGTCAAGCACCATCGATATTTCTGCAAAACATTCCGGCGCCCTGTCAGGTTTTATGAATATGGGGGCCAACATTGGCGGAACCCTCTCTCCGACGCTTACCCCCTGGCTCGGAGAACGTTTTGGATGGCCTGTGGCTCTCACGGTTGCCGCCGGAGCCGCCCTCCTGGGAGGCCTCCTCTGGTTCGGCGTTCGGTTCGACAAAGAAG
>JBGPKT010000087.1:0-9630 GCA_041486115.1 Nitrospiria bacterium | reverse complement strand
CGTCCATGGGTCGCCCACCGGGTATGGCCGATCCCGATATGGCTGGAGATCTCTTTTTTTGCCATGAGGGCCTCCAGATTGGCAAGTTTTCCCACAGACCGGTCGAGCGCCAGGTGATTTTGATGGATATAGGCAACCCCGGCGGAATCATAACCGCGGTATTCCAGTTTTTTCAACCCTTCCATTAAAACAGGAACGGCTTCCTTTTGTCCGATGTAACCTATGATGCCGCACATATTATTTCTCTTTCTTTATTTTTTTGGTTTTATTTTTTTTCCTGGCGGCCCACCCCTTTTTAGTCACCTGGGGCGCCCTGCTGAGAGAAAGGCTCTCTTTCGGAACATCTTTTACAATGGTCGAACCGGCGCCGATGATGCTACCCTCCTTCACTTCTACCGGCGCGATGAGCTGGGTATCGCTTCCGATAAAGACATCATCCCCGATAATGGTCTGATGTTTGTGAGCACCGTCGTAATTGCAGGTAATCGTTCCCGCCCCGACGTTCACCCGTTTTCCGATGAGGGTATCCCCGATATAGGATAAATGATTGGCTTTCGAACTCTCGCCGATTTCACTCTCTTTCAGTTCGACAAAATTCCCGATACGCGCGTTTTTACGGAGAATGTTTCCCGGACGCAGATGGGCAAACGGCCCGATCGTTACCCCCTCTTCAACGACCGAGTCGGCAATCACGCAAAACTCCTTGATCAGCACCTTATTTTTTATCTCGGTGTTAGAAATAACCGTATTGGAGCCGATAATGCAATCTTCTCCGATGGAGCTCCCCCTTTTAATGAATGCCCCCGGATAGATCACGGTATCCTTTCCGATCTTCACATCGTCTTCAATATAGGTGCGGTCGGGGTCAATAAGGGTCACGCCGGCTTTCATCCATTTTTCGGCATTTTTCCGCCTGACAAGCGCCTCGGCATTCGATAAGTCAACCCGGGTATTGATCCCCATGACTTCGTCGGAACGCCCGGCTTTGACCGACTCGATTATTTTTTTCTCCTTCACAGCAAAAGCCACAATATCAGTCAAATAATATTCGTTCTGGGAGTTTTGCCTCGTCAACTGCCGGAGTCCTTCAAAGGCAACTTCGGAATCGAGCAGATAAATGCCTGTGTTAATTTCGCGGATGTTGCGCTGGGCCGGAGAAGCATCCTTTTCTTCGACGATTTTCTCTATCTTGCCGGAGCGGTCGCGAATGACCCGGCCGTAGCCTTCGGGCCGGTCAAGCTCGGCGGTCATTAACGACAGAGCGGCATTTTTGGATTGATGGTTACGGATAAAACTTTCTAACGTTTCCGGTAAAATGAAAGGAGTGTCCCCGTTTAAAACCAGGAGGGTCTTTTCCTGCCGTTTAAAGAGTTTTTCTGCCTGCATCACGGCATGACCGGTGCCGAGCTGTTTCTCCTGATAAACAAACTGAACCTGAGGATAAACTTTTAAGACGGCCTCCCTCACCTGGTCGCTCTGGTGACCGAGGACCAGAATCACTCTCTCGACAGGTACAGTCCGGATACGGTCGAGAAGATGAAGGATCATCGGTTTGCCGGCAATGGGGTGAAGGACTTTGACCCATTGGGACATCATCCGCGTTCCCAGCCCGGCCGATAGAATAATCGCGTCAACTGCCTTCATCCCCTCTTACCTGTCAATAGACTCTCCGCAGAGCCGACTACGTTACTCTTACGGGAAGGAGGGTTGACTGCCCCGGTTGAAAGGATCATTTTCATCCCTTCTTCAACGGTCATCGAGAGCGATTTAACCTCTCTTTCCGGAAATAAAACCATATACCCCCCCGTTGGGTTCGGGGTCGTCGGCACATACACATTAATCAGCGGTTCTCCGGCAATCGAGCTAATCTCCTCGTTGGGATGCCCCGTGACAAAACCCAGGGTAAAACATCCTTTCCGGGGGAACTCCACCAGTACCACGCGGCTGAGCTTCTCTTTGTTCGGGTTTGAAAAGGTATCGACAACCGCTTTAACGGTTGAATAAACATTCCTGACCACCGGAACCTGTTGAAGGAATTCTTCCCACATCTTCACGAGCTTCCTCCCGAAAATATTGGCAACGAAAAGACCGGTCAGAAGAATCAGAAAAAGGAGGGAAATGACACCGAATCCGGGGATATAAAAATGAAACTGTTTTTGCAACAAATCCCCGAGAACGCCGTCCAGCGAAGTGAACAGCGTCTTTAAAATAAGATAGGTCCCCCACATCGGGATAATAACCAGAAGACCTGTAATGAAATATTTTCTGAGAATACCGCTTAGTTTTGACAAGATAATTCCTTTCCCGCATGAGATGACCCCTAATAAAAATAATACCTATTTTCCAATAACCACGCAAGCTTTTTAAAACAAATCATGAGTGGTGATTGCTTTTTAAGCCTGTTTCAATTATATTTATTTTTAGTCATGCTGACAGGGACAAATAAACCAGAGGTGGCATTAAACATTAAATGACGGTTCTAGAACTCGCTCTTATCGATATTCATGATTTTAAGGAAGTCAAAAAAATAGTCCTGAAGCCCGGATTAAATATCATCCAGGGCCAAAATGGATCGGGGAAGTCCACTCTTTTTACCGTCATTTTCGATCTCTTCTTCCCCTCCTATGAAAACTATTCGCCTGCCCGCTCTTCTCAGGCGGCCGTTTTGTTCCGGATGAATAACGGCGAAGTTTACCGGCTCCTGCGCAATTTTTCAAAACAATCGGTCCAGCTTTACAAACTCGATGCTACTAAAAAACTGGCGCTTCTGGATAAAGACGAAGCAGGAGTCCGGGAACGGCTCCGCGCTATTTTAAACCTGGATTACCTTTCAACTGAAAAATTCTATTCAACATTCTTTTTAAACCATCCGGCGCTCCCTTCCTGCCATCCAGGCAGAAAAGGGCCTTCTCCGTCCTTTGTCCCGGTTTCTTCCGCTCCGATAGGAGACCCGCAAGGGAGGGAAAAGACCAGGGAACGGATTGAAGCGTTAAAGAAAGAGGCTGAAAAATCAGATCAGGTGGCTCAAAAAGAGAGCGAACTCCTCGATTATAAAGATAAGGCGTTTTCCATTAAGCGGGTATTCAATGACCTGGCCATGCTGGATAGCCAATTATCCGAATTGATGGAAAAAGAGAAGTCCTTGCCGGGGTTCCAGGCGATTCCAAAGGAGATCCATACGCTCATGGAAGAGTATGAAAGGAATCTTCAGGAAAAGGAGATCGAGGAACAGCACCTGAACGAAGAGACCGAGATTATCGAGCAACAACTGGTCATGGATCAACAGCCGCTGATTCAAAATAAATTGCTCTGGGTGGGAGTGGGCCTGGCGGGGATCTCTCTTTTGGGCGCGCTTGTTCTTCCCGCTTTTATAGATGTCGAAGGCATGGTCAAAGGCCTGGACTTTCTAGGCCTTTTGGGCGGAATCGGCCTGGTGTTATTTGCCATGGTCAGCGATTTTCAGCGCCTTTCAAGAAAGAAAATATGGAAAGAAAAACTGGATAACAAAAATAAAAATCTGGAAATGCTTAACGTCAAATTCCAGAGAGAAAACTCAAAATATTTCGAAGCCCTCGCAAAAACAGAATCAGAAGACAAAAATGCCTTTGAAGCCAAACTTTCGGACTATCAACGTTTAATGGAAGAAAAGCGGGAGCTTCTCGTCAGAAAAGATCAGCTTTTACAACAGAAAACAAAAGAGTCTCTTGAGGCAGAATTAACGGAAGCCGATGGAAAAGCGGCTTCGCTGGAGGGGGAAATTCAGCGGTTAAAACCCGGGACGCTCGACCCGTACATCCTGCAAAATGAAATTAAAACGCTCGAAGAATCTCTCTTGTCAGGATCCTCGGATCCTTCTTTCGCAAAATCAATAGAATGGCCCGAAACCGGCGTTCCCGGAGACAACGGCGCCTCTCCGTCCGTGGCTTCTTTTTTTCAGGAGGACTGGCCCTTCCTTTTAAAATCGAGCCAGCTGGATCAGGAAAAGCTGCGGGGCCTGATTCAGAATAGAGTCTCCTCCGCGGGGAATGGGTTGAAGGGCCAGGTGAGCGATGAGGGGATGGTCACCCTGAACAAAGATTCTGAAATTTTAAGCCAGGGGGCAAAGGATCAGCTCTTTTTGAGTTTTTTCATCCTTCGCTCAGGACTCCTTAAAAATATCCCTTTTCCCCTTCTTTTCGACGACCCCCTGGTGACCGTGGACCCTTCCCGCCAAACGATCCTTTTAAACAGCCTTAGAGATCTGGCCCGAACCCGGCAGGTCATCCTTTTTTCAAATACCCTTTATCCTGTAGAGAATTCCAACGTGATCCGTTTATGAGAAACCTGTCATCATGGAACTCCGATCTTTGATAAAAAGAAATGGATTTTTCATCACTTTTGAAGGGGTGGAGGGAAGTGGAAAATCCAAACATATCCATCAGTTATATGAAGAATTACAAAAAGACGGCCGTTCTTTGGTGTTGACGCGGGAGCCCGGAGGAACCCGGATCGGGGAAAAAATCAGGGACCTCATTTTAGATCCTGAACAAGTTGAAATGGACCCTGCTGCCGAGTTATTGCTTTACCTCGCCGCCCGTGCACAGCATATCCATGAGAAAATCCTCCCCGCTCTTAAAGAAAATAAAATCGTTCTTTGCGACCGTTTTCATGATTCGACATACGCCTATCAGGGAGGCGGGCGGGGGCTCGACATTAAAGTCATTGAGTCGATGGTCCAGATCCTGTTCCATCAGTTAAAACCTGACATCACTTTTCTTCTCGATATCGAACCCAAACTGGCTCTTGACCGTATACAAAAAAGAGAATCGTTAAACCGGATTGACGCCGAGGGTCTGGCCTTTCACGAAACCGTCCGTTCCAACTACCTGACGCTCGTTAACCAGGACCCGAACCGTTTCAGGATCATTGATACTAACCGGGAATTTTCTGAAGTCCATGAGAATATCTTGAATGAAACGCTCCTCCTCCTGAAAGTGCCGTCATCATGACGTTTGACAAAAATATTTTCGGCCACCCCCTCCCCCAGAAAATCCTTTATAACGCCATGGCCGCAGGGAAACTGGGGCATGCATACCTTTTCTGCGGGACGGAAGGTATTGGAAAAAGAATGACCGCCTTTGCCATTGCCAAATCGCTCCTCTGCCAGGAATCGATCCCTTTTTGCGGAAAATGCCCTTCCTGTCTGAAGGCAGACCGCCGGACGCATCCCGACCTTTTTGAAATTGTTCCCGATGGAAGTTTCATCAAAATCGCTCAAATCAAACAAATCCAGGAACAAATGTCCTTGCAAGCGGCCATCAGTTCAAAAAAGGTTTTTATCCTCGACGACATGGACCAGATGAACCCCGAAGCCGCCAACAGTTTTTTGAAATCGCTTGAAGAACCGCCGTCCGGCACCTATTTTTTTCTGATTTCGTCCCGTCCTCAGGCGGTTCCTTCGACATTATTATCCAGATGCCAGCAGATCCGGTTCCACCCCTCCTCTCCGGAATCGTTAATCCCTTTTCTCATCGACCGAAAGAATGTCTCTCCCCAGGACGCGCTCCGAATCGCCAAACGGGCAGAGGGGAGAGCCGGAGCGGCCCTTCTTCTCGACCTGGAATCTCTCGACCAGGAAGAAAAACAATATTTAAAGCTCTTGCAACCCGAAAACATCGCATCCCCCTCGAAGCTGTTTCAAAATGCGGAGGAATTTTCCCGCGATCCGGCCCTTCTTAAAAAGTCATTGGAGTGGATGTCCGCATTGATCCGGGACATGATCGTATGGAAAACTTCGCCTCAGCCCGAGAAGTTTATATTCAGCCATCATCCGGACAAAATCAATGAATGGAGCTCACGGTTTTCTCTCGAAACACTCTACCGGGCCTTTTCATTTTTACAAAGAATTGAAAGGTTTTTGACTCGGAACTTAAACCGTCCGCTTGTGCTTGAGACGGCGCTTTTGAGGTTTTATGCAGGAAAAGAACCGCCGGTCCATCTGAAAGAAGTCCTATGACGACACGGAGTCGATTTTATGTCACCACGCCTATTTATTACGTTAATGATGTCCCCCATATCGGCCACGCCTATACCACCGTTGCCGCAGATGCTTTGTCCCGCTTTAAAAAGCTGTCCGGCCATGAGGTTTTTTTTCTGACCGGAACGGATGAGCATGGCCAAAAAGTGGAAGAGAGCGCCAAAAAAAACGGAGAACTGCCGATTGAACTGGCCGACAGGGTCGTGCTGAGATTCCAGAACCTCTGGAAGCGACTCCATATTTCAAATTCCGATTTCATCCGGACCACGGAAGAGCGCCATATTAGAACCGTCCAGGCATTTTTTCTCAAGCTTCGCGAAAAGGGGGATATTTATAAGGGCGAATATGAAGACTGGTACTGCATTCCTTGCGAAACCTTCTGGACAGAACTTCAATTGCAGAACGGGAATTGCCCCGACTGCAATCGTCCGGTTAAAAAAATCAAAGAAGAGAGCTATTTTTTCCGGCTTTCGAATTATCAGCTCCCGCTGCTGAAATACATTGAAGAGCATCCCGATTTTATTCAGCCGGAAAGCCGGAAAAATGAAATCGTCCGCTTTATTCAGTCAGGATTAAAAGACCTTTCGATCAGCAGAACAAGTTTTAAATGGGGGATCCCTGTTCCCGGCGATTCGCATCATGTGATTTATGTCTGGCTGGATGCCCTGGTCAATTATCTGACGGCCACCGGATATCCACAGCCCTCTTACAAAAAACAATGGCCGCCTCAAGTCCATATTATCGGCAAAGATATTTTAAGGTTTCATGCGGTCTTTTGGCCAGCGTTTCTCATGTCGGCAGGAATTCCGCTCCCTGAAATGGTTTTTTCTCACGGTTGGTGGACCGTTTCGGGCGAAAAAATGTCAAAGAGCAGGGGAAACGTCGTCGATCCCTATAAGATGGTAGACCTTTACGGAAGCGACGCCTTCAGGTATTTTCTCCTCCGGGAGGTTCCCTTTGGCCAGGACGGCGATTTTTCGGAACAGGCTTTGATCAGCCGGATTAACAGCCATCTGGCCAATGATCTTGGGAATCTCCTCAGTCGGACGCTGACGATGATAGAAAAATACTCAGAGGGTAAAATTCCAGGACCCATCGGAAGTAAAGATCGGGAAAATCTTGAAGGAAAAATCAGCGGATGGTGCAACGAGGCCTATCCCGGTTTTGATGCTTTGATGTCCCGGCTCAAGTTTGATCAGGCGCTCTCGCAGATTTGGACAGGCATCGGCATCATGAATGAGTGTATTGAACGGGCGGCTCCATGGAAAGAAAAAGACCCGGCTGCATTAAATAATTTTCTTTATCACCTGGCCGAAGGCCTCCGCATCATCGCGCGCTTTATTTACCCGTTTATGCCGGAAAGCGCCGAAGCGATATTAAAACAGCTGGGACTCTCTGCCGATTTTAATAGCATTCTGTTGAAGAAAGAAGTCGTCTGGGGAACAAAACAAATAGAAGGAACTTTAATCCAGAAAGGAAAAGCCTTGTTTCCGAGAATCGAAACTGACGAAAGAAAAGGTCCTGACCCTATTACCGGAAAAGACGTCCCTCTCTCCCCGCCCATCACGGAGGGGACTTATTTCATTTCAATTGAGGATTTTTTAAAAATAAATTTAAAAGCGGGCAAAATCGTGTCGGCTGAAAAAGTCGCCAAGTCGGATAAATTGCTCAAACTTCAGGTTGATTTAGGTGAAGAAATCCGACAGGTTGTGGCAGGAATCGGAAAACGATACCGTCCGGAAGAACTCATCGGACTTCAGGTCATCGTCGTGACCAATTTGAAACCGGCAAAACTAATGGGCGTTGAGTCCAATGGCATGCTGTTAGCCGCAGGAGGGACGGAAGTCGTTGCACTTGCTTCCTTTTTAAACAATGTGGCTCCCGGCACAAAAATCAAATAAATGCGTGTGAAATTGAAATCGGTTCTTAAGTGTCCGCGATGCGGTTTTGAAAAAGAAGAAATCATGCCGGTTGATTATTGCCAAATCTCTTATGAATGCAAGGGATGCAAGGCAATCCTTGGACCCAAGCAAGGAGATTGCTGTGTGTTCTGCTCGTACGGGAGTGTGAGGTGCCCCTCAAAGCAGGATCCTAAGGATAGCTGAAATGCCGTGATCTATCTTTAATGGGTCTTCGCGTACTCGTGTGGGTAAAAAGACCTACTTTTAAGTTCCATCCAACCTTTCCGCGGGTAACGGGTGATATCATTTCTCCTGAAGAAACCGGTTGGCGCATTCGATGGCGCAAAAATAATAAGTCTTGCCTTTATATTGATTGATTGACCTTCAGATTTTTGAACCCCTTAATCTCAAGGCGTTTCCCACCACGGATACCGAACTAAGACTCATGGCAGCTGCCGCGAAAATCGGGCTAAGCAAGATCCCCACAAAGGGATAAAGAATCCCTGCGGCAACCGGCACTCCCAGAGCATTATAGACAAAGGCAAAAAATAGATTCTGTTTGATATTGCGCATCGTTGCTCTGCTCAAAAGCCTCGCCCGAAGAATCCCCCGCAGATCACCCTTCACGAGCGTTACGCCAGCACTTTTCATGGCGACGTCAGTGCCGGTTCCCATGGCGATGCCCACCTGGGCCTGGGCAAGGGCCGGGGCATCATTAATGCCATCACCTGCCATGGCGACGATTCGGCCTTGATTCTGGAGTGTTTTGACTACTTCGACTTTTTGGTCGGGCAGGACTTCCGCGATGACCTCATCGATGCCGAGTTTTTTAGCGACCACCTCAGCCGTAATACGACTATCCCCGGTAACCATGATGACCTTGATCCCTTCACGATGGAGCTGGCGGATGACTTCGGGGGTAGTCTCCTTGATTGGATCTGATACCCCCAGGAGCCCCACGAACTTTTTGTCCACGGCAACAAACATCACGGTCTGACCCTCAGCCCGTATCGCTTCTGCTTTTGCAGAAAACTCTCCCAAATCGATATTTAAATCATCTAAAAGCTTATGGTTGCCGAGTGCCACGTCATGGCCGTCCACTATACCTGTGACCCCTTTGCCGGTCATCGACTTAAAAGCCTCCACGTTTCCCGGCTTTACATCCTTATCCAGGGCTCCTTTTACGAGTGCCGCCGCCAGCGGATGTTCGCTTCCCCGCTCGATGCTCGCAGCGAAATAAAGGAGTGAATTTTCATCATATCCACTGGCCGGAAATATTCCGGTCAGTTTCGGCTTACCCTCGGTCAGCGTTCCCGTTTTGTCTACGACAAGCGTATCCACTTTTTTCAGGATCTCTATCGCCTCGGCATTTTTGAAGAGGACGCCCACTGTCGCTCCCTTTCCGGTGGCAACCATTATGGACATCGGAGTGGCAAGCCCGAGGGCGCACGGACAGGCAATGATCAAAACGGCAACGGCATTGATCAGCGCATAAACAAAACGGGGTTCAGGGCCAACCCATCCCCAGATGATAAAAGTTATCACGGCGATAGCCACTACGATTTCCACGAAATAGGCCGCGACCACGTCCACAAGTTTCTGAATCGGGGCCCGGCTACGCTGTGCGTCGGCTACCATTCTAACGATCTGGGCCAACAGGGTCTCTGCCCCCACTTTTTCGGCCCTGATGATTAAAGCCCCGGTACCGTTCAT
>JBGPKT010000086.1:0-9660 GCA_041486115.1 Nitrospiria bacterium | reverse complement strand
TTGGATCGACCGATCCACAGGTCGGACAGTTCGAAATTGCGGGGTAAGCAATAGAAGAATTTTTGAAGTTGCAATTTAATAAGTCATCGAGGAGAAGGCATGTTTGAGATAATGATTGAGGAGACCTTTTCCGCTGCTCACAGGTTGCGAAAACCAAAAGGTAAGAGTGAGAAAATTCATGGGCATAACTGGAAAATACAATTTTATATTTTGAGTAAAGATGTGAACTCCTATGGAATCTCCATCGAATTCGACCTATTAAAGAAAGAACTCCGGTCGCTGATTGATCCCCTTGACCGGTCTTTTATTAATGAAGTCTTCCCTTTTACGGAAATCAATCCCACCAGTGAAAATATTTCAAAGTGGATTTACGACACCTTGAGTAAACGGCTCGACGGGGATAACATGGAAGTGTCGCGTATCGTAGTTTCGGAGGAAGAAGGGGTATCGGCAAGCTATCTTGAAGATTAATCATGAATAAGGATTTTATAAAAAGGAAGGAAAAAGAATGGAAATAACGCTTTCTCTGGTAAAGCCCGACGGGGTCAGAAAAAATTTTATCGGTGACGTGATGAAGAGGTTTGAACAAAATGGGTTAAAGATCGTCGGATTGAAGATGCTCCATTTGACCAAAAAACAGGCGGAAGGCTTTTATGCCGTTCATAAAGAACGTTCATTTTTTCATGACTTGACCGCATTTATGAGCTCCGGGCCTATTGTGGCGATGGCGATTAAAGGGGAGAATGCCATTAAAAAAGTGAGAGAAATTATGGGCGCCACCGATCCCGTCAAGGCAGACAAAGGGACGATTCGGAGAGACTTGGGAAACGGAATCGAAGAAAACGTCGTCCATGGGTCTGACTCCAAAGAGTCCGCTCAATTCGAACTCCCCTATTTTTTTGACGCGCTGAGTATAAATGGCTAAATCGTTCAAAAGCGGATCCAGAGTTGACGCCGTTATTGCCGGAATGGGATTGTCGGGCCTCGTCGCCGGAGCCATTCTCGCAAGGCGAGGGAAAAAGGTGATCATTCTTCCGGAAGAGGCCTCTTCTTCCGTTGATTCCGATCTTCCTTTTTTTCCGCAAAAGATAGGGTTTGGACTTGAGAGGGACGGCGCCGCCGACCGGATCTTGAATGAATTGGGAATTTCCATCTCCCTATTAAAAAGGACGCAGGAGGTCTTCAGGAAAAAACCTTCGTTTTTGCAGGTGATTTTCCCTTTTTACCGGTTTACCCTCTATCATGACCGGAATGAAACCTTCGACGATTTAAAAGCCGGGTTTGGCGAACGCGTTCAGGCGATCAAGACCTTGCTTCAAAAATCGGATGAGCTGGACCCCCTGATTTATCCATTTCTCTACGATCCCTTTCTACGTCTTGATAAAAAAGGCGAAGTCATGGGACAGGTGATCAGGTGGATGGCTTATCGGGGGAAGACCTTCAAACTGAGAAACCAGACGGGAGCTGATTTTTGCAAAGGATTTGGCCTGGAAGAAGACCCGCTTGATTTTTTCAACGCGCTTTCAATTTTTTATTACCGCCGGGCCCTGACACAGATTTCCGCGCTGCAATTTCTTCAGATGCTTTTCCATTACAAACGGGAGCCGTTATCTCTGGCAGGAGGCGTCTCGGGGCTAAAAGAGGTGCTATTGAAAATTATTAAAGACAATAAAGGCGAAGTGTGGCCGGCATGCCCGGATGCTCTTTTTTTCGAAAGTAGCCATCTGAGGGGAATGGAGGTTAAAGGGAAAGAGAGCGTGGGGTGCGATGTTCTGATCATGAATCCCGAACAGGACTCCCTCTTTGAGGCCGAAGGCCGGCGGGTGATTAGTTATTATTATCTTGTTCCTGAAGCGGTGATTCCTTCCATGATGGGGGATTTTATTATTTTGAAACGGGATCCCGGCCTGCCGTATGATGAAACGAATTTTCTTCTGGTGTCGCTGGCCGCAAAAGAGAATAAAGAATTAAAGGAAGAAAAAAAAAGCGGAGTCAAAAGGGGTGTGATGGTCCAGTCTATTTTGAGCGGGGGGGAGAGCCATTCTTCCGGAGAGAGGCTGAGAAAAGAGATCGAAGCGGGGTTGACGGGTTTCATGCCGTTTGCCGAGGAGCGGATGGAGTTTTGCAAATCAATTTCGAATGATCCGAAAACCGAACCGGAATCCTATCTTCCTAAAGAGATGGTACGAAAAGCGAGGAAGATGGAGGACTCTCCTTTTCCTGTTTTTTTACTGGGAAAATCAGTTTATTATCTTCCATCCGATCCGGCAAACTTTTTCGTCAGTCCGTTTCTCCTGAAACGGGGATATGAGCTTTCGCGGATCATTAAAAACAGGCGTTAACGCTTTCATTATTAAAGTTATGGGAGGTTTCGATGCGGCCAGAAGAATTGAAGTTCTCTGCTGATCATGAATGGGTCAGAAGAGAGGGGAAGAGAGCTATTGTGGGTATTACCGATTTTGCGCAGGAAAATCTCGGAGATATCGTTTATATCGAATTGCCCGATACCGGGATGGAACTGAGCGTTGAAGAAGAGGTGACAGAAATCGAATCGACCAAAACTACTTCGCCGGTGCTTTCTCCGGTCAGCGGAAAATTGGTGGAAGTGAACCTCGAATTAAAAGAGAGGCCTGAATTGATTAATGAAGACCCTTATGGCCTCGGGTGGATCGCCGTGATTGAAATGTCAGACCCCGCCGAGCTTGAAAATTTAATGGACTACAAGGCATATGAAGAGTTCATACGGGAAGAGGCGGAAGAATAGTCTCCTCAAAATGGGTTTGCTGGCCGCAGGCGTCAGCCTGGCAATCGGAATCTGGGGGTTATCGCCGCCGGAGGAAAGGTTCCCGCCGCCGATGATTGAAAACCAGAACCATTTTTCGGGAACGGCCCCTCTCACTGAAAAAGGAGAAGACGGACGGGTCGATCTGAATGCTGCAAGGCTCTCTGATCTGATGACCCTCCCCGGCATTGGCGCAAAAACCGCGCAACGGATTATCGAATATCGGATTGAACATGGGCGTTACTCCTCCATCGAATCGGTCATGGCGGTGCAGGGGATCGGCCTGGAAAAATTTAAAAAGATGAACCCCTATATCACGGTGAAATAAATCATGGACCGTCTGTCTCAAACGATGACTGAAGAAGCAAAAAAACAGATGAACAGCCTTTCCAGAGGGTGTGTCGAGATTATTCAGAAAGAGGAACTGGTTCAGAAAATCGAAAAGTCGATTAAAACCAAAAAACCGCTCAAGGTCAAGGCGGGATTTGATCCCACGGCAAAAGATCTTCATCTGGGGCATACGGTTCTTTTATATAAACTAAAAGCATTCCAGGATTTCGGGCACGAAGTGATTTTTCTGATCGGTGACTTTACCGGCATGATCGGCGATCCGAGCGGGAGGGCTGAAACCCGGAAATCGCTGACGAAGCAGGTGGTCCTGGAAAACGCCGAAACCTATAAAGAACAGGCTTTTAAAATTCTTGATCCGGACAAGACCGTGGTCGACTTTAACAGCCGGTGGATGGGGCAGATGACCGCGGTGGATTTAATTCACCTCAGTTCTCACTACAGCGTCGCCCGGATCCTTGAGCGCGATGATTTCCAAAAAAGATATGGTTCCCAACAGCCGATCTCGATCCATGAGTTTCTCTACCCTCTGATCCAGGGATATGATTCCGTCGCCCTGAAAGCCGATGTTGAAATCGGAGGGACCGACCAGAAATTCAATCTCCTGGTTGGAAGGGACTTACAGCGGGCTTACGGGCAGTCCCCCCAGGTGGTGATGACAATGCCCCTGCTGGAAGGGACGGACGGCCTGCGGAAAATGAGCAAGTCCTATGGAAACAGCATTGGGCTGACCGAGGCTCCATCGGATATCTATGGCAAGATCATGTCGGTCAGCGATGATCTGATGTTGAAGTATTACGAGCTGTTAACCGATTTTCCGATGGAAGAGATCCGGAAGATGCACCCTATGGAGGCCAAAAAGAAACTGGCAAAGGAGATGGTCGGCCGTTATCAGGGTGAGAGAGAGGCCCTGAAGGCTGAAGGAGAATTCACCCATAAATTCACCCGTAGGGAGTTCCCGGCTGATTTAACGCCTCTTTTTTTGAGCCAGCTTCCTGAAAACCCGGGAGGCGCTTCGGTCGGGCTCGTTGTCATCCTTGTCAAATCGGGGTTTGTCAAAAGCAACGCTGAAGCAAGGCGGATCATTGAACAGGGAGGCGTCGAGATTGATTCCATTCGGGTAACCGACTCCTTTTATAAGTTTGAAATCAGGAACGCCGGCCAGGAATTTAAAATTAAAATCGGTAAAAAAGGGTTTTTACTTTTAAAGGACAGCTGATTTTTTTTATTTTTAGCTTGCTTTTTTTATAAAAACCCTTATTTTAGTATGAAATCACTGGCCAGGATCATCTTGCTAACAATGGCCGGAATTATTTATCTTAATCGATCGGAGGATTCATGGCAAAATCTATGACCAAATCTAAAGTTTTAGATCATCTTTCTAAAAAACTGGGTTTAACCAAAAAAAAGGTTTCTGAGACGATGGATGAAATCGTTGCTCTTGCTTACAAAGAAGCCAAGAATGCGTTTACCCTTCCCGGAGTCGGCAAACTGGTCGTCGTCAACCGCAAAGCCAGAATGGGGAGAAATCCTCAAACAGGGGCGGCGCTTAAAATCCCCGCTAAGAGAGTGTTGAAGTTCCGCGTGGCAAAAGCCTGCAAAGACGCTGTTCTGGGAAAAAAATAGGGACTCATTATCCATAAAATTTTCCGGACAAGCAGGGGGAAGCGGGATGGCTCAGAACGCCGCTCTCTCCCCCCTGTTTGCTTTCGAACTTGCCTTTCCGATGATGGACTATCGACAGAGCGCGATAAGCCATCGCAAGGCGAATGAATTGACTTCCCGCATACGTTAACCCGTCTCACCTTTCCTTCAGGTCTTCGGACCAGACCGATCCATTCGACCTGTAAACCGGTCGAACCTAAGACCGGAGGTCGGGAGGTCGGAGAGAATCCGCATCGCCTGAGATGCCTTGACAGTCGAGAGACCCGCCTGTTAAGCTGAAAATCTCAAAAATGTTATCCGGAAATTCTTGACGAATAATAAGGAACAGATTAGAAAAGAGATGCTTGCCAGAAGGGCATGCCTGTCCCTTGAAGAAATCCGGCTGAAGTCCCGGGACATCAAGGTCCGACTGTTTAATCGGGAAGAATTCAGAAGATCAAAAATCATTCATTTTTATGTCAGCTTTAATCATGAGGTGAATACCGAAGAGATGATCCGGGGCGCTCTTGAAATGGGAAAGAAAGTGGTCATTCCCTGCAGGGGAACTGCCGCCGGCGGGTTTGGACTCTCCGAGTTGAAAGATTTTGATCGCGAATTGAAACCGGACAGGTTCGGATTGAAAGAGCCTTTTGGTTCTTATATCAGACCGGTAGACCCGGGACATCTGGATCTCATGGTTGTACCGGGAGTGGCTTTTGATTCCTCCGGCAACCGGATCGGTTATGGAAGAGGTTTTTATGACCGCCTGTTATGCCAAAAACAAAAGGGTTTCATCGAAGCGCTGGCTTTTGATTTTCAGGTCATTGTATCGGTTCCATCGGAGAGGCATGATATTAAAATGGACAGGATTATTACGGAGAGCCGCACCATTGAGGTCATTCCGCAGAGAGAGCGAATCTAAAATATGACAGCCGGAATTATAGACGGAAAAAAGATCAGTCTTGAAATTCGAAATGAGATCGCGGTGAAGGTCAGGGAAATCACTTCCAGGGGAATTGTCCCGGGACTTGCCACGGTATTGGTCGGAGATAATCCGGCCTCTCAGGTTTATGTCAGGAATAAGAAAAAATCGGCCCTGGAGGCGGGAATGCACTCCGAACTTCATGAACTGGATAAAAATACCACGGAAGAGGAGCTCCTCAAGCTGATTGATTTTCTCAATCGCGATCCGAAGATCCATGGCATTCTTGTCCAGCTGCCTCTCCCCAAACATCTCGACGAAAGAAAGATTATTCATGCCATATCGCCCGGCAAAGATGTCGACGGCCTTCATCCCATTAACGCGGGGAAACTGGCGACCGGAGAATCCGGTTTTGTCCCCTGTACGCCGCTGGGGGTGATGAAACTTCTGGAATATATGAAAGTTGAAATCCGGGGCGTATCTGCCGTTGTGATAGGAAGAAGCAACCTGGTTGGAAAACCGCTGGCTCTTCTCCTCCTTCAGAAAGATGCGACAGTGACGATATGCCATTCCAGAACAGCGCATCTGGCAGAAGTCGTCAAAAAAGCCGATATTGTCGTTGCCGCAGTCGGGAGAGCCAAAATGGTGACAGAAGAGATGATCAGGCCGGGGGCTACGGTGATCGATGTGGGGATTAACCGCCTTCCCGATGGGAAACTGGCGGGAGATGTTGATTTTGAAAAGGTGTCAGAGAAAGCCGGATTGATCACGCCTGTTCCCGGGGGAGTGGGACCGATGACCATCGCCATGCTTCTTTTAAACACCCTGCAGTCCGCTCAGGAAACGCTTGAAAAGAAATAATCCGAATATGATTCCTGATCTGCAGAAAAAAAAAGAAGAAGGCAAAAAAATCACC
The DNA here is from genome assembly GCA_041486115.1 of Nitrospiria bacterium. Lineage (GTDB taxonomy): Bacteria > Nitrospirota > Nitrospiria > JACQBW01 > JACQBW01 > JACQBY01. Next base: position 3,048 of record JBGPKT010000086.1, on the reverse strand, counting down.
ATGCTGACGGCGTATGACTATCTTTTCGCCCGTCTTGTGGATGACGGCGGAATCGATGTGATCCTCGTGGGAGATTCGTTGAGCGTGGTGGTGCAGGGGAACCCCAATACCCTCCCTGTCACGATGGATGAAATGATCTATCATACGCGGATTGTTTCCAGAGCGGTCAAACAAGGGATTGTTCTGGCGGACATGCCTTTCTTATCCTATCAGGCTTCGGTTGAAGATGCGGTCCGGAATGCCGGCCGGTTTTTAAAAGAAGGGGGCGCGATGGGGGTTAAATTAGAGGGGGGATCTTCTATGATCAGGCAGATTAAGGCGATATCCGATTCCGGGATTCCTGTAATGGGTCATTTAGGATTAACGCCTCAGTCGATTCATCAGATGGGCGGATACAAAGTTCAGGGAAAAAATAAAAAAGATGCTGAAAAGATCCTATCAGACGCGAGGCTGATTCAGGAGGCCGGGGCATTCGCGCTTTTACTCGAAGGGATTCCGGCAGAGCTGGCCAAAAAGATTTCAAAAAGTCTCACCATACCGACCGTCGGAATCGGGGCCGGCCCGGATTGTGACGGACAGGTTTTGGTTTTATATGACATGCTGGGACTGTTTGACCAGTTTGTTCCGAAGTTTGTGCGGCAGTATGCCAACCTTAAGGACGCGGCCGGGAAGGCGATTCGCCAATATAAGTCTGACGTGGAGAGCGGAAAGTTTCCCTCCGAAAAAGAAAGTTATTAAAAAACCATATTTAACGGGCCAAAAAGTGAAACCGATAGAAATTAACGATCCTGAACAGATTGAAAAAATGCTCAGCCAGATTGTTTTAAAGGGAAAAGGGTTTACCACCGAATGTCTTCTGGCCGAAGTGATAGAGGCCGGGTTAAGTTATCCCGATTATTTTAAGGCCTCCGGAGAAGACCCCCTGGCAGAATACGAAGGAAAATCTCCCGCCTGGGCAAGTTACCATGTACGGCAGGGGAAAAGAGTCTTTATGGTCTATGGCGACGGTCAAACCGGAAGGCGGACCCACTTCACAGAAACCCCTTGATTTCAAAAGAAATTTCATAATTCTCCAGGCGGACCGTTTCTCGAATTTCTTTCTAAAACCCCTTCCAAAATTATCCTTGACACCAACTTAAGAAGTGTTGTAACTTTTTAAAAGAGCGGTTGTTTTTTATATTTATTAAATTTTTTTGAATCTGTCGAAGCAGCGCAAGAGAGAAATCGTCATCTGTTCATCAGTTAAGGAGGATTCATCGTGTCCGAAGGTCTAACAGCAGAAGTCAAAACAAATCCCCAGGGAGATGTCATCTCGGTGGCAGAGACCCCCAAAAAGGAAAGCGTCAGCGAAGCGTCCCGACAGCGCGTGGTCACGCCGGAGTATATGTTTTTTGAAGCCCCCAGGGAAAGAGTGTTTATTACCGGGAGCGAAGCGGCAAAAGAGGCGATTCGGAGATCAAACGTCGATATTGCCATTTCCTATCCGATTACCCCTCAGAGCGAAACGATGCAGCAGGTCGGCTATCTTTATGCCGAAGGTTATTTAAAAGATTATTATAGAGGCGAAGAAGAGATCGGCGTGATGTCGGCAATATCCGGGGCATCCCGTTCGGGAGTCCGGGCACTGACAGCCACCGCAGGGCCTGGTTTATTAAGAGGTTTAGAAGTGGTCTCGTCATGGCCCGGTGGGCGGATGCCTCTGGTTCTTCTGGTGATGTGCCGCGTCGTCAATGCCCCTCTTGCCATTCAGCCTGATAACGTTGAATTGTCTTACCTTTTAAATTCCGGCGTTCTTCTGTTCCATGCCGAAAATCAGCAGGACTTTTTTGATTTCACGATGAAGGCCTTTATCATTTCTGAAAAGGTCGATGTGAACCTCCCGGTCGTGGTTTCTGTGGATGGGTTTTTTGTGACCCATGCTCGGGGTTATGTCGAGCTGCCCCCGAAAGATATCAAATTGCCTCCGAGAGATCCGTATCATGCCGCGACGCCCTGTATGGATAACGAAAATCCACCGGCGCGTATTTCAAGAGATGCTCCGATTCAGAAATCTAACTTTATCAGCTATCAAATGCATGCTTCATGGCAGCAGGAAGTCTTTGCCGCCCATGAACGGTCCCGCCGTTATATTAACCAGTATATGGGGGGAGCCATCGAGGTGGTTAATCCGGGAGCCGAAATCATGCTCGTTGCTTCAGGAAGCGCCGTATCACAGGCAAGAGAAGCAGTCCGGCAGGCCGATGAAGACCGCGGCGTTAAAATCGGGCTGGTCAAGGTCAAGTCGCTTCGTCCTTACCCTAAACATGAATTAATCGAAGCCTGCAAACATGCCAAAACGATTATTGTTCCGGAATTTAATTATGTCGGCTGGCACAATAAAGAGGTAAGAAGCGTCCTTTATGGCCATTCCAAAGCCAAAATTCTGGATGGTCCGAGAGTTTATGGCGGCATGTCGATGCCGACAGAGATGATTCTCGATTACATTTTCCCGACTAAAGGCAAAAGATTTTAATTAAACCTTTGAATAGAGAGTTCAGGAGATAAACCTATGTCATTAAATACCATTAAGATTTCAGAGGGTTTTTCCCATTTCATGCCAAAAGAGTATGTGGATCTGGTCGAAAAAGGCCCCTACGGCCGGACGATCAAGGTTTCAGATATGGGATCTTTTAAGGAAATTCTCGAAGAACATCCCATGTGTGCGGGATGTGCGATGACCTTATTTATCCGTCTGACCATGATTGGTTTCCCGAGCCCGGAAAATACCATCATTATCGGAACCGCCGGTTGCGGCCGGTTGGCGCTCAGCCAGGCAAATATCCCGTTTATTTATGGAAACTACGGCGATACCAACGCCGTGGCTTCCGGACTGAAGAGAGGTTTATCTATCCGTCATCCCGAACAGCCGAAAGATGTGGTTGTCATGGCAGGCGACGGAGGGCTGGTCGATATCGGGTTTAGCCCGTTAATGCATTCCTGGTTCAGAAAAGAAAAATTCACCACGATCATGCTCGACAACGAAGTTTATGGCAATACCGGAGGGCAGGA
>JBGPKT010000085.1:0-9690 GCA_041486115.1 Nitrospiria bacterium | reverse complement strand
ATTTTCAGGTAAACGCGCTTTCCGATGGCAAAGTACAAATTTTGCGGCTTCCACAGGTTCAGCTCGATTTGAAGAGGCGTAAGACTTTCAAGGAATTTGTTAGCCGAATCCAGGATGGCCATATTTTCCGGATTCATCGAAGACCGGGTCAACAGCGTTTCGATCTTCATGCTGGCCAAAAATCCAATGTTGGCATTGTCCAGTCTCGCAGACCATCGTTTTGCCTCTCTGATCAGCTTTTCCAGCCGCAACAGGTCTACCTCTTCTTGCCGAAGGGTGTCCTGAATGTCGGCGTTGGTCACAAAATCCGTGGCCAGCAAGAGCGGTTTGGGGATCGGAATCTGGAGACTCTGGAAGAAATTCATCAGGGCGTAATGGTTTTCATGAATCTGGCCGAGCGCGGCGGCAATCTCTTTATAAGTAAGCTTCAGGATCTGGTCCAGAACCGTGCGTTGTTCATCTTTAAACAGGTCTGACACCGAATAGTTGTGCTCTCCGAAATGTTTGGTCAGCAGGCGGATCACCTCGGGAACATCCGCTTTCTCAAAAGCGGACCGGATCTCTCCCTGAAGGGTTGAAAAGCTCTCCTCGCCCGGGAACAGGCAGACGCCGCCGTTGATATTATGATCTCCCAGGTGTAAAACGGCGAAACAGAGGGTGCGCTCCTCCCAGGTAATGTCTGAAACGACCCGGCTTTTCCCCATCACCAGTTTCAGCTTTCCGGCTGTCAGCCGTTCGTAACCCTCATTGTAAATGGTGTAGCAGTAGATTTTGACGCAGTCGGGACAGGAGTCAAAAAGGGACATCATCGCATGGTGAGCCCCTGCCCGCAGAAGGTCCACCCGGGACGGAGTGACAAACCTCTCATAAACGACAGCGCCATTTTCATGCAGATTGCCCGGAGCTTCCTGAAGAAACTTCATAAACTCCGGCTCGAGGGAGATATTCTCTATCTCTTCCGCAAGTTGAATGACCCTGGCGGCATACTGCATCACCTGGATGGTTTCTATCCCCGAAACGTCATCGAAGAACCACCCGCAGCTGGTATACATCAGCATGGAATGCCGCTGCGTCTCCAGAAGCTTTAACATTCGGGAGAGATCATTCTGGCTCAGGGGTTTGGCCTCATGACGCCTTAAAAAATTTCCAACATCGGTTCTGGACCGGTTAGAGATCACTTCGATATATTCATCCCTGGCCTGCCACGGATCCCGGAGATAACCCGCAGTATTTTTTTCATAGATGGCGAGAACCCGGTCCCTCAGCCAATCCATGGCATCGCGTAAAGGCTTCCTCCAGGCCTGCGTCCATTCCGGGTGCGCTCCCGAATGGCATCCGCAATGGTTCCGCCACCGCTCAATTCCATGGGCACAGCTCCAGGAGGTATTTTCCGCAATCTCAATCAGATGGGTGGGGGGATGTTTTTCAAGATATGCCCCGTAATTGGTCAATCCGGTAGTTCTATCCGACTCGATGGAATAAAGGCAGTAGGAGAGCGCCATATCGCCGTAGCGTTGATGATGCCCGTAGGTTTCTCCGTCGGTGGCGATATGGACCAGCTGTGGCCCTGGCCGGTCTTTACGAAAGGCGCCGCGAAGCCTGCTCGCAAAGGTCTCTCCGTTTCCTAATAATCCTCCAAAGGCTACATCGTGGGAGATGGGACCATCGTACACAAAGATATGGATCGACTTTCCGGAGGGGAGAGGACAGAGATAAGCCATGGTGGGATCAACGCCTTCCCCCTCAACTTCCTCCCATTTTTCTTCTGAAATAGCCTTGACTCTTCGAACCTGGTGGGGAGCCAGGACGGTAAACCGGATCCCCAGTTCGGCAAGAACCTCAAGCGTTTCAAGATCGACTGCGGTTTCCGGGAGCCAGAGTCCTTCAGGAAACCGGCGAAATCTCCTTTCAAAGTCCCGAATACCCCAGAGAACCTGCGTTGTTTTGTCCCTTTTGGGGGCCAGGGGCATAATCATGTGGTTATAGACCTGGGCCATGGCCGACCCGTGGCCGGAGAATCGCGCGATACTGAGCCGGTCAGCTTCTAAAATAGCCTGATATGCCTCGGGTTGATGCCGTTCCAGCCAGGACAACAGGGTTGGCCCGAAATTAAAATTGATCCTGGCGTAGTTATTGACGATATCAATAATCTTTCCATCCGGGCCGAGGATTCGGGAAGCCGCATTAGGGGCGTAGCACTCTGCGGTGATCCGTTCATTCCAATCATGATAAGGGTAGGCCGAGTCCTGGAGCTCAACCTCTTCGAGCCAGGGATTTTCCCGAGGCGGCTGGTAAAAATGTCCATGGATGCAGATGAATTTATCCATGTTCACCCTTTACCCCGTGAGGGAGGGGAGATGCGTTACCGGATAAAAAAAGGACCCCGAGCGGGGGCAATGTCAGGTCAAGAGACCAGGGCCGTCCATGAGCCGGAATGGAGGAAGCCTTCACTTCGCCGAGATTTCCGCAACCGCTTCCGCCATAGATTTCGGCATCACTGTTGAGGATCTCCCTCCAGAATCCGTCCCCTGGGATGCCAATCCGGTAATCGTTCCGAATCACGGGGGTAAAATTGCAGACTACGACGACGAGGTCACCCCTTGATTCTCCCTTTCGGATAAAACTAAATACTCCCTGTTCCCGGTCCTGAAAATCAATCCATTCAAATCCCTCCGGGTCAGAGTCAAGTTCGTAAAGGGGCGGGCTCGATTTATAAATGCGGTTGAGGTCCCTGATCCAGCGCTGGATTCCCCGGTGATAGGGATAGTTTAGAAGATGCCATTCAAGGCTCTCCTCATGGCTCCACTCGCGGATCTGGCCGAATTCTGCTCCCATGAACAGAAGTTTCTTTCCCGGATGGCCATACATTAGTCCGAAGAGTAGTCGCAGATTGGCAAAACGCTGCCATTCATCGCCGGGCATTTTCCCGATGAGCGAGCCTTTCCCATGAACCACCTCGTCATGAGAAAGAGGCAAAACAAAGTTTTCCGTAAAGGCGTACCAGAGACTGAACGTGAGCAAATCATAATGGTATTTTCGATAGAGGGGATCCATGGAGAAAAATTCCAGCGTATCGTGCATCCAACCCATGTTCCACTTCATACCAAAGCCAAGACCTCCGAGATACGTTGGCTTAGAAACCATTGGCCAGGCCGTGGATTCTTCCGCAATGGTCTGGGTATCGGGGACTTCACCATAGGTTGTTTCATTCAATTTTTTTAAAAAGGCAATGGCTTCCAGGTTTTCACGTCCTCCATGTTCGTTTGGGATCCATTCCCCTTTTTGTCTGGAGTAGTCTAGATAGAGCATGGAAGCCACGGCATCTGCCCGGAGGCCGTCGGCATGATATTGTTTTAGCCAGAAAACAGCACTGCTGATCAGAAAAGAGCGGACTTCCTGCCGGCCGTAGTTAAAGATGGCGCTTTTCCAATCGGGATGGAATCCTTTTCGAACGTCAGCATGCTCGTAAAGGTGTGTTCCATCAAATTTAAAGAGCCCATGTTCATCCGACGGAAAATGAGAGGGGACCCAATCCAGGATAACGCCAATTCCCTGTCGGTGGAAATAATCGACAAAAGCCATGAAGTCCTGAGGAGTTCCAAAACGGCAGGTGGGGGCAAAATATCCGACAGTCTGGTACCCCCATGATCCATAAAAAGGATGTTCCATCACCGGTAACAACTGAACATGGGTGAAGCCCGTTTCCTTGATGTACTCTGCAAGATCATGGGCCAGCTCCCGATAGGTCAAAAACCGGCCATCCTTTTCCGGGCGCTGTTTCCAGGATCCGGGATGAAGTTCATAGATGGAAAGAGGGGCGGCGAGTGCGTTCGCTTTTGACCGTGTCGTCATCCACGCCTGATCCTGCCAGTCATAACCAAGGTCCCAGACCACCGAAGCCGTCCGGGGCGGGGGCTCCCAGAAAAAGGCAAAAGGATCCCCTTTTTGAACGGTGTGATGGTTATGCCTGGAGACGATATGATATTTGTAGAGCGCTCCATGCCGAACGCCGGGGACGAAGGCCTCCCAGATGCCCGATTCATCTTTTCTCGCCCGGAGAGGATGGTTCCCGGGACGCCAATGATTAAAATCGCCGATGACCGACACCTGCTCTGCATTGGGGGCCCAGACGGCAAAAAGGGTTCCTTTTAAACCCTCCACGGTCACGAGGTGGGCGCCCAGCTTTTCATACAGATGAAAATGATTCCCCTGCTTAAACAGGTAGATATCATAATCCGTTAAGAGGCTCGAAGCGCTAAGAATCAGCGGGATCGAAGGACTATTTCTTTCTTTAGATTGCTGTTTTTGTTCCATCAATGACTAGAATAAATAGGTTGAGCCTTTTTGTCAAACATTCCCCTCATTTCGTTTGTTGAAAAAGCGCCTATTCAAGCGTATATTTTAAACCATGATTTTGGCAGGGGATATCGGAGGAACAAAAACCGCGCTGGGAATTTTTGAAACTCTGAGAGGAGAAGTGTTGCTCAAAGAAGATCATTCTTTCCCAAGCCGGCGTTACGCCAGCTTTGAAGCTGTATTAAAGGAATTTCTAAAGGGCAAAAAGGTCAAAATAGGCCGGGCCGCATTTGGTGTAGCGGGGCCGGTATTAAACGGCCGAAGTGAAACGACCAATCTTCCCTGGGTCATCGATGCCTCTCAAATCGGCCGGCAGTTTGGCATTCCTTCCGTTTTTTTGCTCAATGATCTGGAGGCGTCGGCCTTCGGCACCTTGCTTTTGAAGAAAAATGAAATAATGTGGCTCCAGGCGGGGGAGGTTAACCCGGGCGGCCCCAGAGCTATCATCGCCGCGGGAACCGGTTTGGGGGAGTCGATTCTCTTTCGCGAGGGCGGAAATTTCCGGACGCTCGCGTCAGAAGGAGGGCATTGCGATTTTGCGCCGAGAAGTCCCCTTGAAATCAAATTGCTGGAATATTTATGGAAACGGTTCGGCCATGCCAGTTATGAACGGATTCTCTCCGGTTCAGGTCTCTTTAACCTCTATTCTTTTTTAAAAGAATCAGGTGATAAAGAGTCGGGTCATAACGGAGAGCCGGCCTGGATCCGTCAACGGTTGGAAAAAGAAGATCCGGCAATGGTGATTTCAGAAATCGCGCTCAAGGGCGAAAATCTCCTCTGTGTCAGGGCGTTTGACCTGTTTGTGTCGATTTATGGGGCCGAGGGGGGGAATCTGGTTCTTAAAACCTTGGCAACGGGGGGCCTTTACATTGGGGGTGGAATTGCCTCCAGGATGCTACCCCGCCTAATGGAGGGGTCCTTTATTCAGGCTTTTCATGACAAGGGGCGTTTTTCCGCATTCATGCGCCGGATTCCGGTAGGAGTGATTTTAAACGAAAAGGCTCCTCTTTCAGGAGCCGCACAATTTGCCTTTTTAAAACAATGACAATCCCTTCTGAACTGATCAAAATATCAGACACCGTCTGGGAGCTTCCGGTAACCTATAAGCCGGGGATGCGGGTTCCCTCCCGTATTTTTGCCACAGAAAAGCTTCTCTTAGAGATGGACGACGGCGTTTTTGAGCAGGTAGCGAACGTCGCGTTTCTTCCGGGGATCGTCAAATACGCCTACTGTATGCCAGACGGACATTGGGGATACGGTTTTCCGATCGGCGGCGTTGCCGCGATGGATCCCCAAACAGGGGTGATTTCCCCGGGAGGGATCGGTTTCGACATTAACTGCGGAATGCGGCTGGTCGTCACGAACCTGACCTATGACGAGGTGAAGCCCCGGCTGCATCAACTGATTGATGCCATGTTTAACCGGATACTCTCCGGAGTGGGAAGCGCGGGATTTATCAGGCTTTCGCCTGAGGCCTTTAATAAAGTCCTGGTCGAAGGTTCCCGCTGGTGTTTGAAAAACGGATATGCCTGGAAGGAGGATTTAGAGCGGACGGAAGAAGAAGGGGCCTTTCCCGGAGCGGATCCATCAAAAATCAGCAGGAGGGCGATTGAACGGGCGCTGAACCAGGTAGGTACCCTTGGATCGGGAAATCATTACTGCGAGATCCAGGTGGTAAAGCCTGAGAACGTTTTTGACGAAAAACTGGCCCGTGCGTTTGGATTGACCATTTTCAACCAGGTGGTCATCATGTTCCATTGCGGGAGCCGGGGTTTTGGCCATCAGGTTGCCACCGATTATCTCGAGCTCTTTCTGGGCGTCATGGAGAAAAAATACAACATCAAGGTCAACGACCGTGAACTCGCCTGCGCTCCTTTTCACTCCCCCGAAGGGCAGGATTATTTTGCCGCCATGAAATGCGCCGTTAATATGGCTTTTGCCAACCGGCAGGTGATCCTTCACCGCCTGAGAGAGGTTTTTTCAGGTTTTTTCCAGAAGTCTGCCGAAGCGCTCGGAATCCGGATGGTCTATGATGTGGCCCACAATACGGCCAAACTGGAAAAGCATATCGTTGACGGAAAATCGAGAGAGCTTCTGGTCCACCGGAAAGGGTCAACCAGGGCTTTAGGTCCGGGAATGGAAGATCTACCCCTCTGTTACCGGGAGACCGGTCAGCCGGTCATCATCGGGGGGAGCATGGAGACTGGCTCCTTTCTTCTGGCCGGCCTAAAAACCGGCGCTGGCGCTTCTTATACGACTGCGCATGGAGGCGGCCGGACCATGAGCCGGCACAAGGCTAAAAAAATGTATCGGGGAGAGTCCCTTCAAAAGGGGATGGAAGCCCGGGGGATCTATGTCAAAAGCACATCCTGGGGAGGCCTGGCCGAAGAATCGGGAGCGGCATACAAAAATATCGATGATGTGGTCGCCGCGACCGAACTGGCAGGGTTGAGTAAACGGGTGGTCAAGCTGGTTCCGATAGGGAATATAAAAGGATAAACCTGAGATGCCTTACCGGTTTCGCGAAGACATCTCCGGCGGAGATGCGGCTTTTGAGGCAACCGGACGAACGGTTTAGGCATTATTTATATCTGCCGCCGACGCGGCCATGAACGTCATGGTCGAAAAGCTCGAAACCGTTGGCCCCGATCAGGGAATTGAATTTGAGGTGGCGCATTCCGATCTCGACATGCTCCTTTTCAGGTTTCTCAATGAATTGATTTATTTAAAAGATGCCAGACAGCTTCTGGTCCGTGTTGAAAAGGTTTCTCTTGAAAAAAGAGAAAATATTTATATTCTGAAAGCCAGAGGGTATGGCGACGCGGCGGATCCCCTGAAGCACCCTTTAAACGTGGATGTCAAGGCGGTGACGCTCCACCGTTTGAGCGTAAAGGAAATAGCCGGAGAGGGATGGACCGCCACAGTCGTTCTGGACGTCTAATAGATGTCAATTGAAATAGACAAGGTTTTTATATATGTGAATGGAAAAGTTCCTAATGCTCACCTTGGTATTGGCATTAATTTGAATTCGTTCAGCGGAAGCAGTGATCTGGAGGGGTCATGTGTAACCTGCAGAATGGATCCCAAAAATACCCTAGCGTTAATGGGGGGTGGCGGAATCGATTCTTTTATTACTCACAATCTGGCGGTTAATGGCGAACTTGATTTAAAAATGAACAAAGGCACGTCAGATCTCACAGGGAATTTCCCGGGAATTTCCTCATGGAATTCAATGGATAGTAGCACCTGTTCCCTCTCTTTGATTTTTGGAATCCGTTATTTTTATTAGCCAGGGTTTGATTGATCTATCAATACCTTTCTGTTAAAATCTTGTCTTATTTAAAATTCAAAGCAGGTCAGGAGGCTTTCGTTCTTCTGAAAAATCCACACGTCCATTTTTAAAACTTGAAAGGTTTTGGGATAAAATTTGAATCGTTATTCTTTAACGCGAAGATCCTTTTTAAAAGGTTCTCTGTTGGGGGCTTTAATTGTTTTTGCCTCTCCGGTGTTTGGAGCCGTCAGGAATTTTAATGAACTTCCCGTCCGACGTGTAGACCGGTCGATCCAAAGATCGGAAGGGGCGCTTTCCCTTTATAATACCCATACAGAAGAGAGACTGGAGGTGACCTACCGGGATTCATCTGGAAATTACGATTCCGATGCTATCAAAGAGATGAATTATTTTCTTCGGTGTCATTATACCCAGAAGGTCGTTCCCATGGATATCCGGGTGATCGAATTTTTAAACCTTGTTCATAAAAAAGCGGGAGGCACCCGCGATATCGAAGTCATATCGGGTTACCGGTCGCCTGAATATAATAATCTGCTGATTCGGGAGGGGAGGGGTGCCGCCAAACACTCCCTTCATCTGTTGGGCAAAGCGATCGATTTTCGGATTCCCGGGGTAGGGCTTGATAGGTTGCGGCAAACCGCCATGAATTTAGAGTACGGCGGCGTTGGCTATTACCCTGAATCGGGATTTATCCATCTGGATTCCGGCCAAGTCCGTTCGTGGTGAAGTTTCTTTCTTGTTTGAAGATTTCTCTTTTTGTCACGCTTTTCATCTTTTTTCTTACTTCTATTTCTCTGGCAGACCAGAGAACAACCCCTCCTAAGAAGGGGCGCTCACCCTGTAAAATCGGATATCCCAGTGATGTGAAAATAGAGTGGCGGTGTCAGTCATTGAAGAAGGGCGAAACGCTGGAAAAACGCTTTGGCGCGCGATGGAAAGATGTCGCCCGCTTTAACCGGATTGACCGGCGCCACGCCTATTCCGGCGCCTCCTTAAAAATTCCAAAACGTCTCGAAGAGATTGAAAATTTCACGCCGATGCCGGAGGAGTATTCCCCCGCCAGGGGAGAGGCGAAATTTATTTTGATCGATCTTTCTGAACAGTTTCTCGCCGCCTATGAATATGGCCGACGTGTTCTCTCTTCTCCCATTGCCTCTGGAGTAAAAGTGAACGATTCTGAAACCCCGGCCGGAGAATTCAGAATGACAACAGCCCACCTTGCCCATCAATCCTCCTTATATTTTATTGAAGAAACCACAACCCCTTACCCCATGAACTATGCCCTTCAATTCTATGTCAACCGGAACGGAATTTCTTTTTGGCTTCATGGAAGGGACTTGCCGGGATATCCTGCTTCTCACGGGTGTATCGGGCTTTATGATGAAGAGATGCAGAAACAGACCTATGGGTTTCCCCCTCATCCTCAACTTGATGATGCCCGGATGCTTTATCAATGGGTTTTAGGGCCCCTTATGGATTCAGGCAAAGTGACTCTTCTCAAAGACGGACCGAGAGTTCGTATTATCGGCCAGGCCCCCTGAGAGAAGTTAGGGTAATCTAAAAAATATGCTGTTGAATGATTAAGTAGAATTAACTCGTATCTGTCAGATAAAATTGAACCGTCAAAGGCAATGTTTTTGTCATTTGTGCCCCTATCATTTAGAAATCGAATAAAAGGAAATTGGGATGGCGGAGAGTGGAAAAGTTTTGTTTGAAGAGAATCCGGACAAGGACCGGGAGGCGCTTTCCCCTTCCCGTCCGGTTTTTGTCGCCCGGGGTCTGACCAAAACCTACCGTATGGGAGAGGTGGAGGTACACGCTCTTCGCGGGGTCGATCTCGAAATTTACGAAGGTGAGTTCATTGTTTTGCTCGGTCCTTCCGGAAGCGGAAAATCGACGCTTCTTCATATTTTGGGAGGCCTTGATGCCCCTTCAGGGGGAGAAGCCTTTTACAGGGAACATGATCTCCTGCGGGCAAGTGAACAAGAGTTAACCCGCTACCGGAGGGAACATGTGGGCTTTGTTTTCCAATTTTATAATCT
>JBGPKT010000084.1:0-9791 GCA_041486115.1 Nitrospiria bacterium | reverse complement strand
CGAGTTTGCCAGGCCGGCCAAACTCATCCCGGCCAATATGGCTCTATCTCTTATTATGGATGAAAAATCGATCTGGTTTCTCAGCCAGAGGTAAGGAAGGATCAATAAAAGAGTTCCTCCTCCCCGGACAAATAAGACAAAATAGGGGCTCCAGGTTTGCAAAGCGATTTTTTGCGCCACCACAGATCCGCCCCATATCGTTGAGGCCGCCATTAAACTGATGATTCCCAAAAGGTTCTTGTTCAACTATCGAGTACTCTGGCTTTCATCCTGATCTATACTGATGAAAGGGGGTTTTTTATCCAGGAGATCCGTCGAAGAGATTAAATGCCCGCAAAAAAATCATGGCCGGCCTCAACTGCTCAGGGAGACCGGCCATGATTTGAACAGGCATACGGCAACGAAAGAGAGTTTAATAAATTATTTTTCAGCCCCTTTGGCATGCTCGAGAGCAGATTCGGCATGTTTCATGGCGATATCAAGATGCCCGGCTTTTCCATGATCGATGGCTTCTTCCTCATGTTTCATCGCCTCTTTAACATGGACATTTCCCGGTTTTTCTTTATCACATCCCTTGGCATGTTCTAACATTCCTTCGGCATGTTCTACCAGGGCTTTAGCATGCCCTGCTTTTCCATGATCGACGGCTTCCTGCGCCTCCTTGATCATTTCAGCGCAATGGCTCTCTGCGGCATAGGCGGCAGGTGCCAGAAAAGCCAATACGGAAAAACCTAAAATAAATGACTTAATCATACTTCCTCCCCTTGTTAGCGTAAGATGTTTTATTTTTTTAAAATCTAACATAACCTGATTTCAAAAGCAATCGAAACCCTTGAATTGAAGCCCCTGCAAGACTTTTTTAATCTGTTATAATTAAATAAAGGTCACTATCATAAGGATCAATGATCATGGCAAGCAACGCATCAGATTTAACTCAACAGGACTTTAGAAACCAGAGAGAACACCCGCGGGTCGAGGTTGATTTAAAAACAGATTTCCGGGTTTTAATGCGAAAGCCGAAAGAGGGACGGCCTCAGATGGATAGAGTCACTTCACAGGCAAAAACGCTTGGAAAAGGGGGGCTGAAGTTTGTTTCCACAATGCCTCTCTCCGTCGGAGACAAAATCGACATGAGGTTGTATTATTACTCCCTCATGATTGAGTTTGTGGCAGAGGTGGTCTGGATGGAGGAGCGTCAGGGATTTGGGCCCTCTGAGTATATTTGCGGTTCCCGGTTTGCGGCAATTACCTATGACAATATTGCCCACCTTCAGAACATCATCCAATCCTTCCAAACCCATTAGGTTCGGTAATTTTATCCGGAGGAAAATTATCCTCGTCCGGAAACCCGGCTCGATTCATACCCTTCCCTTCAGACATTCCAGGTAAGAAGAAAATATTTAAACGGCTGTTTTTTTCTTAAAAAGGAGTTGAAAAAGAGAAGGGGCTGGTCTCATTTCTCATCGACTATCCGGCTGGCGTTATCCAAAACAGATTTTGGAATTTCAATCTGAATCTTCTTAGCCGTCTTGAGACTTAATACCAATCGATATTTAATGGTATGGCTGATGTTTTGGACTTTTCCGGTCAGGACCTCATCGACTTTTAAGCTCGCCTGTTGACCCACCTCTTTATAATCGGGGGATAGCGAAAGAAGGGCGCCCGCCTCGACAAAACTTTCCGAAAATGCCATAAAAGGAATCTTCTCGTCTAAGGTATAGGTGAAGATAAAAGGGAGGCTTTCCTCCGAATAGACGGTTGAATCAGGAACCATCCAGACGGCATCGACCTGGTCCTTCATTTGTCGAATTGCATTTGGAACCTCGTTTCGATTATGAATTTCCAATGTTTTAAGCGACAGCCCTAAATCGCCAGACTCCTCTATCGCTTTTGCCACCAATTCTCCGGAAATTTTTGGGTCAAAAATGACGCCGATGCGCCGGAGAGACGGAATAATCCGCTTCAACAGCTTAAATTGCTCCGCCGGAGGAACCTCCAGGGAAATGCCGAAGATATTCTTCCCCATGAGTTGATATTTTTCAGGATTAATGACCATGGCATAGACCAAAGGATAACGGCTGAGAGTTGATTTTGCAAACACCGCGGCTTTGGCGCCGATGGCAACAATCGCTTCGGGATGGATCCGCCCGATTTCCCTGGCAATCAGCTCATTATTCTCTTCCGTCTCACTTTTTAAGACAAACTCGACGACACGGTTTGATGTCGATTCCTTAAATCCCTCGACGGCACGGTCATACGGGCCCAGGTTTTGCGATTTCACGACTGCAACAGTAAAGGGATATGCCTGGTTGAATGGGAATAGAAAAATTCCAAGAATGGTTATGAGAAAAAGATGCCGTTTTAAAAGGTGGTAATCCATTGAGTAACCCTGAATAGTAGATCGTTTCATATAAAACCGCTTTTCCACCCTTAGATCAAAACGTATAGTTCGTCTTCAGGAAAAAACTTCTCCCTTTCTGTGGAATCTGCTGGATCGGCGCCGGAAGTACCGATGCCGGGTCAAGGTATTTTTTATCGAAGAGATTAAAGATGCTCGCCTGAATCTCGAATTTGTCGAGGAGATTGGACGCCGTCAGGGTCAAATTCGTAACCATGTAAGGGTCGACTGGCAAATCTTGCGGGTACGTATT
The DNA here is from genome assembly GCA_041486115.1 of Nitrospiria bacterium. GTDB lineage: Bacteria > Nitrospirota > Nitrospiria > JACQBW01 > JACQBW01 > JACQBY01. The sequence continues at coordinate 7,140 of JBGPKT010000084.1, read as the reverse complement.
CCGCTTCCCGATATACTGCTCTTCAAAAGACAAATAGGCCTTGTCCGCCGAGAGTGGAAGGATCAAACCGGCCTTTGCCACGACATGGGGAGAATTGCTCAATTCACTATTCGTCACTTCGTTCCGGGTCCTCTGATAAGCGGCATTGGCGTAGGCCTCCATTCCCTTCTCCCAGCGCCCTTTGATCTCCGCCTCTGCGCCTTCACCCCTGATACCGCTGATGTTTTGATATTGCAGGAGGCCTGTCAGAGGATCCGTCGCAATTTCAATAAGATCATCGGCATCATATTGAAATGCCGACAGCGATGACGAAAGGTGTGATCCAAGGGTCTGCTCCCAGACCGCTTCCAAAGTGGCAATGGTCTCCGGTTTCGCGTGACCCGCGGTCAGGTTTACGTTATCGAAGTAAAAGAGTTCATAACTGCTTGGAGCTCGAAACGCTTCTCCATAAAGCACTTTGAACGTCGTTCCTGAAACGGGGTTGTAAACCACCCCTATTCGCGGGGTCGTTTTGTCTGAAAAAGTATCGCTGTAACGGATGTATTGATCCCGTCGCGCGCCGAGTGTCAGGATTAAATTATCAAAGGGTTTAATTTCATCTTGAACGTATAAGGAAAAAAGATCAAAAGTAACCTCATTATCCAGTACCGGAGCGGAGGAGTTGATATCGTAATTCTGAAGAAGAACTTTATGTTTTTGATACTCGGAACCTGCAATCAGTTTGTTCCAATTGTCAAAGTCCAGACGAATTTGAACCTCTCCGCCATAATACTGGCCGACAGAATAATCGGAGTTGATTTTCGTTATTGACAGTAAGGGATCGACCATAATGGGATAATAGCCCCGATACCGATACCAGTCGTCGTAAACCCGGATCATGAAACCATATTGTTCGGAAAAAGAATGATCATATTTGACCTCCGCCAGATAGCGGCCATCAAATGTCTCTTCTCTCGGGTCATTAAAAATAGCATAGTATTCGGCTGTCGGAATCTGCTTTTCCCGGTCGTTGCCGGCTACTTGTATCGACAGATCTTTATATTTGGCGCTGTAAAAAAGATTGTAGGCGTATTCTCCATCGTTGTCTGTGATCCCCCCGGGGTTCACGGGGACTCCGATATCTTCGGTGAATTGAATGTACTGGCCGATGCTTTTAAAGTAGGAGGCATCGATCAGAATATCCCATCCGTTGGAAAAGGTCTTTCCATAGGTAAGCACACCTTTATTAGAACTGCCGCTTCCCGCCTCCAGAGACGACCGAAGCCCGTTAATATCCTTCCCTTCTTTTGTAATGATATTGACGACACCAAAAATGGCGTTGGTTCCATAGAGAGCCGATCCGGGGCCTCGGACAATCTCTACCCGGTCGACGATATCCAGATCGATCCCGGAGTCATTGCCCATAAAAAATTGCTGGTAAACATCCTCGTTGAGTGTATGACCGTTCAGAAGAGCCAGGATGCGGCCATTATAGTCACCCGCCCGCTGGAATCCCCTGACGCCGAGATAACTGTAGTTTTTATCGTCCGTGACGTAGAACCCCTGAATGGACTTGAGGAGATCCGCCAGAGTTCTCCAACCGTACCGCTTGATCTCATCACGCGTAATCACGGTTACGGAAGCGGGGGCATTTTTGATAAGCTGAGGATATTTTGCCGCGGATTGGACAACAAGTCCTTCCTCTGCAAGGAACGCCAGATCTTCTTTGATGGATTGAGTATCCGCGTAAGCCGGGCTGTGAAGACCGGGGATAAAGGGAAAAAAGAGCTGAATAAAAAAGCTGATGAATAATATTTCCCGTGATTTTGTATATAGGTTCTTTATTTTCATGAACGACTCCATAAAGATTATTTCATCTACCCGGTTTCCCAATCCGATTTTCTCCTGCCGCCCGTTTTTCGAAACCCAGGTTCGAGCTTTTTAATAAATCTTTCGTCTCCGTCTATTTGAAAGGTCTGAAGGTATTTTTGAGTCCATATAGATACCGGGTTGAGTCCGCTCGGCGGATACCCTCCCCAGGGCTCAAACATCGACTCCAGGGATGAGTCCACGTTAATACAAATTCGAGGGGATTTTGATTTCCCTGCGAAGTTCTTTATTTGATCTGAATCCATGCTAAGAATCGTATCAGAGAGGGAATATTTGTTGGCATTGAACCAACGCTCTGACTCCTTGAATTTGACCCTCGCCATCCAGGCGATTGGACCCATAAATCCTTCGGTGACAAGCGCCGTCCCCCCCTCCACCCCTTCAACGAGGCCGGGTTTGATATAAGCTCCTTCAATCTTTCCTCCGGAAATAAATTTTCCGCCGCTTGAACGGACAAGATCTCCAATATGAGTTGCCTGAGATCCGCTAAACAGCGGTCCGACATCGGTGCCGGCCTCCATGGGGTGGCCCACAGAGAGAGCGCCCAATGAATCACAAAGCCCATCCCGCAAACTCTTGTAAATATCAGGATGGCATAATACGCCGTTCATGGATGCACACGTTTCACCATTATATCGGACGGCCCCTTCCGTTATAAGGGTAATCGCTTTATCAACGGGAAAACTCCGATCAACATAAACGAGGCCATTCCCCTGTCCGTCTAAAAGGCAGGTTTTCCCGGAATTAAATGAATCGATTAACACGGATGCCACATACCGATTACTGCCGATGTAATGGATGAGATCGACAGAAGGGGAGTCATAACAGGCCTTCAAAAAATCGGTTGCGAGACAGGAGACAAATTCAACTGATTTTTCAGGCGGACTGCTTTCTTTAACCAGTTTCTTCAAATATTCATTAGTCAAACCTGACTGCAAAGAGGCCCTCAAGACCAATTTCACGCCGCAGTACAGAGATGCCGCCAGGACGATCAGAGTCATTCCAAAGGAGGCATTTTGCGGAACAATCGCAGCGACCCGGCGATAGGGTCTTGAGGCAAGACGGATGGTCCGTTCAGAATCAGTGCCAAATGGAACAGGAATTGACATTCCAACGGGCGCACCCGTCATGGTTCCCTTTTCAAACTGTTCGAGAAAATCAATCGATCCGTCAATGATTTCTTCACTGTCCGATCGAATATACCCTGTTTCCATGACGAGCATCGGAACGAGTTTTTCTCTGTTCTCTTTAATCTTTGAGCAGAGCCGTTTAAGAAAACAGAGCTTTTCACTTTGAGTGCTCCGCTCCGGAAAATCAGAGTGTCGGTTAAAAAGCGTTAAAATTCCCTGTTGAGAGAGAAGACGGAGCGTTTTGAGCATTTGTCCGTCCACCGGCGAGATCACGTTAAAAGAATTAGAATTCTTCATCGGTATCCGTAAAATGGACCTCCCTTTCGAAGCCGTTTTCTCTCCCTTCCTCCCTTTCCATAAAAGAGCGTGCGGCCTGGAGAGTCTGGCTTAAAAATTCCACGGGTAAGGTCTCCAGCAATGTGGGGATACTCGGCCCTTCCTCCTGAGCAAAAAGCATTCTTAAATTTTTGTAAATGGATGCATCGAGATGAAGGCTCTTCAAATAGCTCCGGAAAACATTTTCATGATGAGGCCCATTTAAAGAATGGGTTTTTGAGGACTCGTTCCTGGTCCCGATACTCCAGCCAATGACTTCCATCGCGGATCTTATGTTGGTCAGCGGAATCTGGCTGAGCGTTTCCTCCGAGGGGAGGCGGAACCGGAAATCCCTATGGAATATCGTTTTTGAGAATGTCTGTGCATAGGAAACCAATTCGGCCTCTTCGCCCATCAGGTCCCGAACGCAAAGAAGTTTTTTTGGAAGCTCTGATTTGATGTAGCTGATATAGTCGAGGCCATTTAAGACCGTCTGCTGACGGAAAAATTCTATTAAAAAGGTTGAGCTGACGATCAGGTCCCGGTTTGGGTTGCTGGCAAAGAGGGACTTGAATAATTTCGGAGGAAGAATATCCAGGAGCTTTCCCTGTAAATCAGGAGAAAGAGTAATATGTCCGTAAGACTTCGGCTTCGGGACCTGTCCCCCGAAAAACTCGCGGGATAAAAAAGCCGATATATGGACGCTTCCCAAATCTGCCAAATGTGCCTTGGAAAATGTTTCGTGGTCGATATCGTATATATTCCAGCGCGCGGCGCAATCGAGTTTCCAACTTAATTTTCCGACAAGCTCCCTGTAAGGCTGTTTTAGTTCTTTTCCGCAGGGTTCGCATCTATAAGAGACAGTTCCATACTCAACAGAGGCAATTGATGTTTTGTCGATCCGCCCGCACCTGAGGCACTTAATCCTAAATAAGTTCCGCAACGTAAAAGGATGGAACTTTTTGGACAGGATCTCTTTAATCTGGTCGTACTTCTCGAATACCAAATCCGTCGAGGATCTATAGCGTCCCTCTTGATATGAACGATAGGTACTGATAACGGTCGGGCGAATCCCCAAATGAGCGAGCCGTTGCATCAAGAGTGTCTCAAAATGCCGGGCATGGGATTCATGGCATCCTGCCGGATCAGGTATCTCCGCAATCGGCCGGCCTATAAATTCCCGGTGGCGGGAGATGGCTTTTTCATCTTTATTGACAGCAATCCTCAGTTGTCGATCCGTCAGAGGATCAAAATCATCGTTAATCAGGTATAACGTCACATTTCCATTGGCAGGAGAGAGCTCCTTTCTCAGTTCTTCACCAATGATGAACTCCCGGAGGGTCCGTTCATCTCCAAGAAATGAGGTCGTAAAACCGGTGGCAATTCTGCAGGAGGTTTTCTGAAGGTTATTTTTCTGAATGTTATGATGATGATGAGAAATCGGCGGTTTTTCAGACATTCAGGGTAAACTCCACGAAAGATTGAGGCTGTAGACAAATTGATCATCCAGATTTTTGAAGTCTCCCGCATTTAACGCCCGATAAAATGAAAATTTGAGGCTCGACGTTACCTGCCTGAAGACAAAAGCATCAGTCAGATCAAATTCGGCCGATGGGAAGCCGCTGTTTCCATAATAATGGTCATGATAATAGACGAACGCTGCCGGCGTCAGGTTGCCGATCGGCCATTCAAATGGATGCGAAATTCCGAAGCTATAGTACCAACCTCTCCCTGAATTGAAATCATCATGGAGACTCAGGGTAGGATTTAACAAATGATCATAGGTCCCCTGTACCCAGATTTCCTCTGAATCAGACCATCCCCTGTGGGGGTAGGTCAGATATGTGTATCCGGCCACGATTCCTGAAGGACCTATTTTGTCGCCATACTGCAAGGTCAAGTCGTATTCGTTGATATCTTTAAATGTTTGAAAGTCGTAATTGAACCATACAATCCCCGAAATTTTCTTAAACGTAAGAATAACTTCAGATTGTTGAGTCGGCTTTTGATCGCTGTAATCAAGCCCCTGCCAGATATACCGGGAAATAAAGGTAGTATCCATGGATACGCCGAGCGGATATTTGAAAGGAACTTGCTCGGGCTCAGGGCCAGGCTGGACGAAGGACTTGTCTTTGACCCCGGGGGGATTTGAAGCGACGTTCTCAGTTTTAAGTACTGGCGTAGTTTCGTTTGCGAAGGAAACCACTGTTTTATCAAAAACAAAAGAGCAAATGCAGAAAAGCATAGTCATCAATAACCGAGCTTCGGACTTATTTATCTGATAAAGCAAGAGGGTAATACCTTTTTTAATGTTTCCGCCTTTAATAAAAGAGGTGATACATCTGTTAAAAGTTATCACACATTTTATTCCTGTCAAGTTTAAGGCGCGGGGACTGTTTTCTCTAAAAAAGAGGATTATTCGGGTACAGCATTCCTTGCTCGTTGACAAAAGGAACTTCTTTGATAAGCTTAAATACTGAAAAATCCTTACGAGAAATTTTCAATGAGACTTCAGACCAAGGTTATTACCTTTTCCATTTTCATCTTTCTTGTCCTGGGGCTATCGATTCTGGTTCTTACGAAAAGAGTGGTCCACATTATTCTCGTTCAGGAGGTTGGAAAAAGAGGCCTTCTCAAAACGGAAGATCTTCCGTTATCGACAACCCTGGGTTTTCAAGCATCCGATGAGCATGCGCTTATCCCTGTTTTACAGAAAGGCATGGAGCGCACCGGCGCAGTCTATGCGATTGCCCGTAATATCGATGGCCGAATTCTCGCCCGCTCCAACCTGCTTGATGAAGGAAAAAACTTTCAGGATTCGGTTATCCGGCAGGTAGCCGGATTCAAACAGCCCGGTATTCGGCAGATTATGGCCGACGGCAGGGAAATCCTGGACGTGTCCCTTCCGGTATGGGCAATCCATCATTCCAATTCAGAAGAAGAATTTCTTTTGATCGGTGGAAGAGCCCGCACCGAGGAGAAACTTCTCGGTACCTTTCATGTCGGGATCCCGCTCGTCGAGCTTTTAGCGACTGAAAACGAGATCTTGGATCAGGTGCTCTGGATTATCCTGCTCACAGGAGGTTCGGCGCTGGGATTGAGCCTCATTTCTATCCGTGAAATCCTCAAACGGATTCGAAGCCTTGTGGAAGGAACAGAACGGGTCAGCCGGGGAGAATATGCCACTCTCATTCCTGACCGCTCTGCGAAGGATGAACTGGGAGAGCTGGCCCAGAGTTTTAATAAAATGACCGCACGGCTTGCCCGCAGGGATGAAATGATTTTGAGCTCAGCCGGTGAAGGGATACTCGGTCTCGATCTGGAAGGAAAGGCCACTTTTGTTAACCCTGCTGCTGCGCGAATGTTGGGATACAACGTCGAGGAGTTGATCGGCCATTCCATGCATGATCTTCTGCATCACACAAAACCTGACGGGACCGTTTATTCAAATGACGACTGCGCTATTTATGCAACTGTTGCCGAGGGAAAAGCCCAACATGTGACCGACGAGGTTTTGTGGAGGAAAGACGGAACAAGTTTTTCCGTAGAGTATATCAGCACACCCCTTCGGGAAAATGAAAAGGTAGCGGGTTCGGTAGTCGTCATAAAAGATATCACCGAGAGGAAGGCCCATGCGGCCGTTTTGGAGTACAGGGCCAACCACGATACCCTGACCAATCTCCCGAACCGGACGTTCCTTTCCCATCGATTATCGGAAGTCATCTCCCGTGCGTTTTGGCATAAACGGGTAGTCGCCGTTTTATTTCTGGACGTGGATAACTTTAAAAAAGTGAACGATACGCTCGGGCATGATTTCGGAGACCTT
>JBGPKT010000083.1:0-9881 GCA_041486115.1 Nitrospiria bacterium | reverse complement strand
TCGTACTGTTCTTTCAGCCAGGTAATAATGACAGAGGTATCGAGTCCGCCTGAATAGGCAAGGACCACTTTTTTGACATCCGTTTTTTTCATCGCTGAGTTTTCCCGAACAAATTATTTTCCGACTTTTGGACCGACTGACCCATCCGGTCTTTGGACCGGCCGATCCTCAGGTCGGAAGGTCGGTTTAGCCGAAAGCTTTTTTGGAGACTTGAGAAACATTTCAAGCAGCGCTTTCTGAATGTGGAGGCGGTTTTCAGCCTGTTCAAAGATGACCGAGCGGGGACCCTCCATCACCGCTTCGGTAATCTCCTCTCCGCGATGCGCGGGAAGACAATGCATGACCAGAGCCTGCGGATCGGCGAGTTTCAAAAGAGACTCGTTGATCTGATAGGGTCTGAACATCTCCGTCATACCCGATTTCTGAAGCTCCTGCCCCATGCTGACCCAGACATCGGTATATAAAATATCAGCGTTTTTAACGGCCGCTCTGGGGTCGGCGGTGATCTCCACGCGGCTACCATGTTTCGCCGCGTCAGCTTTGGCGGTTTTCACAATCTCCTCTTTGGGCTGATACCCTTTCGGGCAGGCAACGGTGATATTCATCCCCACTTTCGAAGCCCCTTCCAGAAGCGAATGGGCGACATTATTTCCGTCTCCAAGATAAGTCAAGTTAAGCCCTTTTAGACTTCCCCGTTTTTCCCGGATCGTCATCAGATCGGATAAAATCTGGCAGGGGTGGTGGAGGTCGGTCAACCCGTTAATTATCGGAATCGACGCATAGCGGGCCCACTCTTCGACCACCGATTGGGCAAAAGTCCGAATCACGAGGCCGTCAAGATACGAAGAGAGGACTCTTGCGGTATCTTTAATCGTTTCTCCCCGCTGAATCTGGATATCATAGGTCGAAAGAAAAATGGAATGTCCTCCCAGCTGGGCCATAGCCACTTCAAAAGAGACCCGGGTCCGCGTCGATGTTTTCTCAAAGAGCAATCCCAGGGTTTTTCCCTTCAGCCTCGGATGGAGCATCTCTTTCTTAACTTCTTCTTTCATATCCTGCGCCCTCAGGATCAGAATTTCCACTTCCTCCAGGGTCAGGTTTTTCAGGGAGAGGAGATCTCTTTTCATTTTCCCTCGAATTCCTTAAAAGCGGTTTCTAATATCTTGATAAAAGCATCGGCGTCATCGGAAGTGGTATTCAACGGAGGGGCAAACCGCAGAACCCGGTCGGACGTACAGTTAATCAGGAGCCCTTTCTCCAGACACTTCAAGACAATCGGCCTTCCGTCTATCAGAAGTTCCATCCCGATGAGCAGGCCCCTCCCTCTGACCTCCTTGATAAAAGAAAAGCGGGATTGAAGCTCCTTCAGTTTTCCAAGAATCCGCCCGCCTAAACGGCGGGTGTTTTCCAGAAGAGCATCGTCCGCCGTCAGGGTCTCAACCACCACAAGGCCGGCACTGCAGGCTAGGGGGTTTCCCCCGAAGGTTGAGCCATGAGATCCAAACGAAAAAGCTTTATTAATATGGTTTTTAGCGATCATGGCCCCGAGAGGGACCCCTCCTCCCAGCCCTTTCGCAAGGGTCAAGACATCGGGGGTAATTCCCGATGTCTGATAGGCAAACAGGGAACCGGTACGGCCCAGACCGGTCTGAATTTCGTCAAAAACAAGAACCAGCCCGTGCCGGTCTGCCAGTTCGCGCAGTCCTTTCAGGTAATGAGGCGACGGGACAACCACCCCCCGCTCTCCCTGCATCGGCTCCACGAGGATGCCGGCGGTTTTAGAGGTAATCGCTTTTTCAACCGCATCGAGGTCGTTGTAATTCACATAAACAAAACCGGGTAAAATCGGCTCATACCCATGATGGAGCTTCTCCTGGGCGGAAGCGCTCATCGCGCCGTAAGTCCTGCCATGAAAAGAACCATCCATGGTAATGATTTCATAACGTTCTGGATATCCTTCGGTCTTGAAATATTTTCGGACAAGCTTCAGTGCCGCTTCAATCGCTTCGGCTCCGCTGTTGCAGAAAAAGACCTTTCCGTCAAAAGTCATTTCAATGAGCTTTTTGGCTAAGAGGATCTGCGGCTCGCTGTAATAGAGGTTAGACGCATGGATCAGGCGCCGGGACTGTTTCTCCAGCGCGGCGGCGATGGGGGGATAGCAATGGCCGAGGCTGTTGACCGCAATCCCGCTGATAAAATCGAGATATTCTTTCCCTTCCGGGTCGACCACTTTGCTCCCGGCCCCTTTCATAATGACAAGAGGCGACCGGTTATAAGTACCCATGATATATTGGTTGGAGAGGCTCATCAGCTCTTGAGAATTCATAAACTCTTTATTTAAAAACTGCCCATTCAAAAAAATTTAAGATACCATTGTTAACCTTGAAAAAACAATCCCTATTTTTAATTTTAGCTTGAAAATAGCGGTTCAATATGATACTTTTTGGGCTTATTAAATTCACACGCCCCTTTTAACGATCCGGGTCTTGTCATTCAAGCAAGAAGGATAAAAGAAAAGAACCAGGCGAGCAGCCGGCTTTGCCGGTGCAAGCGGAAAAGGGCGCGGAGGAATAACCCAAATTTAAGGAGAACAGCACCATGCAGCCGCAAATTGCCATGAAAGATCTATTGGAAGCGGGCGTCCATTTTGGCCACCAGACCAAACGATGGAACCCTAAAATGAAAAAGTACATCTATGGAGAACGGAACCAGATCTATATTATTGACCTTCAGCAAACGGTCAAATTGTTCAACGACGCTTACGGTTTTATCAAGAAAACCGTCGCCGGCGGAGGGTCCGTCCTTTTTGTAGGAACCAAGCGCCAGGCTCAGAGCATCATCCAGGAAGAGGCCAGGCGGTGTGAAATGTTTTATGTCAGCCAGAGGTGGCTTGGAGGGATGTTAACCAATTTTCAAACCATCAGAAAAAGCATCGACAAGCTGAAAAAACTCGAAGCCTGGAAAGCAGACGGAACTTTTGAAAAATTACCCAAAAAAGAGGTTTCTCACCTTGAAAAAGAGATGGCCTCGCTCGAAAGAAACCTGGGAGGGATCAAAGACATGAAACGCCTCCCCTCGGCCATCTTTTTAATCGACATCAAAAAAGAAGAAATCGCCGTGATGGAAGCCAATCGGCTTGGAATCCCTACCGTCGCTCTCGTCGATACCAACTGCGATCCTGATGATATAGATTATATCGTTCCCGGAAATGACGATGCCATCCGTTCGATCAAGTTAATGACCTCAAGAATCGCCGACGCGGTCATCGAAGGGAAACAGCTCCTCGCGGCCAAATCGTCGACGACAGCGGCAGCCGAGGTTAAACCGGCGCCTCTTTCTCAAAGCGCCATGGCGCTTGAAGTAAGCGTCGAGAAGGAAACTGCGGTTTAATTTCCGGAAAACGGAAAGTTGACTTGAACTTGAAATGGTTTGGAAAAAAAGGAATATCTTATGGCCGTTATTGATGCACTGACTGTAAAAGAACTGCGTGAAAAAACAGGAGCCGGGATTATGGATTGTAAGACCGCCCTGGCCAAAACGGATGGCGACATTGCCAAAGCCATTGATTTTTTGAGAAAAAAGGGAACCCTGCAAGCGTCTAAAAAATCAGACCGTAAAACCGGGGAGGGGATTATCGGCTCCTATATCCATTCCGGGGGGAAAATTGGCGTCTTGATTGAAGTCAATTGTGAAACCGATTTTGTGGCAAAAAATGAAGAGTTTCAGGAACTGGTCAAAGACCTTGCCATGCAGGTCGCCGGAAGTTTTCCGGAGCCTCTCTATGTTTCAAAAGAAAATGTCCCCGTCGCGGTGATGGAAAAAGAAAAAGAGATCTATATTAAACAAGCGCAGGAATCGGGAAAACCTCCCGCGGTCATAGAAAAAATCGCCGCGGGAAAACTTGAGAAATTCCTTTCCGACATCTGCCTGCTTGAGCAGACATTCATCAAAGACCCGGAAACTAAAATCAAAGAGTTATTAACCCGGAAAATAGCCAAGATCGGCGAAAACATCCAGATCAAAAGATTTATTAAATACGCGGTCGGAAGTTAATCTCCCGTCACCCAGGTAAAACGGCCTGCACCTTTATAAGTGAAGCAACCCCTTTTAGGGGCGCTTCACGCGGGGGCACGGGGGGCATTGAGTGAATTTTACGAAGGCCCCCCGAACATAAAAGATAAACGCGAGGGTCGTGTTGTATCAAAGGGTTCTTTTAAAAATCAGCGGAGAAGCCCTGGCGGGAGCGCAGGGATACGGAATTGACCCCAACATTCTCGATCATATCGGACAGGAAGTCAAAGAGATCCACCAGCTTGGCGTTGAAATCGCCATCGTCATCGGCGGCGGGAATATTTTTCGCGGCATCGCGGCGGCCGCGCAGGGAATGGAAAGAACGTCCGCGGACTACATGGGGATGCTGGCAACCGTCCTGAATTCTCTCGCGCTCCAAAACATCCTCGAAAAAAATCAGGTTTACACCCGCGTTCAATCCGCCATAGAAATGAGGCAACTGGCAGAACCTTATATCCGCAGGCGGGCCATCCGCCATCTTGAAAAAAAGAGGGTCGTCATTTTTGCCGGTGGAACGGGAAACCCCTATTTTTCGACAGACACCGCGGGGGTCTTGCGCGCCATGGAAATCGGAGCCAATGTCATCTTAAAAGGGACAAAGGTGGACGGCATCTACGACCAGGACCCGATGAAACACCCCGGAGCCAAAAAATTTGACGACTTAACCTTTTTAGATGTCATCAAAAACGGCCTGAAAGTCATGGACACCACGGCCGTCACGCTCTGCATGGACAACAACCTCCCGATCATCGTCTTTAATATCAAACAGCATGGAAATATTAAAAAAGTGATCCTGGGCGAAAAAATCGGGACGCTGGTCCATTAAATTAAACAGGAAAAAAGACTATGGATGCTGAAGTAAAAAAGAAATTGCAGCCGAAACTCGATGCCGGAATGGAGCATTTCAGGAAAGAAGCCTCCGGGGTCCGTACAGGACGGGCATCTTTGACATTCCTCGACGGCGTCAAAGTCAATTATTACGGCGTCATCACCCCTTTGAAACAGGTCGGCACACTGACTATGCCCGATAGCCGGACGATCCTGATCTCCCCCTGGGAGGCGACGCTGATTCCGGAGATCGAAAAGGGAATTCTCCAGTCCGATCTGGGAATCACCCCGTCCAACGACGGAAAGATCATCCGGATGTCTTTTCCTCCCTTGACAGAAGAACGACGGAAAGAGCTGGTAAAACTCGTCAAAAAAATGGGGGAAGAGAGCAAAATCCAGATGCGGAATGCCCGGAGAGACGTCATCGACGAGCTAAAAAAACAGCAAAAGGAGACCAAAATTTCCGAAGATGAATTAAGAAAACACCAGGACGAAATACAAAAACTGGTTGATCAGACCATGACAAAACTTGACGAATTGATCCAGAAAAAGGAAAAAGATATCCTGGAGGTCTGATTCGCCGCTAACAGGCAAACAAGTGGAGGTAAAGATATGAAACGCTATCTCAAAAACTCTTTTTTCAACAAGACGGTCATTATTTATTTATGTCTTGCCCTATTTTTTATAGGAGCCTTCCCGGCGGATTTATTTGCCATGTTTCTTTCTTCTTCAACCCCCGGAGTGAACTCCAGCGCGCTCTCCTTCCCCTCGAGGGACCAGGATCTTCAAAATATTCAAAAAACGCTTGAATCCAAACTCCTCCAGCAGAGACTCAAAGATTTAGGCCTGACCGCAGAACAAATTTCAACCCGTATCAGCCAGCTGACAGACGACCAGCTCCACCAACTCTCATCCAGATTGGACTCGATGCAAACCGGAGGAGGGGATGATGGGCTCGGTCTCATCATCGCCCTGCTGGTGATTGCCATCCTGGTGGTTGTCCTGTTGCAGGTCTCAGGCCATAAGGTCATTATCACCCGATAGGGCTTTTTCAAAAAACGATTTGAAACAACGGGTCTATCATCTCTGGATCATCGGATTCCTTCTGTTGTTAAGCAGTTGCGCCGCTTTTCCAAAACCTGAAATCACGAATCAAGACCCCGGCAGGGCTTTTTTAATTCCGGATGTCCCGTTTTTCCCGCAAAAAGACCAGTTTTGCGGTCCGGCATCCCTCCAGTCGCTGTTTGCTTATTGGGGGAAATCCATCACCCAGGAAGACATTGCGAAAGAAATTTTTATCCCTCAGATCAAAGGGACATTGAATTTCGACCTGGTGAATTTCGCCCGATCGCGAGGCTTTCAAACAGAAACCCCTTTCGGATCCATCGAAGCGATCGAAAAACAGGTGAGGGAAAAACATCCCGTGATCGTCTTTTTGAATCTGGGAGGGAAACTCTTTCCGCGGGGCCATTATATTGTCATCATCGGGTATGACCATCTTCAAGAAGAGCTGATCTTTCACTCCGGGCAAACTGAATTTGAACGGTTATCTTACAAAACTTTCATTCATCAATGGGAGAGCACCGACCACTGGATGCTGGCGGTCCTTCCCCCGGCCTGAGAATCCGATCAGGCTTTTTTTTTATTCCGCCTGCTATTATGCTATGATGGCGCTGGCGGCCCTCTTTTTTTCAGGTTGCGGGGAGATTCCGAGGATCGTGGTTCTCCACGATCCCCTCTCGGCGGAAGAGCATTTCCGTCTGGCGCTGGCTTATGAACAGAAAAAGGAGTTTGATCTCGCCCTCAAGGAATACCGAGAGGTTTTGAAAAAAAAAGAATTCCGTGAAGAGACATACACGAATATGGCCAACATCTATGTTCAACAGGGGAAAACCGATCTGGCGGAAGGATCGTATCAAAAAGCGATCAAGGCCAACCCGCGCTACGGAAAAGCCTACAACAACCTTGCCTGGCTCTACCTGGCCCAGAACAAAAACCTCGTTAAAGCCGAACAGCTCCTGACCGAAGCGGTCGAAAAAGACCCCGCGGAAGCCCCTTCCTATCTTGACACCCTCGGCTCTCTCTACGAAAAAGAAGGCCGGTGGGAAAAATCTCTCGAAACCCTCAAAAAGGCCGAAACGATCGGGTTTAAAAACCATCCCGATCAGGAAATTTTGTTTTTTGAACATCTGGAAAAAGTCCTCCTGTATTTAGGGCAGACAGACGAAGCGGAACAAATTCATCAAAAACTGCAGGAGGCCCCTCTTCATGGCCGTTAAATCTGTCCGGGACTCTGCCGCCGGGAAAAAGGAATTTTTTCCGACGATTGCCGAAATTGATTTAAAAGCGCTTTTGCACAACCTCCGGGAAATTCAACGGTTAGCCGGCGGCCCCGGCCATTCGATCATTGCCGTCGTCAAAGCCGACGCTTACGGACATGGGGCCCTCAGGATTTCCCAGACCCTTGAAAATGCCGGGGTTAAGGCCCTTGGGGTAGCGCTGGCACAGGAAGGGATAGAACTCCGGCAGGGAGGAATCAGGCTCCCGATCCTGGTCATGGGGAGCCTCTTAAAAGAGCAGATCCCCTCCCTTTTCGAATTTCAGCTGACGCCGGTCCTTTTTCAGTCGGGCATCATCCCTCTTTTAGAAAAAGAAGCGGAAGAACAGGGTATTACCCTGCCGGTCCATATCAAAGTCGATACAGGAATGGGCAGGCTGGGGATTCAACCCGATGAATTCAGACCTTTTTTAAAGGAACTCCTCCGCCACAAAAGAATCAAAATCGAGGGGGTCATGACCCATCTAGCCGACGCCGACCGGCCCGACTCCGGAAATTCCGCCCGGCAGATCGCCCTCTGGAACAACCTCCTGAATCAACTCGAAGAATTTCATCTCCGCCCCCCGATGATCCATCTCTTAAACAGCGCAGCAATCCTCTCTCTCCCCGGGGGGGAATCCGATCCAGTCAGGCCGGGTCTGATGCTCTACGGCTACTCCTCTTACAAGGATAAAGAGAACCGCGTCTTCCTCGAACCTGTTTTAAGTTTTAAAACCAGGATCGTCCATCTCAAAACCGTCCCTGCGGGGACCCCGGTCAGTTATGGAGGGACCTTTGTCACGGAGAAAAAAAGCGTGATCGCCACCCTCCCCGTCGGATATGCCGACGGCTACTCGAGAGCGCTTTCCAATTGCGGAAAAGTCCTCATCCGGGGCAAACGGGTCCCTGTGGTCGGCCGGGTCTGCATGGACATGATCATGATCGATGTCACCGGCGTGCCGGAGCTGGATCTCGGAGATGAGGCGGTTCTGATCGGAAAACAGGGGAACGATTTCATTTCCGCCGAAGAGGTTGCCGGCTGGATCGGCACCATCCCCTACGAAATCCTCTGCAGCATTAGCAAGAGGGTTCCACGGGTATATAAGGAGCTCGTATGATTTCCTGGTTGGAAAAAATAGGGCATCGCGCCATAGAGGTATTGAAAAAAGTGGGGGAGGCCTCTATCCTCTTTTCACAGGCCTTGCGATGGACGTTTATGCCGCCGGTTTATTTTAAAAATATTATCCAGCAGATGGAGGTCATCGGCGTTCAATCTATTCCCGTGGTTTTAATCACATCGCTTTCGACCGGACTGGTCCTCGCCCTGCAAAGTTATACCGGATTCAAA
Source organism: Nitrospiria bacterium (assembly GCA_041486115.1). Taxonomy (GTDB): domain Bacteria; phylum Nitrospirota; class Nitrospiria; order JACQBW01; family JACQBW01; genus JACQBY01. Next base: position 1,317 of record JBGPKT010000083.1, on the reverse strand, counting down.
CGGTTTCACGCCGAAAACCTTGTAGGGACCGTGGTCGCTCTTTCCCTGACCCGCGAACTGGGCCCGGTTTTAACCGGCCTCATCGTCGCGGGCCGGGCAGGGGCCGCCATGGCGGCGGAACTGGGAACGATGCGGGTCACCGAACAGATCGACGCCCTGAGCACCCTCGCCGTCAACCCCGTGAAATATCTGATTATTCCCCGCCTCTTTGCCGGGCTCATCATGCTCCCGATTCTAACCGTTTTCGCCGACATGATCGGCATCGTGGGAGGCTATTTTATATCGGTCCAGTACCTCCAAGCCAACCCCGTCATCTATATCCGAAGGACGACCGAATTCCTTGAAGCAAATGATATTTATGGGGGCTTGCTTAAAGCATGCGTGTTTGGTATCTTGATTTCCGTTGTCTGTTCATACAAGGGATTTAACACAGAGGGGGGAGCTGTCGGAGTCGGAAAAGCCACAACGGGCGCCGTGGTCATCTCGATGATCCTGATTCTGGTTTCGGATTATTTCTTAACCACGCTTCTCTTCAAACAATGATCGAAGTGGTTGATATTCATAAGTCTTTCAACAGCAACCATGTCCTGGCCGGGGTCAACCTGACCATCGAAAAGGGAGAAAGCATGGTGGTCCTGGGGGGGAGCGGCACCGGAAAGAGCGTCCTCTTGAAAATCATCATGGGCCTGTTGAAACCGGACCAGGGAACAATCCTGATCGACGGAACCGAAATTACTCATCTCCGGGAAGATAAGCTAAATGAAATCCGTAAAAAATTCGGGATGCTGTTTCAGGGCTCCGCGCTCTTTGACTCTTTATCCGTCTGGGAAAACATCGGGTTCGGCCTCATGGAGCATACCTCGTTGAGCAAAGTCGAAATCCGGAATATGGTGACCGAAAAACTTGCGATGGTGGGGTTAAAAAATATTGAAGACAAAATGCCGTCGGAGCTTTCCGGAGGAATGAAAAAACGGGTCGGACTGGCCAGAGCCATCGCCATGAACCCCGAAATCATCCTGTATGACGAACCGACAACCGGATTGGACCCGATCATGGCCGATGTCATCAATGAACTGATCATCAAACTTAAACATGAAATTCATGCGACATCGGTTGCCATTACGCATGATATGACCAGCGCTTTTAAAATCGGGGACCGGCTTGCGCTGTTATACCAGGGAGTGATCCACCGGATCGGCACCCCCGAAGAATTTAAACACAGCGATGATCCGGTGGTGCATCAATTTGTCACCGGGTCGTCGGTCGGCCCCATTACCGCCGGTTGAACGGGAGACTAAGAAATAGAATGACGAAACG
>JBGPKT010000082.1:0-10019 GCA_041486115.1 Nitrospiria bacterium | reverse complement strand
TTTACCATTGCCGATGCCACCACGCTGACCGAAGCGGGTTATGTCGGAGAAGATGTCGAAAACATTATTTTAAAACTCCTGCAGGCCGCGGACTACGATGTGGAAAAAACCCAGCGGGGAATCGTCTATATCGATGAAATCGACAAAATCAGCCGAAAGAGCGACAGCCCCTCCATTACCCGCGACGTCTCGGGAGAAGGAGTGCAGCAGGCGCTTCTCAAGCTGATCGAAGGGACCACCGCCAATGTACCTCCTCAGGGAGGGAGAAAACATCCGCATCAGGAATTTATTCAGGTCAATACGACCAATATTCTGTTTATCTGCGGCGGAGCGTTTGTCGGGCTCGAAAATATCATCGAACAGCGGAATAATAAAAAAATGATGGGATTCGGAGCGGATATCAAAGGAAAGGACGAGCGGAAGGTGGGAGAACTCCTTTTGGCGGTTCAGCCGGAAGATCTCCTTAAATATGGTTTGATCCCGGAATTTGTCGGACGTCTCCCGGTCATTGCCACCCTGACCGATCTGGACGAAGCGGCCCTGATCCGGATACTCGTTGAACCCAAAAATTCTCTCCTGAAGCAATACGAAAAGCTTTTCTCTTTTGAAAAGGTCAAACTCCGGTTTAGCGAAGCCGCCATATCGGCGGTTGCTAAAAAGGCAAATGCTCAAAAAACAGGCGCCAGAGGTCTCAGAGCAATTCTCGAAGAGGTGATGCTTGATCTGATGTACGAACTCCCCTCCCTTAAAAATGTCAAAGAGTGCCTCATTACCGAAGAGACCATCAATGGCGCGGGAAAACCGGTCCTCTTTTATGAAAATGACAAGGGAGTGAAATCTGCCTGACCGCATGAGGAGGGGAATCGGATCTCTCCCCTCCGTTACCCTTTTTTCTTTTATCCTTTTATGGGGGTGTACCCCTCCCGCCAACCTTTCTGAAAAACCGTTAAAAATCGGGATTGAGGCTTCTCCGGCGCAACTCGATCCCCGCATGGCTACCGACGCCTACTCCGAGCGTGTTGGAAGCCTGATCTTCAGCCGGCTGGTCCGGCTCGATCCTTCTTCGCGGATCCTGGGGGATCTGGCCCAATCGTGGGAAATGCCCGGGCCTTTGATCTATCTTTTTCACTTAAAGAAAAATCTCCGTTTTAGCGACGGCTCCCCCCTGACCTCCGAAGATATCCGATTCACCTTTGAATCGATCCTTGACCCTAAAACCGCTTCTCCCCATCGAAAAGCGTTTGAGATCATCGACCATATCAGCGTCCCTGACCCGGATACGGTTATTTTTATTCTCAAAAAACCATACGCCCCCTTTATCATGAACCTCTCCAAGGGAATTGTCTCAAAAAAGGGGGTTCTACAGTCGGGTTCGGATTATTCCGCGCATCCTCTCGGGAGCGGTCCGTACCGGCTTCAGGAGTTCCTGCCTGATGAAAAGATTGTTTTGCAGGCCAATCCCTATTTTTATGACACGCTGCCTAAAATCAAAAAAATCATCATTAAAATTATTCCGGAAGATACCATCCGTGAAATGGAGCTTCAGAAAGGGAGCCTGGATCTTCTCGAAAACGCCCTCCCTCCCGATTTTCTTCCCTTTCTTGAAAAAGACTCTCATTTTACGGTGATCAAATCAGACGGAACGACCTACGCCTACCTCGGCCTCAATTTGCAGGACCCTCTTTTATCCCGTCTTAAAGTCAGACAGGCCATGGCTTACGCCATCGATCGCGAGATGATCATTCAACAGATTCTTAAAGGGCTGGGAAAAGGAGCGACGGGCCTTCTCCCCAGGAACCATTGGGCCTATACCTCTGATGTGGAAAAATACCCTTACAACCCCGAACAAGCTAAAAAACTATTAGATGAAACCGGGTTAACGGTCCAAAACGGAAGCGACGTCCGATTTAAGATCACCTATAAAACCTCTCAGAACGATCTTGCAAAAAGAATCGGAGAGGTCCTCCAGGACCAGTTGAAGAAAGTTGGAATCCAAATGGAAATCCGGACCTATGAATGGGGAACTTTTTATTCCGACATCAAGTCGGGGAATTTTCAACTCTATTCCCTTCGCTGGGTCGGAATCCAGGACCCGGATATCTATTATGATCTGTTTCATTCATCCAGCCTTCCTCCGGCAGGAGCGAACCGAGGGCGTTATACCAGCGTTCAGATTGACCGGCTCCTCGAAGAGGGGAGAACCACGCTCGACACGGAAAGGAGAAAAGCGATCTATCAAAAAGTGCAGAAGGTCATCGCCCATGATCTCCCCTACATCAGCCTCTGGACTTTTGACAACGTGACGGTTTTAAAGAAGGGGTTAAACGGATTTATTCCAGACCCTGCCGGTGATTTTTACGGCCTGAAAAATCTATCCTGGCAATAATCAAAAAGGGATGGGAATATTCGGACAGGTCAGCGCTTCGAATAATGTCATGCCAAAGATCCCGAGCCGCGTCAGATCCCTTGAAGACACCGAATGAATCGTATTCACGGGAATCAGCGGCGGAGAGTCTAAAAAGACCTGCTCCCAGCAGGTCCCCACAGTATTATAAATCCCCAGTCGGAGATCCGTTTCAATCACTCCGGAAACCTTTCCGGAATCATAATACAACGTCACCTTTAAAAACTGTCCTGGAATAAGAGTATCGCTGATTATTGGCGTAGAAGTGAACGAATACATCTGAACGACGCTAAATTTGGGGGATCCGGGAGGAAGGGTATACCATTCTATTTTAAACGCCGTATCGGCACTCAACGCCGTTTGGCTGACCGAAAGAGCCGCCTTTCCGTCAGGGGTCGTAACAATCGCTCCCTGAGTATGGTCGACCGTCACCTCTGCATTACTCGATATGAGGACCGGAAGGGGTTTGTTCGGGTCATGCCCGCTGGAAGGGTTATTCTCCAAACCACACCCCGCCCCAATCAGAAAAATCAAAAACTGAAAAATGGTTTTGCTCTTTGGTGAAAACATGGGCTTATAGAGTGGGAAGATTGATTTTCCCCTGAGTCAATAATGTGTCCATCTTACCATATTCCTCCAAAGTTCCCAAGTCTGCCCAGAACCCTTTCATTTCAAGACCAAATAGAGATTTATTCTGAAGCAACAGATCAATATACGTATCGGTAATGGAATGAAAAACTGCTCCAGGAATTGACCGGAGAACTTCCGGATTAACCAGATGTATCCCGGTAAACATCATTTTTCTTAAATGATTTGACGAATGATGCCCCTTTTTTAGAATGGTCCGGATCCTCCCTGTAGAATCGATCTCCACCGGGCCGAAGCGGTCGACTTCGGGGTCTTCTCTTAAAACCAGCGTCGCCAACCCTCTGTTTTGATGATGAAAAGAAATCAGCCGGCTTAAATCAAAATCGGTCAAAACATCGGAATTGATCACCAGAAACGGGGCGTCGCCCAGCTCTTTTTCGAGCTTTTTAATTCCTCCCCCGGTTCCGAGGATTTCCGGCTCTTCTGAATAGGCGATCCGTAACCCAAATCGGCTTCCATCCCCCAGGAAGGCTTTGAGTTTATCACCCAGATGATGAAGGTTGATATAAATGTCGATGATCCCGTAATTCTTCAGATATCGGAGGGTGTACGAAATCAACGGGTATCCGTTGACAGGGATCAACGGTTTGGGAACGGTATGGGTAAGGGGAGCCAGCCGGGTACCGAGACCCGCCGCAAGAACCATGGCTTTCATCAGGCAAGCTCGGGAAGATAACGGACCAGAGACGTTTTCAAGCTCTTTAATTCGGGGTATTTATTTAAATTGATCGAGATATCCTTAAGCGCTTTGGGGACATATTTTAGAAAATTCGGATTTTGCTTCACCACGTCAATAAAAACAAACCGTCCGGCGGCTTTCATGTTCCGCTGAAGCGATATCAGATCAAAGAGATACCTGAATTGCCGGCGGTTGACGGAAATCTTTTCTTCTTTTTCTTTTTGGTCGAGATAATATTCGACCATCTCATCGATCAATCCTTCGGGAAGTGTCATATAAGCATCTCTCAATAAAGAAGCGAGATCGTACTGGGAAGGGCCCATCAGGGCATCCTGAAAATCGATCACCCGAAGGGTCTCCCCCTGGACCATCAAATTCCTTGAATGGTAGTCCCGATGAACCAGAAGAGGAGGTTCGGCCGCGATCATGGTCGAAATCCGGTAAAAGGATTCTTTGAAAACAACCGTATCTTCGAGGTTTGGCTTGCGGCCTCCCTTTTTTTCAACGCCATATTCCAGAAAATGTTCGAATTCCCACGCCAGCAAAGGTTGATTATAGCGCCGCTCAAAGGCAACGCAAGAATGACCGTTATTTTTACAGCTCTGGATTTTAATGAGACCGTCAATGGCCTGCCGATAAAATTGTTTTAACTGACCCTCCGGAGCATTTTTAACCACCGCTTCGAAGGTCACATCTCCGAGATCTTCAAGATAGATCAACCCATTTTTCTGATCCTCATAATAAATCTGCGGGACCGCTACCCCGGCGGCAAAAAGATACCGCTGAATATTCAGAAAGGGAATCTCGGTCGAAACCAGATGTCCGCTCTCCTTTTCTTCGGATTGTTTAAACGGTTCGGGATCGGCCAGCGCCATGAGAACAATCGTCCGGCGTTGACGGCCCTTTACACCGACATCGAGGCGGTAATAGGCCCGGTTGGAGGCATCTCCCGCCAGCGGAAAGACCTTCACTTCAGAAGCTTTCGGATCGATTTCGGACTGGATTTGATTCAAAAGAAATTCAGGAGATACCCGGGATTGGCTTAAATTCATGGTATAATTTTACATGAAACAAAAGCTAAGTCAATTGAAACAGATTATCAAATATGAAATAATCTAACGGCTTCTGAACATATAGCTGAAAACGCAAATGTCAATAATCAAATAAACTGGGTTCAACATAAGGAATTTCTTTGCGCTCTTATCTGGTCCGCCGTCTTCTCCTTTTAATCCCGGTTATTTTCGGCGTCATTACGCTGGTTTTTTTTCTCATTCATCTGATTCCCGGCGATCCGGTTGATATCATGCTGGGAGAAACCGCTTCGTCCGCCGATAAAGAAACCCTTAGAAAACAGCTTCATCTCGACGAACCTCTCGGGGATCAATACCTCCATTTTCTCAACCGGCTCGGCCACGGGGACCTGGGGCGTTCCCTTCACTCCAAACGGCCTGTCCTCTCCACCATTTTAAATCGGTATCCCAATACGCTTGAACTTGCCTTTTTTGCCATGTTGATCGCGCTTCTGATCGCGCTCCCCCTGGGGATTTTTTCAGCGCTTAAACAGCACTCCGCGGTCGATACGGGTTCGATGTTTTTTGCCCTGCTGGGGGTATCGCTCCCCAATTTCTGGCTCGGGCCGCTTTTGATCTTGCTCTTTTCAGTGGAGTTGAACTTACTGCCGGTTTCCGGAAAAGAAGGGATCCTTGATTTTATTCTACCCGGAATCACCCTCGGCCTGGGAATGTCGGCAATCTTAACCCGGATGATCCGTTCTTCCCTTCTGGAGGTCAAACAAAAGGAATATGTTCTCTGCGCCCGCGCAAAAGGACTTGCCGAATACAGGGTCGTCATCAAACATACCTTGAGAAATGCCCTGATTCCGGTCGTGACCATTGTGGGGCTTCAATTTGGAGGATTGCTGGCAGGGTCGATTATCACCGAGACCATTTTTTCATGGCCCGGCGTCGGACGTCTGACGGTTCAGGCCATTTCGGCGAGGGATTATCCCCTCGTGCAGGGATGCGTTCTCTTCATTTCGCTCACCTACGTTTTAATCAACCTGGGAACCGATCTTCTTTACGCCTTTATCGACCCGAGGATTCAATACCAGAAATGAGACTTTCGAAAAACAAGCCAGCGCTCTTTGGTCTTTCTGTTCTCGTGGTTTTTTTCCTTGTCGCGATGTTTGCGGCTTATCTCGCCCCGGCCGATCCGTCGGAGCTCCATCTCGAAGAGGGGTTAAACGGCCCCTCCCCTCATCACCTTTTCGGCCAGGACAAACTGGGGCGCGACATCTTGAGCCGGATGATTTACGGTTCAAGAATCTCCCTCCTGGTCGGCATCACCGTGGTTTCGATTTCTCTGATGACCGGCCTCCTCGTCGGATCGGTCGCGGGTTATTTTGGAGGTCTCCTTGATGAAGCGATCATGCGGGTCGTCGATGTGTTTCTCGCCTTTCCGGGAATTCTTCTTGCCATTGCCATTACCGCCGTTTTAGGCCCCAGTTTAAGAAATGTTCTCATCGCCCTCTGTTTAATGGGGTGGGTTGGTTATGCCAGAATTATCCGTGGGCAGATCTTATCGGTCAGAGAACTCGAATATGTTCAGGCCGCCAGAGCCAACGGCGCCTCGCCTTTAAGGATTCTCTCCCGCCATATTCTTCCAAACATCATGGCCCCGGTCATTGTGGAAGCCACCTTTGGAATGGCCGGGGCAATCGTCGCCGAGGCGGGGTTAAGCTTTCTCGGTCTGGGGGTACAGCCCCCGACCCCGAGCTGGGGATCGATGTTGGCCGAAGGGAGGCAGTTTCTCCTCCTGGCTCCCCATTTAACCACCTTTCCCGGCCTGGCGATTATGCTGACCGTCCTAGGCCTCAATTTTATCGGCGACGGCTTAAGAGACACACTCGACGTGAGACAACAGCCTTAGGTCCGTCTGAACATCTTTTAATCCTTTAAAATAAGGGTTGAACAGCGATTCCCGGCAGGAGATAATGAATCAACCCTATTTAACCTATATGACCAGGAGATTGTGACGATGACAGAAATTAAACATCCCTTTATTGTTGATGAACAGCCGGGAGACAAATGGTGGTGCGCCTGTGGAAAATCGGAAAAACAGCCCTATTGCGATGGCGCACACGAAAGGCTGAAAACCGGCAAAAGCCCGATCAAAGTCACGCTGGCTCAAGTTAAAAAAGTCGCCTGGTGCGGTTGTAAAAAAACCAAAAATCCTCCCTACTGCGACGGAACCCATTCAAAGCTCTAAATTGCAGAAGACTCTTAAAACATTAACCTTCGACAACCGTTTTACCCGTGTTCTCCCGGCCGATTCTGAAACTTCAAATCATCGCCGCCAGGTAACAGGAGCCTGTTATTCCCGCGTTCTCCCGGTAAAAGTCGCCCGGCCAAAGCTGGTCGCCTACGCCCGGGAAGTCGCCGAAGCGCTCGATCTCTCAGGCGACATCTGCGAATCTGCCGAGTTTTCGGAAGTTTTTTCGGGCAACCGCCTGCTCGCTGACATGTCCCCCTACGCCACCTGCTACGGCGGTCATCAATTCGGGAACTGGGCAGGACAGTTAGGAGACGGCCGCGCGATCAACCTCGGCGAAGTCGTCAATCAAAATGGAAATCGGTGGGCATTACAACTCAAAGGGGCCGGCCCGACCCCCTATTCCCGCACAGCGGACGGTTTTGCGGTCCTCCGCTCGTCCGTTCGAGAATTTCTTTGTAGCGAAGCGATGTTTCACCTCGGCGTACCCACTACGCGCGCCTTGAGCCTGATATTGACAGGAGGGCAGGTCGTCCGGGATATGTTTTACGACGGCCGCCCCAAAGAGGAGCCGGGTGCGATTATCTGCCGGGTCGCCCCATCGTTCACCCGTTTTGGCAATTTTCAAATATTCGCTTCGCGCGGAGAAATCGACATCCTACGGCAACTGGCCGACTACACTATTCGCACCGATTTCCCTCATCTGGGAGAGCCGTCTCCGGAGACGTATATCGCCTGGTTCGAGGAGATCTGCAAGAGAACGGCAGAGATGATCGTCCACTGGATGCGGGTCGGATTCGTCCATGGCGTGATGAATACAGACAACATGTCGATACTTGGCCTGACCATCGACTACGGTCCCTACGGCTGGCTGGAAGATTACAATCCCGGCTGGACGCCGAACACCACCGATGCCGGAGGCCGCCGATATCGTTTCGGCCACCAGCCGCAAATCGCCCAATGGAACCTCCTCCAGCTGGCTTACGCCATTTATCCTCTGGTTGACCAGAGAGAACCTTTTGAACAGGCGCTGAATCATTATTCGGAAATATACGAGCAGGAATGGCAGGCGATGATGGCCCGGAAACTCGGTCTGAAGGCCTTCGAGCCTGAAACGGATGAGGCGTTAACGGCAGAACTCGTGTCGATTCTGGAACTGGTTGAAACCGACATGACCCTTTTTTACCGGAATCTTTCGAGGCTCGCTGTGAAAAACGCACCGAAGATCAACCTCTCCGACGAAGCGCTCATGGCCCCTCTGATGGACGCTTATTACCTTCCGGAACAGTTAACAGACAGCTACAAATCGCGGATCGGGAACTGGATCCGCCTCTACATCACCCGTTTGCAAAAAGATGGCGTTTCCGACGTAACCCGGCGGGAACAGATGAACGGGGTCAACCCGAAATATGTTTTAAGAAACTACCTGGCTCAACTCGCCATCGACAAGGCCGAACAGGGGGACCATTCAATGGTCAACGAATTGCTCGAGTTGCTCCGCCGCCCTTACGACGAACAACCCCGCAAAGAAGACTTTGCAAAAAAACGGCCCGACTGGGCCCGCTCACGGGCAGGTTGCTCCATGCTGTCGTGCAGCTCCTGAAACCTCCCAAAAACCACGGAATCATTGAAGACGTTGTAATCGACTGACTCTTGCGGAATCTTTATCTTGAACCGTCAACCCATAGGCTTGATGAATTTCCAAAACCCGGGTCATGCAATTCAAAGCCAGTTCAATATCTTTTTTCGCCTCATACACATCCGCCAGTCCCCGTAGCGCTTCCGCTTCGCCGGCAGGATTTCCCAGATTTTTAAAATGGGTGCAAGAATGGTTAAAACAGGTTTCGGCTTTTTTATTTTCTCCCAAAAGATGATAAATCCGGCCTAACTGGCCCCAGGTCGCGGCCAGACCTTCTTCATGACCGGTTTGTTTGTGCAAATCAATGGCTTGATTAAAAAAATGAACCGCTTTTTCCAGGTCGCCACGATCATGAGATAACAGGCCAAAATTGCTGTAAAGCAGGCCGAGCGAATGGCGGTCTTCGACATTTTTTAGAAAATCCGCAGCTTCAAGATAATAAGCCCCGGCACGGTCCAAATCTCCCAGTTCTCTTGAGAGGTTGCCAAGATTTGCCAGAGTTTGACCGATGGTGCGGGTATCCGGTTCCTCCTCCTGTTGCAGCGTTAAGACCCGTTCGTAACAGCTCCTTGCCTCTTCTAATTCCCCTAACACCGCCAGAGCATTCCCCAGATTTCCAAGGATAAACATCATCGTCTGCGGATTCTCAGTAATCTTTTCCTGACTTAACGCCTCTTCAAAACAACGCCGGGCCCCTTCAAAATTTCCCCGGTGGGCAAAGATCATCCCTTGTTTGAAAGCGTCCGAAAAATCTCGTGGTGACATCATATCATTCATTGAATTGGCGCGCCTAGACGGTGTTTAATGAATCACAAACTCTTTAATATACAATAATTTATAACATTCTCCATCTCCGAAAGACAAGAAGCATAATAAAAATATACCTTTTTTATGGCTTTCGCCTCGACTCAAAACGCCCCTTTTTTTATCTTTCCCCGTTTGGTAGGATTGCGTTATGTTTTTTTAAAAAACGGAAAAGAGAAAATGGATTTAGAACATTCTGAGGAGTCAATTCTAAACAACTTAGAAATAGGAACTGAACTGCTTTATAGTGCATATGAGGCTTTCGAGTCTGGAAAATTTATTTCTGCCATCCACATAGCAGGTGGGGTTGTTACAGGTTTACCGAGGTCGGCTAAAAATTTACCTGTCAGCTTAGAAGAGTATTTTGTACGAAAAGAGGTTCTTAAAGCAGGAGGCACGGAATCTGGAGAAGATACAGAAAAAAGAATTCACGATTTATTATGGGCACCACTTAATAGGGTGAAGCATCATGATCATCCGTATGGGATTAAAAAATCAGAACTCCCTCAAAGAGCTTCCCAGTTCATAAAATGGGCGGGATCTGTTTATTTAAATAATGTTGACCGATTAACTGG
>JBGPKT010000081.1:0-10048 GCA_041486115.1 Nitrospiria bacterium | reverse complement strand
CTGTATTTACAATAATGACTATCTTGTCCTCGTTTATGCATTCCATAAAAAATCGCAGAAACTCCTAGAAAAAGATAAAGAGATTATCAGAAACCGCATCGGAAGGATTGATCTATGAAAGAAAAAACACTAACTCCCCAGTCGCTAGTTGAAATAGCGAAGGAATGGGGAATCGATTACCAGACATTTAAAATAAAAACAGAGTTAATTGATCTCATCAAAAGACACTGCCTTGAGAATAATATCAGCCAAAGAAAGCTTGCTTCTCTTGTGCCTGGATTAACGCAGGATCGAGTTTCAAAAATTTTTTCAGGGCAGGTGGGTCACATGACGATCGATAAACTTGTTTCGATCATGTCAGTATTAAAGATCAAAGTATCCTTCATTGCCAAAGCTGCCTGATTCTCTGAAATTTCATTAGCCACATTTTTCAGGACAAATACCCAACTGACATGGTCCGACTTGAGGAAGTTTTCCGGAATTATACGAAGAACCCGAAAATAAGACAAGTCTTGAAAACGGCAGGGCTGAAGGTGAAAAGGCTAAAGTATTGAACCAGGTGAATCTTGGGGAAGGTAACGAGGGGGTAAAAATTCCCCCGATTTCGAGGCATGGGAGAGGTCTGGAAGTACGCTTTCTTTCCTCTCCCACCCTGATACACCGGAAGGTCGGAAACCGCAGAGGGGTTTACCCCACACGAGTGTGCTAAATTTGTGCTAATTTTTATGGAAATAAACAGAAATGGCAGAAATAGGCAGAATTTTTAGAAAGATGTAAACAGTTGATTTTAAAAGTGAAATAGGGAAACCAGATTAAAATCAAGCCCTTATAAAAATGCCCATTTGCCATTCTCAATCAGGAGGTCGCCGGTTCGATCCCGACCAGCTCCATACCTCGCTAGCGGGGCGGAGCGGTTCTCTTTTTTCAGCGCAGCTAATCCTGTTATTCTAAATCTTTTTTATAGCTAGCGGGGCGGAGCGGTTCTCTCTTTTCAGCGCAGCTAATCCTGCATATATTATTTTAAACGTAATTACTCTCCTCTTTGGTAACTAAAAGTAAGAAATACCGTTAAAAAAGTGCGATGATTTAAATTTTGATTCCACGCTCGATTTCTTGAAGGACCTTTCGGATAGAGCTTGGTTTTTGTCAAGGAATGACTTTAATCTTTGCCGGTGACAGTCGTCTATTTTCCCCTTCTGTTGCTGATTTGTTTACATCCACAATTGTCCCAATAAGATACACCCCGGGTGCAGTCCCAATCGGTACTACCACTTTAATCGTGCTGTTATTGATACCGCCCACTCTCAAGTAGTTGATGGGCATTTGAGGAGTGATGCCAATATCATCTTCATCACCGATTATCTTATTATTAGAAAGGACAAATCCAACTTCAAATGCTGATGCAGCTGAGCCTCCCTTGTTTCGCATAGTAGCCAGGAGATTAAAAGACTCCCCACTTCGTACTGTTGCGGTCGATGTTGATACTTTTGTCATCACAATATCGGGCAAAGGAACTTTAAACGATATTGAAGTACAATTCGTATTGTTGTCCTCATTCGATTCAGCCACTGTATTTTTACTATCCGCTTTGGCACATAAATAATAGCCTCCTGCCGGTGTGTTTTCAGGAATCAGCACAGAAATGGGTGCACTAGAGGTAGCTCCGGGATTCAGGGAGTTAATTTCTTTAGTTGTCGGGGAAACGATATCATTTTTATTACCATAAACCGCGTTGGTCGAGAAATAGAACGACTCAACAGACGGTCCAGCCGGCGCATCACCTTGGTTCTTCACTAATAAATTGAGAGAGATCAAACGGCCCGCTGTCCCTATTGTCGCCGTAGTGGTGATAGAGCTAACAATTAGGTCCGCCCGTTGCACAACAACCTGAGTCGTCGAACATAAGACATTCTTGCCCTCGGATGTTTCCATCACCTTATCTTTTGAATCAATCTTGGCACAAACGCGGTAAACATTGGCCGGTGTGGTCGCTGGAATCGTCAGATTGGTAGTCGCTTCAGAGGAAATTCCTGCCGCAAGCGATGAAATCTTTCGCATGGATGGTAGCACGATATAATCGGAATTTTTATCTGGCGTGTCGACCGAAAGGAAATAGCCTATCGTAAAGCCGCCGGAGAAAGCCGACCCCCGGTTAATAACCCCATCAGTGACAGATAACGTGGCTCCGGCATTCACGGTAACAGAATTTGGTGTTATCAAAGTCATCTCCAAGGCGGGTAACGCTGCATACAAGGTAATTTCTGGAACTTTTGTATTGTCAGAACTGTCTGACAAGGTTGAATTCATGTTAGTTGTACCAGTGGCAGTTTTGTAGGGTGTTTTGGGTATAGTATTATTAGGTCTCGTTTCCCCAACACCCCCAAACGAAAAATTCTGAGTGATTTCTTCGCCTGGTAATATATTAATTCTGGTCGTCTGACTTCCTAAAATTGGGTGCCATGCACGAAGTTCATAATCACCGGGCGGAATTCCACCAATGTTGAAGATCCCATCGGCGCCGACAATGGCATAGTAGGGATTTTCAATAGGATAGTAATAGGAGTTCATGTAGATATGCTGATCGCACTGCAGATGGAGAATACTGTCCTTTTTCCGGAGAATCGTCGGCTTCTTGATTTCCTGGTCTTTGTCCGGAAGAGGTAGGTTGAAAATGGTTGAACTGGCAGATCCCGATTCTTCATATAAATGAGGATTGTGGAGAACGCCTGTTACCGTTTTGGGATCACTCGGATCGGCATCAAGATTCTTGACACGAAATTCCGCTTTTTTCATCGCGACACCCACAAATTTTGAAGGTCCGCCTTGCACCAGGAATTTACAGATATCAGCCATGGTATCGGTTCCGACGAAATTGAGAGGCTTCCCTTTTTCAATATGCTCGATCGCAACAACCACATCGGCTAACGCTCCGTCCTGCCCGACATTAACATCGTGAAGTAGACGATTCCCTTTTCCGTCATTATCAACTTGACCACAAAATCTGGGTTGGGGAAATTTTTTAAGATCAAATATTTTTGGAGGCGGACTTGCTCCTTTAAGGGTAATTTTTCCTGCAACTGAGCTTCCATCGATGACCGAAATCCCTTCGTATGCAAAAGTTTGTGCACTCGTCACTATAACCAGTAGCGTTGCCATTCCCGTTCTTTTTACAAATGTTTTGATACGATCTCCTCTTAAAACTTTTCCAGGAAACATGGAAAACTCCTAAATTGAATGATAATTTAAAAACCTACATTAACTGGAAGTAATAATTAAATCGCTACTTGGCTGTTTTTAGAATATCTAACACGTCTTTATTTTTACTTTCATCTGCATAATACAAAGCGGATTGACCCTCATAATCCTTAATATTGATATCAGCACCTTTGTCTATTAGATATTGCACCATTTTTATTTCATTACGCCAAATAGCCTGCATCAATGGAGTAAAACCGGCAATATCCTGAGAATTATTGTAATAATGCCTTTTCCGATCAAAATAATATTCCTCGGACATATTAAATATTATAAATTCTTAGCCATTCAAAAGCGAGGATTACCGTTTGCACAGAGGGGTTCACTCCGGTCGGTGGTTCGATCCCGGCCAGCTCCATCAATAAAATCGAAGTGTTAACAATATACACCTTCTTGTATTAAACCCATTTTTAGAACCCCGTTTAGGCCCTCCTTCAAATTTCTTTTAAAACTCATATCATCGTCCATTACCATAACAATATAAGATTTGGCGAGCACCTCGTCTCCTATAAAAAAGGGATGAACAATTTGACTTGGATCTGCGGTCATGCCTATAATTTATTCCTTACTAACCCGATAAGCAAATAGGAGATTAATGAGATGGAAGGAATCAGCTTACCAAAAATTGGGGATCCCGCTCCCGATTTCAAAGCGGTGACCACACAGTCCGGTGACATGGTATTTAGCGAATGGCAGGGAAAAGATTGGGTGGTCCTTTTTTCTCATCCTGCCGACTTTACCCCCGTTTGCAGTACCGAGTTGATGGATTTTTCCCGGCGAAACGATGATTTTAAAAATGTCTCGACGAAACTGATTGGAATCAGCGTCGATAGCATCCATTCGCACCTCGCCTGGCTCCAAAATATAAAAGAAAAAATGGAGGTCGAAATCCCGTATCCCCTGATCGCAGACATTGATACCCGGGTTTCACAGGCTTATGGGATGATTCACCCGGGAGCAAGCGCAACGGCCACGGTGCGGGCGGTGTTTGTCATTGATCCCAAACGAATCATTCGGGCTCTGGTGTACTATCCGATGAATGTTGGAAGAAACGTGGAAGAAATTCTCAGGCTGGTCACAGCGCTCCAGACTGCGGATAAATTTGCCGTTGCAACGCCGGTGAACTGGACACCCGGAAACAGAGTGGTCGTCCCCCCTCCCAAAAACGTAGTTGACGTCAAAGAGAGGGAAAGCCATAAAGGAAAAGATTATCTCTACCAGGATTTTTATCTCTGCCTGAAAGAGCTCCCGAAAGTTTAAACAGACTCAAGTTGTCGTGAGAGGGTTTGCAAACGGCCATTTTGTGAGTGTCGTATGGCCTATAAGGCATTTTGCGGTCTTGTCAAAACATCTCATTTTCCGTAACTTTTTATCTACCGTTCTACCTTTTTTAAAATTTCCAAGATCAGTTTATTCTGGATTTCCAGATGCTGTACAACCGCTTCTATCTCTTTGGCGGTATTGATGTTTACTTCGAATTCCGCTTCGGCCCGTATTTCCGCGTGCTTGCCCTGCAGATTTTGACCGATCATAATCAAAGGCAATAGGAACATTTGAAGCATGTTGGCAATAAATAGCCAGAGGACGAACCCGGGAAACGGGTCGAATCGCAAGGCGTGGGGGGCGACCATATTCCAGGAGAGCCAAAGAATAGTCCAGGCAAAAATGGCCAGAAAGAACCCCATCGTACCGACATACTCAGTAATCCAAAGAGCTAAATAATCCAGCTTGCTTAGATGCTTGCGGGGATCAATTTTAATATCCGGTATTGGCATGCGGCGTTTTCTATTTTCGTCCAATGGGACCAGAGAGATTTCCATAGTTAGGTTATTATACGACGCAGTTTGTTTTTTGGGGTATCATTTTGTAATCTACTGTTTCTATATTGAGCCGTATCATACATTCTTCCATTTCCCCCCCATTGAACACTTTTTTGTTTAAAAAATCAATGCAGGAACAGGCTTTTACAATTTTACACCAGGAAATAAATTGAAATGTTTCTAACTATTTCTCTCTGTAGGTGTTCTGTAGTACCGGCACATCCAATACCAGGTTTTTCATACAAATTCGTATTAAAGACAAGACAACTTTGTAAGTATGTTTACTTTTGTAACTAAGGAACCCTTGTTTTAAAGGGTTTTTCAGGCTTTTAAAGTTGGCATATAAGTTGCAAATTTAAAAAGATGAAACTTTAAAAAAATTTTAATAGGGGGATATTTCATGGAAACTGTTTCTAAAACTGTGGGGGAGGTCAGAATCACCAATACCCTTTCGGTATTGATGGGAACTATCGCGTATGATGCGGCCGTTAAACTTCTTCAAACAGGTTTTCACGGTCTATCCGTACTAAACTCCGAAATGAAGGTGGTTGGAAAAATAACTGAACTCGATTTATTAAAGGCGCTTACAGCGGGTCAAGACCTCAAAAAAGTTCGGGTAGAGCAAATGATGTCGCCCGCTCCGCCCGTTATTTACAGCGAAACCTCTACGATGGAGGCCGTTGAAATTATGGAATCCCAACACCTTTTCCGCCTTCCGGTGATAAAGGGAGGTTGTTTTGTCGGAAATATTACCCGCCATGATTTACTCAGGGAATGGTTGGGGGTTTGGAATCCCTGGAACGTGAAAGAAGGGGACTGGTTGCCTCCTGGCACCAATAAACAAGATTAAAAAACAGGTTTAAGGAGGATCGAAGTATGAAGGCAATTTCTAAAGACCATAAATTACCGCAGATTTCGCGAAGAAGAGAAAATGGAGATGACTATAATCTTAATGTTACTGATTTCCTTAAAAAGGACAAAGAGAAAGTATTTACCACTTTAGTGACTGGGAGTGGAAGGTTAGAGATTCGGGCAGAAGGTGCTTTCCTTGTTTTCTCGAGTAAAAACGATAAGAAACACTTTTGTTCGGAACTTTTTTAGTTAATGAATTATTCAATATTTGAGTTTGCCTGCCTCATATAGATTCAATCCTCTTGTTTTGCCTTTGATCTTGCGCTAAGGTGGTTTTTGGCATTTCTAAAAGCTACAGCACAGAAAGTCAAGGATAAATGATCTTGGCAAAAACAACCGTATTAAACATTGAAATCGTATCGGATGTGGTTTGTCCCTGGTGTTTCATCGGGAAGCGGAGGATGGAAAGAGCCTTGAAGATGATTCCCGATCCTTCTGAGACGAGAATCACCTGGAAACCATTCGAACTTAATCCCGCCCTCCCTAAAGCGGGAGTCGACTACCAGGGATATTTGAAGGCAAAATTCGGAGATTCAGAGGAGGTTCAGGCTATACAGGATCATGTCCAACAGGCCGGGGATAATGTGGATCTCCATTTTAGATTTGACCGTATCGAACGTTTACCCAACACCCTGGATGCCCATCGTCTCATCTGGTTTGCCGGTCAGGCGGGACGGCAGGATGAGATTGTCGAAAGCCTGTTTCGTGCTGTTTTTTTGGAAGCCCAATTTGTCGGTGACCATGCCGTGCTCGCGAAAATCGCCGCGTCAGCCGGGCTTGACCATTCAAAAGTCAAGCATTTCCTTGATTCCGATCAGGGAACAGATGAAGTCCGGTATGAAATAGACCAGGCCTTGCGTCGGGGTGTCGAAGGAGTACCACATTTTCTAATCAACGGCCGATACGTGATAAGAGGAGCTCAGCCTCCTGAAGTCATGATTCAGATCCTTGAGCAAGCTTTAAAAGAGTGAATAAATGAAAGACTTCCTGTGGCCAGACGAATCGCAATCGTTCAGAAGATTTCCGGGCCGATCCCGACCAGTTTAATAAGTAATATCCATCTGGTATAAATAGACATCTCCTCCCCCTATCACCCCGGGTCCGGCAAAACGGACGGGTGCTAAATGAAAAAGAGAATAATGAGCTATATTTTAGCCCTGGATCAGGGGACAACCAGTTCACGGGCGATCCTTTTTGACCGTAAGGGAAAGATCGTCTCTTCGGCCTCTTTTGCGTTTTCTCAAATCTACCCGGAGCCGGGATGGGTAGAGCATGACCCGATGGAGATATGGGAATCCCAGATAAAAGCAGCCAGGGAGGCGATTGCACGGGGGAATATTTCGCCCGGTGAGATCGCTTCCATTGGGATTACCAATCAACGGGAGACCACAATCCTCTGGGATAAAACGACCGGAAAGCCTCTTTATAATGCCATCGTCTGGCAGTGCCGGAGGAGCGCCCCTCTCTGCCTGCAGCTGGCAGAAGAAGGATGGAAAGACGAAATTGCCAAAAAAACAGGACTGGTTATCGACGCTTATTTTTCCGCGACAAAAATCAGGTGGCTCCTCGATCATGTTCCGGGGCTCAGGCAAAAAGCGGCCAGGGGAGAGGTTTTGTTCGGCACGGTTGACAGTTGGCTTTTATACCGTTTAACCGGGGGGAGGGTTCATGCCACCGACTATTCCAACGCTTCCAGAACGATGCTTTTTAATATTCATACCTTGCAATGGGACGAAGAGATTTTAAGCCTTCTGGAGATTCCGCGCGGGCTCCTTCCTGAAGCGAAGAACTCTTCGGACCGCTATGGGACCACCGATCCCTCTTTATTTGGTGGCTTCTCCATTCCCATTGGCGGAATAGCGGGCGATCAGCAGGCGGCTCTCTTCGGACAAACCGCTTTTCACAAAGGAGGGGCAAAAAGTACTTATGGGACCGGATGTTTTCTCCTTTTGAATACGGGCCTCCAGCCTGTGGTTTCGACCCACGGGCTCTTAACCACCATTGCCTGGGGTATAAAGAATCAAATCACCTATGCCCTGGAGGGATCGGTATTTATGGGAGGGGCCATTGTCCAATGGCTTAGAGACGAACTTCAAATCATCAGAGAGGCAGAAGAAACCGAGCCTTTGGCGCTCTCTATTCCGGGGAATGACGGAGTTTATCTGATTCCGGCATTTACCGGTTTGGGAGCGCCTTATTGGAGAATGGAAATGCGGGGGAGTTTGACCGGCCTGACACGGGGGGCTGGCCGGGCTCATGTGGCAAGAGCCGCGCTCGAAGCGATTGCCTATCAGGTCACCGATCTGATTTATCTGATGAAAGAAGCTTCAGGAATCGATTTGCAAGAACTCCATGTCGACGGAGGCGCCGTGCGGAACAATTTTCTGATGCAGTTTCAGGCAGACCTCCTCGATCTTCCGGTCGTCCGGTCCAAAATCATTGAAACAACGGCTCTGGGAGCCGCGTACCTCGCGGGATTATCCGTTGGGTTTTGGAACGACTATCGTGACCTGCAACATTTATGGGAGGGGGAGGTAAAATTTATTCCGGCCATGAGACCGGAAAAACGGGAGGCGCTTTATAAGGGGTGGAAGGGGGCGATCAATCAGATGTTGAAATAGCCGGGGGGATCATCTTCTCACTATTTATGATAAGGGCAAATGAGCGGCGGCCCCCATACAGAAGAGCATCGGGAATGAGAGATAAAAATTGGTTCTTGAAGCCAGATAAGCCCGTCTGGCATGGATCGCCATTGTTTTGGGTGCGGGCTGTTTCTTTTTAGCCGACTCGATCGTCATCCGGATCACCTGTTTCTGATTGGGCCAGATGATGACCCAGACGTTAAATAACATGACCAGTCCGAGCAATCCGCCGGTAAAGATAAAAATTCCCCAGGATGATGAAAACATCCCCCGTCCCGCAGCGAGAAAGTGGAGCATGATGAGGCCGGCGGCGGCGGAGACCAGGGCGCTCCACCGGAACCAGGCCAGGGCCGGAGGCATCAGTTTCGGGATCACAACGGTTTTGGCGGCTGGATCCAGGCTCTTTAAAAAGTTGACATTGACCAGATTAAAAAAATAAAGCAACCCGATCCAGGTAATTCCTGCAACAACATGGATCCACCGCAATAAAATCAGCAATATCATATCACTGGTCATCGATAAGCCTCCTCTGAATCAAAACAGCGATAGTTTATACCGAATCCCGCATCTGTAATCAATAAAATAATTCTTCCCAGGGGGAGAATAGACCTGTTACAATTTCGCCATGCCTCATTCGTATGCCGACATTGTGATCCCCAAGCCGGTTCATCAGACCTTTCAATACCGGATTCCTGCCGATTTATTAAACCAGGTTGCTGTCGGTAAAAGAGTAAAAGTCCCTTTTGGCCGGCAGGTGATTCATGGGTATGTGGTCGGCCTTTCCTCCAAGGCCGAGGTTGAAAAAATAAAATTGATCATTGAGGTATTAGATGACCATCCGGTGATTAACCCCGACCTCATGGCCCTTTCAGAATGGATCTCTTCCTACTATTTTTCTCCTCCCGGAATCACGTTAAAAATGATCGTTCCGCCGAATCTGGCAGAACCGAAAACAAAACGGTCGTATCTTTTGAATATTCCCCTGTCGCAAATTGAAGCCGAAATGGCCGGACTGAAAAGATCCCCGCGGCAGGCTGAAATCCTTCAGCTCTTTTTGACCCATCAGACCGAAAAGTGGGATATAAGCTGGGGCGATTCCTCGGCCTGCAAGGCGCTGGTCTCCAAGAACCTTCTTCTGGCAGTCGAAGAGGAAGTTTTGAGAAACCCATATTCTAAAGAAATTCAGGGAGCGGCCGCCCCCATTTTAAATGATGAACAAAGCTTTGCTTTACAAAAAATTAAGCCGGCGATTGAAAAAGGGGAGTTTTACCCTTTTCTCCTCTATGGCATCACCGGAAGCGGAAAGACAGAAGTTTATTTAAAAGCCCTTGAGCATAACCTCTCTTTGGGAAAGGAAGGGATTCTGGTGGTCCCTGAAATCTCCCTGACCCCTCAGATGATCGACCGGGTGCAGGGGAG
>JBGPKT010000080.1:0-10048 GCA_041486115.1 Nitrospiria bacterium | reverse complement strand
GCCTTCATCAATTGATGAAAGTCGCTGGCAACAAGAAAATCAAACTGGCTCGGAAGCTTGGCAAGCTGTTTTCTGGCGATCATCAGACGCTCTTCGTTCATTTCATAATAAGTCGATACGCCGCCGGCATATTCGTCCATGATTTTCTGGAGGCGGACCTCCATGTCGTAAGGTAAAACGCCCTGCGACGGCTTATTCCTGTAATTCAACAAGGGGCGATAGGTCCGTTGAGCCTCATTTTCTATCCATTCGGTGGCAATCTCTTCATGGGCTGTTTTCTGTACCCTTAAAACGGCATCCCTTGCCGCAATGACCGCTTCGGCCCAGCATCCGCTGACGAATTTAAAAGGGGCCCCTCCCGCGACATCTCCGGCGGCATAAAGCCCGTCCAGCGTAGTCCTCCGGTTGGCGTCAATCCAGTAACCCCCCTGGCAATGACCGCCGACGATATAAGGTTCTGTGGTTTGGACCTCGACAGGCTCTTTGCTCGGGTCGATATCATTGGAGGTCCAGTAGAGAACCTGGGAGGGGTACATATCGAGATAGGCCGCTTTCAGGTCGGAAGCCTGTTTTTCGGTGATATGGCGGGTGTCGAGATAGACCGGCCCGCGCCCTTCTTTTATCTCCATGATCGGGCCATAGGCGCGATAGGGGGTCGGGGCGCCGTCTCCTCCGAGATGGCCGAATTTCGTCTGCATGAATTTTTCCCCTTTGCCATTGACCTGCGGGGCATTTACCCCAAGGGCGATAGTGCCCGTCGGCGCAATCGCATCTTTTGTCCTTAAGGCGACATAGCGCATTTCAAAACTGGTCATTTCGGCTCCGGCCCGGATCCCCATGCCATACCCGGCGCCGTTATTAAACGGGCTGTACCAGGTTTTATGCTGGGCGTCATGCATATTGTTCGGCTTGTAAATGCCGGCGGCGCCGCCGGTGGCTATGATGGTGGCCTTGGCTTTGATAATATACATTCTCCCGTGCCTGACGCTGAACCCGACGGCTCCCAGGACCTGATTCCCTTTGACGATAAAATTGGTGGCGACGACCCAGTTTAGGATTTTGGCCCCCGACTGTTTGGCCGCTCTGGCAATAATCGGTTTTAAAGATTCCCCGTTGATCTTGATGTTCCACCTTCCGCGGGGCTGATAATTTCCCTTGTCATCGGACAGGATCGGCAATCCCCATTTTTCGACTTTTTTAACCGAGTATTCAAAAAGTTCCGCCATGCTTTTAACGAGGTCTTCCCGAATCAGTCCGCAGGAGTCGAACCGGACATATTTGACAAAACTTTCGGGGGTCTCCCCCGGATTGAGATAAGCATTAATGGCGTTCATTCCCCCCGCCAGGCATCCGCTCCGATCGATGTGGGCTTTTTCCATTATCGTTACGGATAAGGCGGGATTTTTTTCTCTGGCTTCAACGGCGGCAAGACAGCCCGACGTCCCTCCGCCAATAATCAGGATATCGGTTTCAATGATTTCGTCGGTTCTGTTATTGAGGTCCACAACAACTCCTTAAAATGGGTTTTAAAATAACAATGTTCTAAAAAAATCTAAACAAGGGTACTGCATATCATTCTACCTGAAATTAAATTAATTTCAACCCGGTGAGCATTAACATAGAGGCCAGAATCGGACGGAGCACTTTTTCCGGGACCTTCATATTCATTTTGCTTCCCAGGTAGACCCCCGGAAGCGATCCGACCAGCAGACTGAAAACAAGGGGCAACTGAACGTTTCCTACTTGAAGATGGGCAAGTCCCGCCACAGAAACCAGAAGGGCCGCATGGAAAACATCGGTCCCGACGATGTTTCTTGAAGAGAGCCTGGGGAATAATCCCAGAAGAACCGGAACGATTAACGATCCGCTTCCCACCGAAGTCAATCCGACCAGGAACCCGACCCCCGCTCCCAATAAAACGGTTAAGAGTTTTTTGCGGAGGGAAAATGTTTGGATAACGTTTTCTTCGGTTCTGGACTGGGAGGACGGGAAAATCACTCTTAATACGATGGTAATGGCAACAATAATCAGGGTGACCCCGAGGGTTTTCATGACAAAGGTATCGACGAAATTTCCGTACAGTTTTCTAATGGTTGAAATTAATTGAACGCCCAATAAGCTCGAAGGGATGCTCCCGATGGCCATATAAAAGACGATATTCAGATTAACGGTTTTTTGACGGAAATGAATAAAGGAGCCAAAGACTTTGGTGATAGCGCCAAAAATCAGATCGGTTCCTACCGCGATGGCGGGTCGTATTCCAAGAAAGAGGATCATGATCGGAGTCATTAATGATCCTCCGCCGATGCCGGTTAACCCGACCAGAAAGCCGACTGAAAAACCGATGATTGCCGTCGAAATACTGAGATCCAAGAAATCCATTTGAAAAGCTCCTTTTTAATATTTCCTACAAACCCTATCGGAATTAAGTACAATATACCCAATTCCATTAAATTAGTCAACAGAAAAAGTATTTTTATTTTTATTTAAAATTCCGCTTCGATCGTTCAGGCTGGACACACAAAGGGGGGTGACCTTGTGGCATGACAGAAGATATGTTATCCTAAATAAAAAATTGGATGAATTGAGGTTATTGTAAATGGGCCATTTGAGTTTAGATCTTTTGGTGATTCTGGTATTGATCCTGATCAGCGGTTTTCTAAACTGTTCAGAGATTGCCATTATTGCCGTGAGAAGGACATTGATTAAGCATTTAGCAGAAGAGGGAGATAAAAACGCCATCATTATCCATGGATTTCACAAAGACATGGAGCGCTTTCTGGCGAGCGTCCAGATCGGACTGACGGTAATCAGCGCAACCGCCGCGGCGATAGGGGGGGTCATTTCGGTTGAAGTGTTAAAACCCATTTTCCAGGCGATCCCTTCCGAGTTGGTCCAAAATATGAGTGAAGGATTATCGGTGGCCGTAGTGGTGCTTCTGGTGTCGTACTTTACCCTTGCACTGGGAGAGTTATTGCCGAAATCGCTTGCTCTGCGCTATCCCGAAAAGATAGCGCTGACGGTGGCAAAACCGATATCGGTCCTCAGCAAAATATTTTTACCCCTTGCGAGAGTCTTAACGCATTCATCCCGTTTTGTCTTAAAGCCGTTCAAAATTTCCAGGAATATCATCGAGAATGCTCAGGGCTCGGAAGAAGAGATTAAACTGATGTTAAAGGAGGGACGGGAACAGGGCCTGATTGATCAGACCGAACAGGAGCTGATTCATAGCGTTTTTGAATTTACAGATATTTCAGTCAAAGAGGTCATGGTCCCCCGGCCAAAGATTCATTCTCTCTCTATGGATACGTCTGAAGAAGAGCTCCTTAAATATGCCGCCGAAAATAAATTTTCACGGTATCCGGTCTATAAAAATGGCATCAATGATATTGTGGGCCTCCTCAATTATAAAAAGATTTTTGAGTCTCTGGCGAGCAAACAGCCTTTGGTATTAAGAACAATGCTCCATCCGGCTTATTTTGTCCCTGAAACCATGAAGGTGAGCCATCTTCTGAAAGAGCTTCAACGCAGGAGAATGCAGATGGCCATTGTCATTAATGAATATGGGACAGTCGAAGGACTGGTGACGATGGAAGATTTAATCGAAGAGATCGTCGGGGAAATCAGAGATGAATATGATACCGAAGAAAAGCCGGTTGAACGGTTAAAAGACGGTTCTCTGGTGATTGATGCCTCTTTATCGGTCAGGGATTTAAACGCCGATTACAGGCTCCCTATTCCTGAATCGGGTGAATATGAAACGCTGGGGGGGTTTGTCCTCTCGCAGCTTCAAAATATGCCCCGGGGAGGAGAGATTATTCAGTCGGGGGAGTATAAATATACGATCGTCGATATGGATCTGCGCCGCATTGCCAAAGTAAAAGTTGAAAAGTTAAAAAACCTTCTCGAAAAACCAGTGTCTTTAAAAGTCTCCTCCTAACCCCGCCTCAAAAGTTTCATTCCAGACACTCCGTGGCATATAAATTGCTTATTTAATATTTGGTTTGAGGGTTAACATCTTTATAAGGATGACACAGGATGTTGAGCGGTCAGGTGTTAGTCGTCGATGACGAAAAGTTTTTTCTGAAATTGATGTTCCATATATTGCGAAAGGACGGGTGCCTGGTCAGAACTGCTCAAAACAGGGAGGAGGCCTTAAACTGGCTCCGGAAAGAGACCTTCGATCTGGCGATCGTCGATATCCGGATGGCACCGAAAAATGGTTTTAGTGTTCTGGAAGATATCAAAAAGGATTACCCCCGGATCAAGGTGATTATGACCACCGGCTTCTCTTCTCCTGAAACCCGGGCATTCTGTCTGAAAAGCGGAGCGGCGGGGTATATCGCGAAGCCGATCGAAATTGATGAACTCAAAGGCATTATTCAATCTCTGCTCCCTCAGCCTTGATTCATTCGACCTGTGAATCGGCCGATCCAAAGACCGGAAGGAAGGCTCGATACCCCCTCGTTTTGCCTGTCATCGCGAGCAGCCACAGGGTGCGTGGCGATCTCGGTTCAAGAAGGCGAGATTGCTTCGCGGAGTTTACTCTGAACAAACCTGAGATTCTTCGGCTTCGCCTCAGAATGACAGGTGAAGGGCTCGCAATGACAACTTCCTATCTCTGTTCTCGGGTCTCTTGACATTGATTTTAATGAGGTTTAAGATAGCTCTTAGCATAGACCTTATTATAATAGATAGCGAGTTTTCATGTCTTTTCCGAAGCGCAACGACCCCCATCTGGAACAAGTCCCTCTGACGTTTAAAGAACTGGAAAAGCGTGAACGGCTGTTTCAGGCTGTTCTTGACGGTTTCCCCGAGCCTATCGAAATCATTGATCGAAGTTTTAATGTCATTTATCTGAATGCCGCCGCGGAAAAGCGCTCCAAAACCGGAGCATTGAAGGAGACGGGGGAGAAATGTTACCAGGTTTTTTATGACCGTAAAGAACCCTGCGCCTACTGTCCTGCCAAAAAAACTTTTGATGTGGGGGAGCCCGGTTTTGTACTGCTCAAGAATGTGAATGCGAACGACTATCATGATTCGTGTTTTGAGGAACTACTGCTATTGCCGGTCAAACCAGATCAAACCGGCGAAAAGAAAAATGGCCAGCCCCAGGAAGGGGTCGAATGGGTTGTTGAAATAGCCAGAGATGTGACCCGCAAAAAAGAGTTGGAACAACAGCTGATCAGCTCCGAACGGCTGGTCCAGGTCGGTGAAATGACCGCATCGATCGCCCATGAGTTTAATAATCCGCTCGGTATTATTTTGGGATTTGCTCAAGACCTGCTGACTGAAGTGGATCCGGTCGATCCCCGCTATAACTCCCTCAAGATCATTGAAGAAGAAGCCCGGCGGTGCAAAAAAATCATGCAGAACCTTTTGGAATTCGGAAGGCCGACGCCGGCACAATTCACCTATGTCGACTCGGAAGAAATCCTTCACAAAGGAATGGGTTTAATCTCCGGGCAGGCGCCGAAAATGAATGTTCAAACGAAACTGGTGATTCAGAACAAGCTTCCCCCGATATGGGCCGATCCCCAGCAGGTGATGCAAGTGCTGGTCAATTTATTTTTCAATGCGATGGAGGCGATGCCGGACGGGGGGACCCTGACGGTTCGGGGGGCATCAAAACGCGAAGGATGCAATGACAACCGGGGGAATTCCTTAGCCCCTTCTTCGAATGAAGTCGTTATTTCGGTCGAAGACACCGGCGCGGGCATTCACCCAAACGACCTTCCGAAGATTTTTAGAACCTTCTTCACGACCAAGCAGAAAAAAGGGATGGGCCTCGGTCTGTCCGTTTGCGAGAATATTATGAAAGGGCACGGAGGGAGAATCGCAGTCGAAAGCATTCCGGGCAAGGGAGCGACTTTTTATCTTTATTTTCCTGTCAAGGAAAAATTGGGGGATAATGGCGGCGAATAAGCCGGTTTCTGACAGAATTCTCGTGGTTGACGACGAAGTGAACATGCAGGCCCTCTTTAAAAAGATTTTAAGCAAAGAAGGCTATCAGGTCGAAACCGTTTCTTCCGGCGTTGAGGCGGTTAAATTTCTCGAAAAAGACCGTTTTGACCTGGTGGTTTCAGATCTCAAAATGCCCGGCATGGATGGTTTTGAATTGCTTAAAAAGGTCAAAGAAATCAGCCATCAACCTCCCTTTATCCTTTTGACGGCTTATGGGACCATTGATTCGGCCGTGGAGGCGATGAAACAGGGGGCGTTTGATTATTTGACCAAACCGCTCAATAACGATGAAGTGAGGCTGGTGATCAAGAAGGCCCTTGATCTTTATCATCTGACTCAGGAGGTTGAACAGCTTCGGGAGAAGGTCGATGCCGACAAGGATTTTAAAAATATTATCGGACGTGCCCCCAAGATGCGCTCTCTTTTCCGGCTGATTAAAATGGTCTCATACAGCAATACGACGATCCTGATTAACGGAGAATCGGGGACCGGCAAGGAACTGATCGCGAGGGCGATCCATTACAACAGCCCGAGAAAAGACCGTCCCTTTGTCACGGTGGACTGCGGCGCTTTGCCCGAGACACTTCTGGAAAGCGAATTGTTTGGCCACGTCAAAGGTTCGTTTACCGGCGCCATTAACAATAAAAAAGGGTTGTTCGAGGAGGCCAATGGCGGGACTCTTCTCCTGGATGAAATCGGAGACACCACCCTGGCCTTTCAATCCAAACTCCTCAGAGTACTTCAGGAAAACGAGATTCGACCGGTCGGGAGCAATAAAAATATCAAGGTGGATGCCCGTGTCGTCGCCGCGACCAATAAAGACCTCCGGGAGCTGGTTAAAAAGAAATTATTCCGCGAAGATCTCTATTACCGGTTGGCGGTAGTTCCGGTGATGATCCCTTCTTTAAAAGAACGAAAAGAAGATATCCCCCTTCTGGTGGACCATTTTATTAAAAAATATTGTGAACAAAATCACCTTTCTATAAAGCGGATTTCTCCTCAGGTGATGAAAATCATGATCGATTATCCCTGGCATGGAAATGTCCGGGAGCTTGAGAATGTCATTGAGAGGGCGGTTTTGATCAGCCAGGGTCCAGAAATCAAACTGGATGCGGTTTTTAATGATCAGGCCCCCCAAGAAATGGCCTCGCATCCCCTTCAGGAAACCACGTATGTCGCCGTACAGATGGTTGAAAGGGAAGAGATCGCCGTGGCGATGAAAAAAACAAACGGAAACCGGACTCAGGCGGCGAGACTCCTTGGTATCAGCCGTGCGACCCTCTATAATAAAATGAGACGGTATGGCCTGACGCTAGACAGTGTCTTACCCGGTTGACAATTTAACGTATTCATTTTATTGATATTTTATTTTTTTTGAAAGATATGTCTATTAAGTTAGACACTTCCTCCCTCTAAGATTGTCAATTCATCCCGAAACAAGTTTTTGAAAATCGGGTCTGCAGCGTTCAAAAATAAAATTTATATTTAAATATCAATAGGTTATGTTGACCCATTTTTACTAGGGTATGTTTGTTGCAGCTAGGTACACCATTATCAAGGTTTTATCTTCTTTTTTAATTTCTTTAAATTTTTCAATACACTTAATAGTTTAAAGTCAATTCCAACAAGTTTTACTAATCATCGAGAGGAGAAACATCATGAACATTGGGCTCCATCGCAAAGTCATTTTATTTTTTGCTATTTTTCTGTTTGCCGTGATCTGGCTGTTTGGTTCGCCGTCACTGAATCAGGTGATGGCAGATGAAACCCATCCGCACGGCCAGGTTGTTGCCGAGGCGTCAAAAGACGCGTCACAGCCTGATCTGACATGGCAGGAGAAGTTAAAAAAACAGATCGAGCGCGAAGAGACCATGGAAGGCCGTCAAGGCCAGAATGATAAGATCGACGCCGCCATGAATACATTGATGCGGGAGATTTCGGGCAAAAGCGGCCATACTGATCACGCCGCGGGCGGGGCTTTTCAAGAGATGTCTACCATGCAGCAGATGGACCGGAGTTATTTTCTTGGGCCAGGCACAGTCAGCGAAACCGTGGTGAACGGCGGGCATTGTCCCGCGGGCGCCCCGAAGAAAGAACTCGATATTACCGCGATTAATATCGAAATCACCCTGAATCAATGGGGGGATTTCCATCCCGGTTATATGTATGTGTTAACCGAGAATATTCAAAAAGTCCGGGATGAGGAAAAAAAGAATAAAGAAGCCAGAAAAAATGAGAACGATCCCGGGGCTCTTTCAACAGGCCTGCAAACCGACTATATTCAGCCGTTAACGATCCGCGGCAACCAGGGCGAGTGTATGATCATCACCCTCCGCAACGGAATGAAGGATGAAGATGCTGGTCTGCATATCCATGGATCGAGCATGATCGTCAAGGCGACCGGACAACCGGCGACCATGGTGAATCCCGATTCCAATATCAAGCCGGGGAAAAGCCAGGTGTTTGAATGGTATCTCCGTCCGGACGAACAGGAAGGGGCTCACATGTTTCACAGCCATGTGGGGAGAGAATCGAGCAGTCTGGGGTTGATGGGCGCGTTCATGGTCGAAAACATGGGGGCGGTCTACATGGATTCGATTACCGGAAAGGAATCGAAGAGCGGTTGGCAGATGATGATCACCTTTGACAAGAAAAAATATCCCTATTCGAAGGATTTTAGAGAATTTACCATGTTCTATCATGAAATCGGCGATGAATCCTTCCGCCCGTTAAACCGTCTGGGAGAAATGATCCCGCAGAGGGACCCCAACTCAGATGCCTATCGTCCTTCCGCACGTGCGATCAACTACAGAAGCGAACCGTTTGGAATCAATAATCTGGCCGCTCAGGAAAAATATTTCCACTTTGAAGATGAGTCCCATAGCTACAGTGCCTATACCTTTGGCGATGCCCCCACGCCGATCCCCCGGTCTTATATGGGAGATCCCTCAAAATACCGCCTGATCCATGGAGGGGGGGAAGTTTTCCATTCTCACCATCCTCACGGTGGGACCATCCGCTGGCTCCGTCAGCCTAAAGCCGATCCTAAAGGGGAAGAACTTTTAACCGCGGCGGGAGAAGGTCCGGTGAAATATCCGGTCGTCCGGACAACTTCCGATAGGGTCGACGTCGAAGTGATCGGTCCGACAGAAGCCATCGATCTTCAGGTGGAGTGCGGATCGGGACTCTGCCAGCAGTTGGCCGGGGACTTTTTGATGCATTGCCATGTAGCGCATCATTATGTTGCCGGGATGTGGTCTTACTGGCGAGTTTATAATACCATCCAGAGCGGAAATTACCCGTTGGCCAGCACCGATGTGATGGCCCCGCTTCAGGAGCTTCCAGACCGGAAAGGCCGGATGAAAACAGCCGTGACCTCGGACAAATTGGTCGGCAAAACGTTGGATTGGTATGACAAGAAATGGCATATTACCGCCGATAAAACAGATTGGTCCAAATCGATTCCCGAGATTTCCATTAAGGAATGGGTAAAAATGATGGTCCCTCCAATGGGCCAGCCAGGGCATACGTCTGACGAAAAAGGGCAGATTATGGCTTATGACGCATCGGTTTGGGATTGGAGCTGGGAAGGGAATAAAGCATTGGGAGAGCCGGAGGCGAGCGGAAAGTTCGCGAATCCGAAGTACAAATCTCCGATGCCAGGTCAAAGACCCCCGATTCTTTTTGAAGAGAAAACGGGAAAAATCTCTTGGCCTCTCTTAAAACCCCATTTTGGAAAGCGCATTCCGTTTGCCCGCCATCATGGACCGGCTCCCTGGCTTGAGCCGATCCATGTGGCGAAAGGGACAGGCTCGCCGTCAACCGATCCGGGCGGCGAAGGATTGGCTGGACAGGAGACCTCGCTCCCTGCCAAGCCGGGAGAACAGGGGAAATGGAGTCTTTGCCCTGAAGGCGCCGGACGGAAGCAATACACGATCCATTTCATAGAAACGCCGATCACCATGGAAACAGCGATTGGGAACCAGAAGCCGATTGTCGACCCGAAAGGGACGATCTATGTCCTCCAGGAAGAAGAGGCTGCGGTCAGAGCCAACTCGGATCTGGCAAGGCCCCTTGTTTATCG
>JBGPKT010000079.1:0-10211 GCA_041486115.1 Nitrospiria bacterium | reverse complement strand
GAATCAGGGTAAACAATCCTGTATAGGTCGCCGGATTCGACCTCGGGGTCCTTCCGATAGGCGACTGATCGATGTTGATCACCTTGTCGAGCTGTTCGATGCCGGTAATATAGGCGCAGGCGCCGGGCTTTTCGGTGGACCGGTAAAAATAATGGGCAAGATGTTTATAGAGAACGTCTATGACCAGCGTGCTCTTCCCGGAACCTGAAACCCCTGTGACACAGGTTAAAAGTCCGAGCGGAAAGCCGGCATCGATCCCTTTGAGGTTATTCTCTGTTGCCCCTTTGACGGTTAAGAACTTTTTAACGGGACGGTGCCTTTTGGGGAGCGAAATCGAAAGGTTCCCGGATAAATACCTCCCCGTGATCGACCGGGGGTCTTTTTTAATCTGGGCTGGAGTCCCCTGAGAGATGATTTCACCTCCCAGCAATCCGGCTCCCGGCCCCATATCAATCACATAATCGGAGTCCATAATGGTCTCTTCATCATGCTCAACCACAAGGACCGTGTTCCCGAGGTCCCGTAACCGTTTCAGGGTATTTAAAAGCCTCTCGTTGTCCCGTTGATGGAGGCCGATACTCGGTTCATCGAGAATATAAAGGACGCCGACCAGACTGGAACCGATCTGAGTGGCAAGGCGGATCCGCTGACCTTCCCCTCCCGAGAGAGTTGCCGCCGTCCTGTCGAGCGTCAGGTAATCGACCCCCACGCTGATCAGAAAACCGAGCCGGTCCCTGATCTCTTTGAGGATTCTCTGGGCAATCAGGCGGTCTTTTTCTGACAGGTCGAGCTGAGAAAAAAAGTCATCGGCCTCTTTAATGGAAAGCCGGCTTAATTCCGCAATCGATTTCTCCCCGACCTTGATCGACAGGCTCTCTTTCTTTAACCGGGTGCCCCCGCAGGCCGTACAGGTGTGGATGGCCATATACTTTTCGATTTCTTCGCGGATAAATACGGAATCGGTTTCCCGGTAGCGCCTCTCCAGGTTGGGGATCACGCCTTCAAACGGCTTCCGGTACGTGTCGCGCTTCCCTTCCCGTTCATAATAAAACGTCACGGGGTCGTCCCCGGTTCCATATAAAATGGCTTTTTGAAATTCCGATTTTAACTGTTTAAACGGGGTTTTCAGATCAAACTTGAGATGGGCGGCCAGTACCTCCATCATATTAAAATAAAACCCGGCTCCCCTTTTTTCCCACGGTTTAACCGCCCCTTCCCTCAAAGAAAGGTTTCGGTCAGGAACAATCAACTCGGCATCGAGGTCCCGCGTGGTTCCCAGACCGCCGCAGGAAGGACAGGCCCCCTGGGGACTGTTAAAAGAGAACATCCTCGGCTCCATCTCGGGATAACTGATTCCGCAGGAAACGCAGGCCAGCTTTTCATTAAACAGCGCATCGGCCTGGTTCTCCCTGGCAATAATCACCAACCCCCCGGAAAGGCCGAGAGCAGTTTCAAGGGAGTCCGCTAGCCGTTTTTCCGCCCCCTCCTTTATAATAATCCGGTCAACGACCACGTCGATGGAATGTTTCTTATTCTTGTCAAGCGGCGGAGTTTCAACTAGGTCCACCACCGTCCCGTCGATTCGGACGCGGACATAACCGTTCTTTTTAATCTGAAGAAGTTCCTTTTTGTATTCCCCTTTCCGCCCTTGAATCAGGGGGGCCATCACCTGAATTTTCGATCCTGGCGGATAAGTCATCACCATATCGACCATCTGGGTAATCGTCTGGGCGGTAATTTCCTTTCCGCACTGGTAACAGTAAGGTTGGCCGACCCGGGCAAATAAAAGACGGAAATAGTCATAAATCTCGGTGACGGTGGCCACCGTGGAACGGGGGTTCCGGCTCGTGGTTTTTTGCTCGATCGATATGGCGGGAGAAAGTCCTTCAATCGAATCGACGTCCGGTTTCCCCATCTGCTCCAGAAATTGACGGGCATACGCCGAAAGGGATTCGACATACCGCCTCTGCCCTTCGGCGTAAATCGTGTCAAACGCCAGGGAAGATTTTCCGGAACCGGAGAGTCCGGTGATCACAACCAGCTGATCGCGCGGAATCTCCACGTCGATATTTTTTAAGTTATGCTCCCTTGCCCCTTTGATACTGATAAATTTGCGATTCATCTCTTCTTATTAAGTTAAAATCAACGAGGATAATAAATAAGAATATTAGCATGAAATCAAGCAGCCGGTCTACTCCATCTTATATTCTCCTTGACTCCTGCCCGCGTTAAATGCTACCCATATTCCCCTATGCTCCCGCTCCCGGTCAAACCTCAAAAATACGCACTCGACGACAAGGAAAAAAATGTCCAGGCGATGTTTTCTTCGATTGCCCGAAAATACGATCTCAATAACACCCTGCTGAGCGGGGGGCTCCATAATTTGTGGAAAAACAGGGTGGTCAGGCTCGCCCGTCTTCCCAAAAAAGGGGTCATCCTCGATCTGGCCTCGGGCACCTGCGACATCGCCATAAAACTGGCGGCCAGAGCCGGAGAGGGGAACAGGGTCATCGCGTCGGATCTGAATCTCGAAATGCTCCAGGTCGGGTCAGCCAAGATTCGCGCCAGAGGGCTTTCATCTCGGATTTTTCCGCTCCTTGGCCGCGCGGAACATCTTCAGTTTAAAAATAACTCTGTTGATCTGATCACTGTCGGTTTTGGAATGAGGAATTTCAGCGATATCCACAAGGCGCTTGCCGAGGTCTACCGGGTGCTAAAACCGGGGGGAGAATTTATCTGTTTGGAATTTTCCAAACCGGTTCATTTTTTCTGGAGGAAACTGTATGATTTTTATTCCTTTGTTCTACTCCCGAAAATAGGGCAATGGGTTTCAAAAGATCAGACGGGGGTTTATCAGTATCTTCCCGACTCCATCCGAAAATTTCCGGACCAGAAAAAACTGAAACAGATGATGGTCGAGGCGGGATTTAAAGATGCGGTTTTTATCAATCTGACCGGAGGAATTGTCGCCATTCATTCGGGCCATAAACCGGTTACTTGAGGCGCTCTTGCTTCTGTTCCGTTTCGATATCCATACCAACCAATTTTTTAATATCCTCTCTGAGCTTATTATTTTCCGATTTCTTGGCCATATACTGCTCAATCAAAAAAATCCAGTTTGACGCCTCCGCTTTCAGGGGACTCCTCGAAAACCGCTCTACAAAGGTTTGAAACTCGTTCAAAGCTTCTTCATAGTCTCTTTTCGGGTTCCTGTAATACGCAAGCGTATACGCAAGCTGGAATTGCGCCTTTTCCGCGATCGCTTGATGTTTGTTCCGGACAAGCCTCTTATATTGTCCGGCCGCTTCGGGGTATTTCCCTTGCTGAAAAAGGAATTGAGCCGATTCCAGGGTTCCGGGAGCCTGGTGGCCGGGCGAATCCGATTCGGCCCGCATCATGTTCAAGGATGAACAGGAAGCCAGCAGAAACAATGCGCCGGCCAGGGAATATACCTTAGCGCTCATCATCAGATTAATTCCTCCTCTGATCAATGACATAGATGCTCTTTGGAAATGTTTTCGCATAATGCTTCAGCTGGGCCGCCATTTCTGCTATTTTTCCGGGGTCCGTAAATTTTCTCTTTTCGTTGGTCACCACCGCAATGGAAATAGTCATCACCGGAAACTTCTGCTCCACATCATTTCTGTCTTTGGCCAAAATAAACCCGTTTCTCCGGTCAGCCTCATCGTAGTAATGGGGAATGGTTTGATCAAATTCAGAAATAATTTTCTGACAGAAAACATGTGCCCGGGCAGGTTCGGTAATCAAGATAAAATCATCTCCGCCGATATGGCCTATAAAATCCTCTTTTTGTCCGACCGACTGCATTGTTTGCATCAGAATCCCCGCGACAACCGTTAAAACCTCGCTCCCCCTTGCATACCCGTAAGTATCCCCGTAAGCTTTAAAATTATCGAGGTCCAGAAGACAAAAAGCGAGGGGCGACTGATTTTGGATTCTTTTCAGAAGTTCTCTCTCAATCGCGAGATTCCCCGGCAACCTGCTGAGCGGATTGGCGTCAAGATTAAGCGCCTCGAGTTCTTTTAAACGTTTCCCCATCGATTTAAACGACTCGGTCAATTCTCCCATCTCGTCCCCGGATACAAAGGCGGGAAACTGATCATACTTCCCTTTTGAAATCATCTGCGTCGTCTGTTTGATTTTTTCAATGGTCCTGGTAAAATAGGAGGTCACCAGAAAGGCGAACCCCAGCCCCAGGATCAACCCGGCCACGCATAAAATAACCAGAGTATAAAGGACGCGCTGATTCATCGTATTCAAATGAACCAGTTGATCTTTTTCGTCCTCGATTAAAGACCCTTTCAGGTTTTGAATCCATTTTACCGTTATCTCATGAGCGGCATTCATCTGTTTCTGATACGGGAGGATTCCCGCCTGATTCAGATCCCTTTCTTTTAGGGCAAGCGAAAAGAGATTAAGGTACTGGCCGTAGACCTTGCCGATGGCATTGATCTCCTTATCCACCCCTTTTCCATGCATTTCGGTCAAATAATTCTTGAATTCCTCCCCTCTGGCAACAAACTGGTTCTGGGCGAGCTCTGTTTTTAAGGAAAAATACTGTTTTCCCAGCTTTTCCTGGACAGAGAGGCAATCCATTAATTTCTCGGTAAAGAAAAGGAGAGGGACGCCGGTATTGATCATTTGGTCGCTTGAATTTTTCAACATGTTTAAATTGACGATAGCGTAGGTCCCGATCACAATATTAAATATGATCAGAAAGATATAGCTCAGAAACAATTTATCAGTGATGGAAGTCTTTAATCTCATTGAAAACAAAGTGGTTATTATAAAAAAACGTTATTTTAATTAAGGTTACATAGAACCTCTCTTTTGTCAAACCGGCAGGGAGACTCCACAAAATATCACAATCGGGATTTTCAACAAGATAACCGGCTGATTTCAGACGAAAAATCTAACATTTTGTCTATTCGGAAGGTTTATATAATCGGGAAAAACCTTGACAATAAGAGCATTCTTTTGTTAATTTTAAAGGTAACTTTATTTATTATTTTTTCTATGGTTCCGGGCCGGTAAAGGCCTTTTTTTATTCTTGGAGCACTTTCGATGCGGTTAAAAATAAATGGAAAATTCGAAGAAATTGAAACCGGATCCGTCCAGGATCTTCTTCTTTCAAAAAAAATAGAACCGCGGATGGTTTCTGTCGAGCTAAACTCAAAAATCCTCGACCGGAACGAATTTGAAGTCTCTTCTCTTAAAGAAGGGGATATTCTTGAATTCCTGTTTTACATGGGAGGAGGCAGATGAAACCATCTTTCAGTCCCGACGTCACCCTGGCGATCGGAAACACCCCGCTGATCCGACTCAATCATCTAAACGAAAAGGGAAAAGGGACTGTTTTCGGAAAAGCAGAGTATATGAATCCCGGCGGAAGCGTCAAGGACCGGATCTGCTTAAATATGATTAACGAAGCTGAAAAAAAAGGATTATTGAAACCGGGAGGGACCATTCTTGAGCCGACCAGCGGCAATACAGGCATCGGCCTGGCCCTGATCGCGGCGGTAAGGGGATACAAAGTCATTCTGGTCATGCCCGAGAGCATGAGCCAGGAGAGAGTCAGCTTATTAAGCTCCTACGGAGCGGAGCTTATTCTCACTCCCGCCTATGAAGGCATGCAGGGTTCGCTCAAAGAAGCTCAGGAAATTTTGAATAAAAATCCCGATTATTTCATGCCCAATCAATTTGCGAACAGCGCAAACCCCGATATGCACAGAAAAACCACTGCTATCGAGATCTGGGACGATCTGGACGGACAGATTGACGCCTTTGTCGCCGGCGTGGGAACAGGCGGAACCATCACCGGCGTGGGCGAAGTTTTCAAGACCAAAAACCCGAAGATCCAGGTCATTGCGGTTGAACCGGCCACCTCGGCCATTCTTTCGGGAGGCATCTCCGGACCCCATAAAATTCAAGGGATCGGGGCAGGATTCATCCCTCCCGTTTTAAACCGTAAAATCCTCGACCGGGTCATTACGGTTTCGGATGACGATGCTTACAGAACGTCGAAACGGCTGGCAAAAGAAGAAGGGATGCTGGTGGGAATTTCCGCGGGAGCCAATGTTTTCGCCGCGCTACAGGTGGCGCGTGACATCGGGCCGAATAAAAATATTGTGACGATTTTATGCGACACCGGCGAACGCTATATCAGCATGGAAAAATTTTTTAATATTTAAATCATCCTTTTTAAGTTAAGAGAAAACGGAATGTTTGAATTTACCGAAGATCAGATCAAGAGATACAGCCGCCACATTCTCCTTCCAGAGGTTGGAGGCAAGGGACAAATCAAGATTTCAATGGCAAAGGTGTTAATCATCGGCGCCGGAGGGCTAGGCTCGCCGGCGGGTCTTTACCTTGGGGCAGGAGGGATCGGGACCATCGGGATTATTGACGGCGATTGCGTCGATCTTAGCAATTTACAGCGGCAGGTCATCCACCACACTGCAGATGTCAATACTCCCAAGGTTCTGTCGGCCAAAAGAAAAATAGAGGATATCAATCCCGATGTCAAAGTCATCGCCTATCATGAGCGTGTCACGGCAAAAAACGCTATCGACCTTTTTAAAGAGTATGATGTCATTCTCGACGGCACCGATACCTTCAGCAGCAAATTTCTGATTAATGACGCCGCCTATTTCGCCCGCAAGACGCTCGTCCATGGAGGGATCCTCCGATTTTCCGGCCAGATGATGACCATACTCCCCGGAAAGACAGCCTGCTATCGCTGCGTTTTTAAAGAACCGCCCCCGGAAGGGCTGATTCCTTCTTGCCAGGAAGCCGGAGTTCTGGGAGGTCTGGCAGGGGTGATCGGCACGTTGCAGGCAACCGAAGTGTTTAAAATCATTTTAGGCGCGGGAAACCTATTGACTGATCAGATCATGACCCATGACGCCCTGCAAATGAGATTCCGGAAAGTCCGCGTTCACAAAAATCCGAAGTGCCCCCTTTGCGGAGAGAAACCGGAGATTACACAGTTAATAGAAACTGAGCAAAAAGTGTGTAAAATTTAATGAAAATTAAAGGTTTAAAATGCCGAGAGTGCGCAAAAACCTATCCCGCCAAAGCCATTCACGTCTGTGAATTCTGCTTTGGCCCTCTCGAAGTCGACTACAACTACGACTGGATCAAAAAACAGTTTTCAAAGGAAAAGATCAAAGCCGGACCGATGAGCCTCTGGCGGTATATTGACCTTCTTCCGGTCGAGGGAGAAGCCACC
Source organism: Nitrospiria bacterium (assembly GCA_041486115.1). Classification (GTDB taxonomy): domain Bacteria; phylum Nitrospirota; class Nitrospiria; order JACQBW01; family JACQBW01; genus JACQBY01. The sequence goes on along the minus strand of JBGPKT010000079.1, from coordinate 2,959 downwards.
ATCGGCCGGCACGCCGGAATGACCCCGCTGATCGAGGCAAAAAACCTGGGGGCTTATCTGGGGCTCGACTATCTTTATATTAAAAACGATACGGTCAATCACCCGACCCTCTCTTTTAAAGACCGCGTCGTGGCTGTCGCCCTGACCCGGGCAAAAGAACTCGGCTTCGATACCGTCGCTTGCGCTTCAACAGGGAACCTTGCCAATTCCGTTTCTGCCCATGCGGCAGAAGGGAAATTCAAGGGATACGTTTTTATCCCCTACGATCTTGAAGCCGCAAAAATTCTCGGGAACCTCATTTATGCCCCGACGGTGATTGCTGTCAAAGGGAATTACGACGATGTCAACCGGCTATGCAGTGAAATTGCAAGTGAATATCCCTGGGCTTTCGTCAACATCAATATTCGCCCATATTATTCGGAAGGCTCAAAAACGCTCGCCTTTGAAACAGTTGAACAGCTCGGGTGGAACTCCCCCGACCAGGTGGTTGTCCCCATCGCTTCAGGCTCCCTTTTAACAAAGATTTCGAAAGGGCTCCATGAATTTGAAAAAATGGGAATCGTCGGCAAGGTCAAAACCCGGATTAATGGGGCCCAGGCCGAAGGGTGCTCTCCGGTGGCCACCGCTTTCAAAGAAAAAACCGAGTTTATCAAACCGGTAAAGCCCAAAACCATTGCCAAATCTCTCGCCATTGGGAATCCGGCAGACGGCTACTATGCTTTAAAAACAGCCAGCGAAACCGGCGGACAAATTGAATTGGCCAACGACAAAGAAATAGTCGAGGGAATTCACCTCCTGGCAAAAACAGAAGGTGTTTTCGCTGAAACGGCCGGAGGGGTGACCATCGCAGTCCTTTGCAAGCTGGTCAAACAGGGGATGATAAAAAAACAGGATGTCACGGTCGTATATATTACGGGAAATGGGTTAAAAACCCAGGAAGCGGTCGCCGATTCGGTTGGACATCCGGTGGAAATAGAACCTTCCTTGAGCGCTTTTGAAAAACGTTTTAAACCAGGAAAGTAGAGGCCAATCAACATGTCGATCAAAATAAAAATCCCCACTCCGCTCAGAAAAATAACTCAAGGGAGCGGAGAAGTCGAAATTTCAGGCAAAACCATCGATGACATCATCAATGGCCTGGAAAGAGATTTTCCGGGAATCAAAGAGCGGTTATGTGATGAATCGGGCGAATTACGCCGCTTTGTCAATATCTACGTCAACCAGGAAGATATCCGCTTCATGAAGGGGAAAGAGACTCCCCTGAAGGATGGAGACGAGGTGTCGATCGTCCCTGCCATTGCGGGGGGGTCGGCAAAAAGCCTGAAATTCCATATTACCTTTCCGGAACAAAAAATTAAAGAACCGATCATTTATCAGATCGGGAAAGACTTTCAGATCATTACCAATATCCGGAAAGCGGATGTAGATGAAAAAACCGGCTGGATGGACCTTGAATTCACGGGAGAAATTGACGAGATTGAAAAAGCCGTTTCCGCGTTAAAGAAAAGGGGAGTGACGGTGAACCCCATTGAAAGAGACATTATTGAATAAAGGTGCTCCTATGAATTTAACAGACAGCCAGATCGAGCGGTATAGCCGGCATATTATCCTCCCTGAAATCGGCGGCAAAGGCCAGGAAAAACTCTTGAAAGCGAAGGTGTTTTGCGTCGGAGCGGGAGGACTCGGTTCCCCCATCGCCCTTTATCTCGCGGCAGCCGGAGTCGGAACGATCGGCATTATTGATAACGATACCGTGGATCTTTCGAATCTGCAAAGGCAGATCCTTCATTCGACGAAAACGATTGATGTCCATAAAGTCGACTCCGCAATGGCCACTCTGACGGCCCTCAACCCGGATGTCACCATCAATCCTATTAAAGGCCGTATTTCTTCGGAGAACATTCTGGAACTGATCAAAGATTACGACATTATCTTAGACGGTTCCGATAATTTTCCCACCCGTTTTTTAATTAACGACGCCTGTTTCTTCTTAAAAAAGACTCTGATTTCCGGAAGTATCTTTCGATTTGAGGGACAAGTGACCACTCTGAAAGGCCATGTCGGCGACAATCCCTGCTACCGGTGTCTCTATCCGGAACCTCCCCCTCCGGGGATGATCCCGAGCTGTCAGGAAGCGGGAGTCCTGGGGGTCCTTGCCGGAACCATCGGTATTTTACAGGCCACCGAAGCCATCAAGGAGATTCTGGGAATCGGAGAGTCTCTTTCGAAAAGGCTCTCGATTTACGATGCGCTCGATATGGATTTTCGCGAAGTTAAAACCAAAAAAGACCCCAAATGCGTCCTCTGCGGCCCGAATCCCAGGATTACCAAACTAATCGACTATGAACAGTCCTGCACCATATAAAACAAGGTTTGTTAAAACAGGCTTTGCCGGACCGTGCTGACAATTCCAAAATCGATTCAGGAAGCCCTCTTCTCGCAAGCGGCCGCCGCGGACCCTGTCGAATGCTGCGGCCTTCTGGCAGGGGAGGGTGAAAAAGTCACCCACCACTACCAGATCAAAAATGCCGACCAGAGCCCCACGACCTATTTAATGGAACCCCGTGAGCAGTTCTGGGCCTTTGGAAATATGAGGCATAACCGGCTCGACCTCCTGGCCATCTATCATTCCCATACTCATACTCCCCCCTATCCTTCGCAAACGGACATTCGCCTTGCCTATTATCCCGAATGCGTCTATATCATCATTTCGTTAATGGAAAAAACCTCGCCAGAAATGAAAGCTTATAAGATTATCAACGGGAAAATCACCGAAGAATCATTTGCCATTGTTTAAACCGTCCGGAATAGATTTACTTCTTGGCGCGGGCAGCAATGAGCTGAATCTGCTCCCGGACTTCACGGTCGAGCGTGCGGCGGACAATCCATTTTGGAGTGTAGAAAGCCGGTTTGAATGTCAGCAGATAGGTCAAACGGGTGGCCCGGCCATTTTGAATCG
>JBGPKT010000078.1:0-10233 GCA_041486115.1 Nitrospiria bacterium | reverse complement strand
AGCCCGGCCTTTTCGATCTCCGCCGGACTCAGCCCTTTTTTCTCCAGAAAATCAAGACAGTGATGCCAGCCGTTCGGAGAATATCCGATTGAAAATTTCCGGATCGTCTCCTCTGAAATCTCCCTCTTTTTAAGATAGTCGCGGGCAGCCCCTGCCTCAAGGTCATTTAATAAAACCTGATGGAAATAGCTTTTCGCCGTTTCATTGATATGAATCAGGCCCCGGTCATAATCTTGCTCCCCTTCTCCTCCGGAGGAAATGGTAATACCGGCGGCCTTTCCTAATTCTTTAACCGCATCAGGAAAACTCAGGCCTTCTTTCAACATTAAGAATTTAAAAATATTTCCGCCTGTGCCGCATCCAAAACAATGAAAAATCTGCTTCGAAGGACTGACTGAAAAAGAGGGCGTTTTTTCAGAGTGAAAAGGGCAAAGTCCCTGGAAATTTTGCCCTGATTTTTTTAAATTCACATAACCGGAAATCAGGTGCACGATATCACTCGACTCCTGTATCCGGACGATAGTCTCTTCGGGAATAGGCTTCACTTTACAGGAGAACTCTTTATAAACAAAAAATGAAACGTTAAAAGACGCTTCTTCAGGAGGCCAGAAGCTCCTTCACCATCTTGCTGACGACTCCGTTGTCGGCCCGGCCCAGAATTTGAGGCATGAGGGATTTCATCACTCTTCCCATATCTTTAATTCCCGCCGCGCCTGTTTCCAATATCGCTTTTGACACCAATGATTTGACTTCCAGTTCGGTCAGAGGCTGAGGGAGAAACGTGTTTAAGATCTCGATTTCCTTTTTTTCTTTCTCGGCGAGGTCGCCTCTGTTCCCTTTTACAAACTGTTCAATGGCGTCGTTTCTCTGTTTAACGGCAGAAACAATGACTTCCATAACCTCCTGGTCATTCAGTTCCGCTCCTTTTCCCCGCTCGATTTCTTTATTCTTGATCGAGGACTTCAGGAGCCGGATGACAGAAAGCCTCAGGGCGTCTCCGGACTTCATCGATGTTTTCATCTCTTCATTTAACTTCTTTTTCAGTTCAGACATCGGGGTCAACTTTCTGCTGCAACGCGGAGGTTTTTGATTGTTTTTTTCCGGGCAGAAATGGCTTTCTTCTTTCTTTTGATGCTCGGCTTTTCATAATGCTCCCGTTTCTTGACTTCAGAGAGAATCCCGGATTTTTCGCATTGTTTTTTAAATCTTCTCAGGGCGTTTTCAAAGGACTCGTTTTCTTTAACCTTAACGACAGACATTCTCGTTTCGCCTCCTTTCCCGTTGATTTTAAGAGTGGAAAAGTAAACGTTAAGTATAACAAGTTAAAGACTCTCGTGTCAACCGGGAGGCCAGGCCATTGCCCGCCCCCCTAATAAATGGTAATGGAGATGAGAAACCGTTTGTCCGCCGTCCTTCCCCTGATTGACTACCAGGCGAAATCCTTTTTGATCAAGCCCTTTTTCCCGGACGATTTTTCTGATCACCCCCATTAAATGCCCCTCTAAAGAATCGTCTTCTTTTTCCTTCATCTCCAAAAATCCTCCCCGGTGGATTTTTGGAATCACCAGAATATGGACGGGAGCCTGGGGGTTGACATCATAAAAGGCAAGCGCCGCGTCATCCTCAAAAACCTTTTTAGAGGGGATTTCTTTCCTGACGATTTTGCAAAAAAGACAATTTTCCATAAAACCGCTCTCCGGAGGTTATTTCTTTAAACCGGCTTTTCCTTCTCTCTTCTTTAATTCATCAAACAGTTCCGAAACGGCAATCCCGTGGAACCCCATGACCACCAGCGTATGGAACCAGAGGTCGGCAATTTCCCATACAATTTCTCTGCGGGTCCCATTTTTTGAACTCAGGATCACCTCGCCCGACTCCTCGGCAACTTTTTTTAAAACCGCATCCTGCCCTTTTGAAAAAAGGGAAGAGACATAGGAGCCGGCATCCGGAGTCTCTTTTCTCTGTAAAATGACCTGATAGACCCTCTCCAAAATATTTTCGGACTCCTTTTTGACAACGGCCGGACGGTTTTCACCCTCGATCCATTGTCCGTTTTCCAGTCTTCTATAAAAACAGGAGAAACGTCCGGTATGGCAGGCCCCTTCCTTTTGATCCACCTTGATTAAAAGGCTGTCCCCGTCACAATCGACAAAAATCTCCCTGACGGCCTGACTATGCCCCGAGGTTTCCCCTTTTTTCCATAACGACTTGCGAGAGCGGCTCCAGAAAACGGTATATCCCGATTCCAGGGTCTGTTTAAGAGATTCTTCGTTCATGTAGGCCACCATTAAAACCTGCCCGGACAGGACATCCTGCACCACGGCAGGAATCAGCCCTTCGGAATTAAACTGGATTGCAGAAATCCATTCTTTCTTCATATCGGACGGATGGGGACTCCCTTTTTACTAAGATATTCCTTTGCTTCCTTAATCGTGTGGCGCCGGTAATGGAAAATCGATGCCGCCAGGACCGCATCGGCTTTTCCGACGGTCAATCCTTCATAAAGGTGCTCCAGCGTGCCGACTCCTCCCGAAGCAATGACCGGAATCTTTACCGCTTCTGCCACCGACCGGGTCAATTCAAGGTCATACCCTTCACAGGTCCCGTCTTTATCCATACTGGTCAAAAGGATCTCCCCGGCCCCGAAAGACTCCATCTGCTTTGCCCATGAGAGCACATCGAGACCGGCTGGCTTCCGCCCTCCATGGGTATAAACCTCCCAGCCTTTTTTCCCCTGCTTTCTTTTGGCGTCAATGGCGACAACGATGCACTGGGTCCCGAACCGTTTTGCGGCATCGCGGATAAAATCGGGGGTTTCAACAGCCGAAGTATTGATGGAGACCTTGTCGGCACCCGCGAGAAGCGATTTCCGGATATCCTCAGGTGACCGGATCCCTCCTCCCACGGTTAACGGCATGAAAATCTCGGCGGAGGTTTCCTCCACCACTTTAAAAAAAGTTCCCCGTCCTTCGTGTGAAGCGGTAATATCGAGAAAACATATCGCGTCGGCTCCTTCGTCATTGTAAAATCTGGCCGCCTCCACAGGATTTCCCGCATCCTTTAAATCGACGAAACCGATTCCCTTGACCACCCGGCCGTCTTTCACGTCAAGACAGGGGATGATTCTTCTGGCTAACATGCGGCGCCCCTGGCGATGGCAATGGCCGGTTCCAAAGAAATGGCGCCTGTATACAGGGCCTTTCCGATAATAATCCCTTCGATATTTTTCATCTCCATAATTCGCCGGATATCTTTCAACGAAGAGACTCCCCCCGATACCACCAGAGGGACATGACTTGCGCCTGCCATCTCCTCAATGCGGCGGAAATTCGGCCCTTCCATCATGCCGTCTTTTTCAATATCGGTATAAACCAGGGCCGCAATCCCCAACGCGCTGACCTTTCTACCGTAATCGACAGCCGATTCTCCGGTGACATCAGTCCATCCGGAGATGGCGATTTTGCCGTTTTTTGCGTCTATTCCGGCAACGATTTGTCCCGGATACGCTTTCGCCGCTTTTTTCAAAAGATCAATATTTTTGATAATCGATGTCCCCAGAACCACCCGTGAAACCCCCATGGAAAGGTAGCTTTCAATGGTTTCAAAATCCCGGATGCCGCCTCCCACCTGGATCGGAGTAGGAACCGTTTTTAAAATTCTCAGGATAACTTCCCGGTTGACCGGCTTTCCGCTGAGCGCTCCATCGAGGTCAACCACATGGATCATGTCCGTGCCGGCCTCACTCCATTTTTTTGCGATCGACTCCGGTTCGATTGAAAAAACCTCTTTTTGATCGAATTGGCCCTGTTTCAAACGGACACATGCCCCGTCTTTAATGTCAATGGCGGGAAAGAGTTTCAACTCAATCCTCCGAAATTTTCCAGAAGTTTTAGTCCCAAAGTCTGGCTCTTTTCAGGGTGGAACTGGCAGGCAAAGAGATTGTCTCTCCAGACGGAAGAGGTAAACTTTACCCCGTAATCGGTCCAGGAGGCAGTCACGGCCTCTTTTTCCGGTCCGGTCTTTGGATCGACCGATCCACAGGTCGGAATGGCATAATAGGAATGATCGAAATAAAAATAGGCATCCGAGGGGATCCCTTTGAACACTGGACAAGAACCGGACAACCGGACCTGATTCCAACCGATATGAGGAACCTTCAGCTTCCCGTCGGGAAATTTTTTTACTTCGCCCGAAATCACATTGAGCCCCTGGTGCTCGCCGAATTCATCGCTTTTTGAAAATAAAAGTTGAAAACCAAGACATATCCCGAGAAACGGCTTCCCCCGTTGAATCGCCTCAAGGATCGGAGCGATTAAACCGGTTGAACGGAGTTGATCCATGCACTCCGAAAAAGCGCCGACTCCGGGAAGGACCAGATGGCTGGCTCGGGAGACCGTTTCCCGGTCGGAAGTGATCACCGCCTCCCGCCCCAACTTTTTAAAAGCATTATGGACGCTCCTTAAATTGCCCATGCCATAATCAATAATCGCGATCACAAAACCCCTTTGGTAGATAGGACCCCTTTAATCCGGGGGTCGATTTGAAGCGCCTGGTCGAGCGCCCGGCCAAAGGCTTTAAAAACAGCCTCCAGAACATGGTGCGGGTTCCGCCCATAAGGGACATGGATATGAAGCGTCAACCCGCTCCGCTGGACCAGGGCCTCAAAAAAATGCTCAATTAAATCAATATCAAAATCTTTGATCTTTTTCTTCGATAGCGCAACCCCGTAAATCAGATTAGGCCTTCCGCTGACATCGAGAATGACCTGCGCCAGAGCTTCATCCATCGGGACATAGGCGATCCCGTACCGTTTGATCCCTTTTTTGTCCCCCACGGCTTTTGCCAGGGCGTTCCCGAGAGCAATGCCAATGTCTTCCACGAGGTGATGATCATCGATTTCAATGTCCCCCTTGCTCTTTAACTTAAAGTCAAAGAAGCCATGTTTGGCCCAGAGTGTTAACATATGGTCGAGAAAAGGGAGGCTCGAATCGACCTCGCTTTTTCCCGTCCCGTCGATTTTCAACTTCATTTGAATTTGAGTCTCGGCGGTTTTTCGCTGAATGATGGCTTCCCTCACGGGGGGCGTTCTCATCTTCTCCTGATCTCCATCGAATGGGCATGCCCGGTTAAACCCTCTATCTGAGCCAGACGAATCACATCACCCGAAACTTTTGCAAGTTCATCTTTAGAGTAGAAAATGATGCTGGTCTTCTTGATAAAATCCTCGACAGAAAGAGGTGAAAAGAACCTCGCGGTCCCTCCTGTGGGGAGGACATGGTTCGGACCGGCCAGATAATCTCCCACCGCTTCCGGGGAATAATGCCCCACAAATACGGCTCCGGCATGCCGGATTCTTTTCATAACCATTTCGGGATTTTCGATTTCGAGTTCCAGATGTTCGGGCGCCAGAAGATTGGCGATGTCAATAGCCTGGTCCAGAGAGGCCGTAACAAAGATCACCCCGTTGTTTTTAACCGAGACTCCGGCTATCGCTTTCCGGTCCATTGTTTTCAATTTGATTTCGGTCTCTTTTTTGATCTGCTTTGCGAGCGCCATCGACGGGGTCAAACAGATCGGATAGGCTTTCTGGTCATGTTCGGCCTGAGCCAGAAGGTCAGATGCCACATAAGAAGCGTTCGCCGACTCATCGGCAATCACCAGGACCTCGCTCGGTCCGGCAATCATGTCTATGTCAACCCATCCATAGACCATCCGTTTGGCCGTGGCCACATAGATGTTCCCCGGCCCCACGATTTTATCCACTCTTTTAATGCTGGATGTCCCATAGGCAAGCGCGGCAACCGCCTGTGCTCCGCCAATCGGATAAATTTCCTTGATTCCCAGAATATCCGCGGCGACCAGAAGGTACGGGTTGATTTTGCCTTTCAAGGAGGGGAAACAGACCACCACCTCCTCCACGCCGGCCACAAGAGCAGGAATCGCATTCATCAAAAGCGACGACGGGTAGGCCGCTTTCCCTCCGGGCACATAAAGGCCGACCCGGTCCATCGGCTGGACCATCTGCCCGAGCGTGACACCCCCTTCTTTATAGCTCCAGCTTTCTGTCTTCTGGCGCTGGTGAAACGAAGTGATTCTGTCGGCGGCGAATTTCAGGCTTTTCACCACTTTGGGATCGGCTGTTTGACAGGCCTCTTTGATCCGCTCGGGGGAAATGCAAAACGCCCCTTTTTTTAATGAAAGCCCGTCAAATTTTTTAGTATATTTCATGACCGCCCGGTCGCCGTTTTTCTTGACATCGGCCAGAATCGACTTCACGACTTTTTCAACAGGGGCTTCGCTTAACTCGAACCGGTTGGTTAACTTATTTAACTGTTTCTGAAACTGGGATTGATTGTAGGATACGATCTTCATCTTCCCGCTCCGCGGTCGAAAAAAAGGTGGCTCGCTTCTTAAGAGAGTACAGACCGGATCTGATCTATTAGGGCATAGACTCTCTGATGCTTCAGTTTAAAACTAGCCCTGTTAACGATTAATCTTGCCGTCGATACGGCAATGGCTTCAGCGATTTTTAAATGGTGTGCTTTCAGGGTCGCCCCCGTCGAGACCAGGTCGATGATCTGGTCTGCGAGCCCTAACATCGGCGCCAGCTCTATCGATCCGCCGAGTTTAATCAGCTCAACCGGAATCCCTTTTTGGCTGAAAAACTTTTCGGAAATATGGGGGTATTTTGTCGCCACCCTGAGTTTGGAGGGGCGTTTTTTCCGGGTTAACTCCATTCCGATCGGTTCGGCCAGGATGATTCGGCAAAATCCGAACTTCAGGTCGAGCGGTTCAAAGAGCTCTTTCTCGTCTTCAAGAAGAACATTTTTCCCCGCGATGCCGATATCCGCGGCCCCGTACTCAACATAAGTCGGAACATCTCCCGCCCTGACCAGCAACAACCTGATTTTTTGGCGGGGGAGTTCAAAGAGGAGCCTTCGGTCTCCCGGCAGGAGCTCTTTATGGGCAATGCCGATTTGATTTAACAGATTCACCGACTCGTTTAAAAGCCGCCCTTTCGACAGCGCAATGGTCAGCCAATCGTTCACAGGGACCCCCTGGTTCTTATCACTTTTGCGCCAAGGCAAGTAAGCTTTTCTTCCATTTTTTCGTAGCCCCGGTCGAGGTGATAGATTCTGGAAACCTGCGTCTCCCCCTCCGCCGCCAGTCCCGCCAGTACAAGAGAGGCGCTCCCCCGGAGATCAGAGGCCATCACCTGGGCTCCGCTTAAACGGCTGACCCCCCGGATCACCTCCTGGTTTCCGTTAATGCGGATATCGGCTCCCATTCGCACCAATTCCGCCACATGGTTAAAACGGTTTTCAAAAATAGTTTCTGTGACTATTGAAAATCCTTTGGCAAGGGTCATCAAAGCGACCATCTGGGCCTGCAAATCTGTCGGAAAGCCGGGATAGGGAGCGGTTTTTACGTCCACCGACTGAATCTTTTTTTTTGCTTTGACTCTCAATCCGGCTTTTTCCTCATCGATCTCCACGCCGGCCTCCTGGAGCTTGTAGGTCACCGCTTTCAGATCGCGGCTCTCTCCCTTCCGGATAAAAATATCTCCCCCCGTCATGGCCCCCGCGATCATAAAAGTGCCGGCTTCAATCCGGTCGGACATGACGTTGTAATCGACGGCGTGGAGTTCCTGAACTCCCTGGATGGTAATCGTTTCAGTTCCGGCGCCCTGGATCGAAGCTCCCGAGAGAGAGAGGCATCTCGCCAGGTCGGTAATTTCAGGTTCACAGGCGGCGTTTTCAAGGAGGGTCGTCCCTTCCGCCAGGGTTGCGGCCATCATGACATTTTCAGTTCCCGTCACCGTGGGCGTATCAAAAACGATCTTCGCCCCTTTCAGCTTTTTGGCTTTTGCCTGGATGTATCCCTGCACGATCTTCACTTCGGCCCCCATTCTCTCTAAAGCCGAAAGGGTTAAATTGACCGGTCTGGCTCCGATCGCGCACCCTCCCGGAAGAGAAACTCTCGCTTCTCCGCACCGGGCCAGCAGGGGACCCAGGACCAGAATAGAAGCCCGCATCGTCTTAACCATTTCGTAAGGAGCATCCTGCCGGTTAATTTTTTTAATTTCAACCGCTGTTTGATCGCCCCGTTCCTCTATCGACGCCCCGAGCCAGACCAGTAATTTTTTAATGGTGGCAATATCTCCCATTTTGGGGATATTTGAAAAAACACTCGTTCCCCCGTACAAAAGGGTTGAAGCCAGTATCGGCAGAGCGGCATTTTTCGCTCCGCTGATGGTCACCTCTCCCGAGAGAGGAACGCCTCCATTGATCACCAGCTTATCCATATTATTTTGCCACCCCGTTAAAGCCTATAGTCAGAATGCGGTCAATGCCCTGTTCATCCTTGAGAATATTTAAAACGCGGTAAGCGGGAGTTGCTTTTAACATCGACAACAGGGGAGCGATCTGGTTCATCCCCATTTCAAGGATTAAAAAACCATCCGGTTTTAACCAGATCACCGACTCTTTAAAAATTCTCGCGTAACAGGATAATCCTCCCTCCCCGCCATCTAAAGCGGCCAGGGGCTCAAACTTGCTTACAGATAGGCCGATCCTATCCCGGTTCATATCAAGATAGGGAGGATTGCTCACAATCACTTCAAAAGTATTTTTTAAATGGTCCGGCAAGGGACGAAAAAGATCCCCTTTAATCCAGTGAAGTTTGGGAGAGGCCGCTCCTAGCGATTTGGCATTCTTCCTCGCATACCCAAGCGCTTCGGGAGAAATATCGACCGCATATCCCTCCAGAGCCTTCTGTTTTTCCAGCCAGAGAGAAATGGCGATGCAACCGCTTCCGGTTCCCAGATCAAGAAAGGGCCCCCGGTTTAAAAAACGCAACGCTTCCTCCGCCAGCAACTCAGTTTCAGGGCGGGGGACCAATACGCCCGGTCCGACGGAAAACTCCCGGTTTAAAAAGATCTCCCTCCCCGTAATATACTGGAGGGGTTCAAAGCCTCTCCGCCGTTCTAACAAGAAACCATACTGGCGGATCACAGAGAGACCGGGACACTCATCAAAACGAAGGTATAAATCAAGCCGGCGGCATTTTAATAATGAGCTTAACAGGGTCTCCGCTTCAAACCCCGGATTTTCGACATCCTCGCACGATTGAAGAACATTCTCCCCGAACTTTACCAACCCGGATATAGTCACATTATCCCCGCCGGGAAAGTTATGCCGGACCGCTTTTTTAGGTAGAGATGCGTCCATCGCAGATGTCCTGTTATAACGTTTGCAGCTTTTGGGCGTTGTTCCAGGCTGAAAGGGCATCGAACAATTCATCGAGGTCCCCTTGAAGAACGGCCTCCAATTTATGGAGCGTCATGCCGACTCTATGGTCTGTAACACGGTTTTGCGGAAAATTATAAGTCCGGATCTTTTCACTCCGTTCTCCTGTGCCGACCTGGCTTTTTCGACTCTGGGCAATTTCGCTTTCCCGTTTTTCATTTTCGGCCTCCAGCAGGCGGGACCGTAACACTTTCATGCCTTTAATCCGGTTCTTGAGCTGTGATCTTTCATCCTGGCAGCTCACCACAAGTCCGGTAGGAATATGGGTAATCCGTACGGCGGATTTTGTCGTATTAACGCTCTGGCCCCCTGCCCCTGACGAGCAAAAGGTATCGATCCTGAGGTCATTCTCATTAATCTGAATATCGACATCCTCCGCTTCCGGAAGTACGGCAACGGTCACAGTGGACGTATGGATTCTTCCTCCTGCTTCGGTGGCAGGGACCCTTTGGACCCTGTGAACGCCGCTTTCATATTTCAATTTGCTGTAAACCCTCTTCCCTTCAATCGAAGCGACGATTTCCTTAATCCCCCCGATACCGGTCAGACTGGAACTTAAAATCTCCAGTTTCCATTTATGGATCTCGGCGTACTTAGAATACATTCTAAACAGATCGTTCGCAAAAAGAGCCGCCTCATCTCCTCCTGTTCCGGCCCGGATTTCAAGAAAGATATTTTTTTCATCATAGGGATCCTGGGGAACCAGAAGCATCTTGATCTCGTCTTCCAGCTTTGCTTTTTCCTGCTCAAGCCGCTTGATCTCAGCCAGAGCCATCTCCTTGAACTCATCGTCATTCGAGGCGACGGATAAAAGATGCTCGGCCTCTTCCCGCTGTTTTTCAACTTCTTTAAAGCGGTGATAATGGGCCACCAGGGGAGAAATCTCTTTTTGTTCCTTCCCATATTTTTGAGATTCCTGGGGATT
>JBGPKT010000077.1:0-10246 GCA_041486115.1 Nitrospiria bacterium | reverse complement strand
TGACTTGAAGGGGGCTCTTCGTGGTAAAAGTGGATGGGCGGTCATGCTGGGGCAGTTGAAACTAATCTTCAAAGATCGCATTCCGGAGAATGTGGTCTAATATGAACTCGGCTGGTTTACACAAAACTTTGGACAGTCTCCTCACTTCTCGAACTGGCAAGGGAACGATCGGATTTTCGTAGATGAATTCAATAAGATTTTGCCTTACCATCCTGTCTGACGGAAGTAATATCAGCGCCTGTTCCCAGGCGCTCTTTGCCCTTGCATAATCTCTCATATCGTATCGGACACTTCCAAGATTGTTATAAGCTTCATTCAAATGGAATCGGTCGGTAGAGGGATAATGAGCAATCGCCGTTTCATAAGCTGTTGCCGCTCCTTTTAAATCTCCTTTTTCTTTAAGATGGATCCCCAGGATATAAAGCGCCCGGGGATGATTGGGATTGACTTGAAGCGCTCTTGCCAGAACCTCATCGCTCTTTTTCTGATCAAAATAACTATAAACAATCGCCTCCCGGCAGAGAACTTCGGCAGTCTCGCCTGCAATTTTCTTGGCCCCGGCAATCCATTCCAGGGCTTCGTCCGTTCTCCCTTCTTCCGCGGCCTTCATCGCACCGATAATCTCCCGGAAGATCGGCTTGCAGCAGAATTTGAATTTCTTTCCGGAGGCGCACCAGCAGGGATCATAGCTGTCCGGGATCATCTTTTTGGCGGACTCCCGGTCCTCCGCGGAGGTGTCGTCTTGGAGGCCGGCGTATGGAATTGAGGAGGGAGAAAAGAAATGTTTCCCGAAATCTTTTTTTAAGGGAGCGGTCAGCCCTTCCAGTTGAGAAGCGGGAACAGTATCAAGCGCCATTCCAAACGCATTGGCCGCCTGCAGAAGAACAGACTCCGCAGGGTCTCCTTTGGCCAAAATCAGCCGTTTTGGGAAATTCCCTTTCTTGCTTTTTCCCTTTTTCAGGAACTCTTCCGCCTGACTTGGTGACAAGCCTTCTCCGATAGAAATTTCGTGAACCAGAATGATTCCTTTTGGCAGGTCCATCAGGAGGTAGACATCAACCGACTCATTCTTGACCTGGGTATCGACGCGGAAAACCAGCCATGCGTCGTTTTCTTTAAAATCATGATATTGAAATTGTTTTGCCATTTTTCATCAACTTGTCGAGGGCCTATTCATTGGCAACACCGCCAACTTATCAAACCTTCATTATCTTAGTCAAAGGGATAAGCCTAATAACCGTTCCGCCGATCTGTTCGCCGGTGAGTGGCGATGCCATTAACACCCGATAAAAATATTTCACTGGAGCACAAAGGGGGGCACAAGGGGAGGCAGAAGGCAGGGTACAACGGGGAGCATAAGGGGGGGCAATTTCAAATTGCCATCTCATCAGAATATGTCAATCTTTATATAGCCTTATATAGAGTCAAGTCACGTGCCTTAATACCCAAAATCATAGGTTGTTTTTTTTGACCCCCTCTTTTCGCTTTCTTTGAGAATTCTACAAAAACTTTTTTCTTGACACATTTCCTTGATTCTGTAATATTTTGCTCATTGTTTAAGTAGTGGCCTTGGGTGCCTTTTGTAGTGACATAAGCGGTAAGTGACTAGAGTGATGCCTCACCCTGTGCGATAGCACTGTTTAAAAAGCAGTGCTTTTTTATTTCCTAAAAACTCTCTTCACGCAATTCTTTCCCAACCGAAGTTCATCAGAGTTTTCTTCAACGCAGACATGGTGATTTAATGTCAGGCTCATTCGACGTTTTCGCGGACTTAAGGTTTTCTGGCTTAGCGGCTGATAAGTTGGAAACGGTTTTCCAGTCCGTGTTTCCCTTTCCGAGCTTATCTTGGAAAACCTTTTTCAGATTTCCGTTCGGAAGGTAACTTTTCTATTTCCATTTCCGTTTTTTCAATTTTTTCCCACAAAATTCACACCGTTTGACCATCTAAACAAAAGAAAATAAGTGACGCAGCTTTTCGTAAATGACCAGATTTTTGCGAATAGAAATAATTGGGCTAAATGGATATAATTAACAACATTAAATGGAGGATAATTCAATTTGTCCAAGACAAGTGCGATTTCCAAAAAAGAGTTAAAAACGGTTGTTAAAGAGAGTGTACGTGAAGTGCTGTCCCAAGAATTAATGAAGTTCAGAGCCTTACTCCTTCCTTCTGTCTCTGCAAAGGAACAGAAAGACATTGAAAGGCGTTATGGTAAACCCTCTAGGAAAGTAGAAAAAATAATAACGGTTGACCTATGAGCTGGCGTATTGTGTTCTCAGTCTCACCAACGAAAAGTGCTGTTAAACAGGTTTGTTTAACAAAAAACAGAAGGAAGAATGCCCACTTAGATGTTTTAATCGGAATTGTGTTAAACGATTTGTTTTACAAAACAGCAAAAGGCATTGCGTTGGGTGTGAAAGAAAAATCGTTTCTAACCTGGTTATCGGTAAAAAGGGAGATCTTAATATAAATCCCCCCCGTCTTCAAGCGCGTGCTGTTTAAGCAAAAGATGGCTATATTAGCACAAAGAAATACGGTTGGATGAATAAATACTAAATCGAGGAACGTTAAGCTGCGAGGATTTCGAGGTGTTGTTTAGGGCCGATAATGACGCGGGCCGATAGAGCATCAGCCAATCGCAGAAGGGTCTCCAAGGTGGGAAGGTGATCTCCCTTCTCAAGGCGAGCGATCTGAGGCTGTTTAATCCCCACAATTTTAGCCAGGTCCCGTTGAGACAACCCTCTCTCTTCACGCAAACGGGCAATCATAACGGCAATCCGAACTTGAATCTTGGCCTCTTCCAGATCCTTGGCAAATCGAGGATCACGTTTTATTTGTTCGTCGATGTATTGGCGATGTGCCTTCACGGCTAAACCTCCTTCGGACGTCGGCCATGCGGACTTCCGCGAGTTCGATATCCCTCTGTATTAACTTTTGTCTTTTCTTGGTCAACGCATGTAAAATAACCAAACGTTGCCCCACAAAGGCGAAGTAAAAAAATCTATATTCGGTTCCGGCCCATTCCGGACGCAATTCCCAAATATCCCCCCGCACTTTTGCAATGACAGAACGGGGCAGGTTAAGTCCCATTTCTTCCATTAAGTCCATATAGGCCAGACATTTGGCCTTGGCCTTACGGGGAAGAGCATTTAAGAAGTCTTCAATAGGGCTATCCCCCTGATCTGTTTGATAGTAGAAAACTTCCCAAGCCATGATTAATGATAACATCTATGTTATCACATGTCAATCCAGTTCTAAATTGATTATTATATTGATTTCATATCTTTCCCCGCCTTCTGTTTAACGCTCTCTAAGCTCACCAGAGCTTTGTGAGCGCAAGAAGGCGGGATCTGATCAATCCGAACAGGGTGCAGGATTTCCCTTTCCAAAGGAAGGGTGAATGCGAAAGCAGAGGGAAACACAAACCCGGAGGTTGTAATGGAAAAGCGAGTCTTTTCCATTTCTACCGGAGCCATCCACTAATCATCTGATAATATGGCTGGAGGATTGTCAAAATTATAGGGGCTGGAATACGATAATTTGACCCTCAAATCCCTCCGAATTTCGCAGGAGGGTAGCTTGTTCAATCTTTCTTAAGCGATAGTTTAATAGGCCTGGTCGTTATTAAACTTTAGCGGCCCAAAGTTTAATAACGATGTTGCTAATTAAACGATTCTTTAATAACATATAAAACTATAATTGTATTACCAAAAAATTAATTATGGCAGACAAGAAAAAGCCTAAAAAGGTTAAATCCGGAATTGTGCAACAACCTCTTGCACAATTTAAAAAAGTACCGGTGAGTTATGTGGAACTGCTTGAAAACCTTAAGGAACGGATTCGTTCTGCTCAGATACGGGCAGGGCTTGCCGCCAACCGTGAGTTAATCCTGCTCTACTGGGATATTGGCAAGGAAATTCTGATCCGGCAACAAAAAGAAGGGTGGGGATCAAAAGTCATAGATCGTCTGGCCCATGACCTCTCTTTTGCATTCCCTGACTCGAAAGGCTTCTCTCCACGAAATCTCAAATACATGAGGGCTTTTTCCGAGGCATATCACGATAAACAATTTGTGCAAGAGGCGCTTGCACAAATTACCTGGTATCACAACATAACTCTTCTTGAAAAAATAAAGGACTCAGCTGAGCGTCAATGGTATATCCGCCAGACGGTTCAAAATGGTTGGTCTCGTAATGTCCTTGTTCACCAAATCGAAAGCGGCCTATATAAAAGACAGGGGAAGGCAATTACCAATTTTGACCGGACCTGCCAGCCCCTCAGTCTGAGCTCGCACACCAGGTTTTGAAAGACCCCTATATCTTCGACTTCCTCACCATTGGAGAAAAAGCGAAGGAGCGGGAAGTAGAAAAAGCCTTATTGGAGCAAATAAGATCCTTTTTACTTGAACTTGGCGTTGGATTTTCTTTTGTCGGCAGTCAGTATCATATCGAGATTGGCAGGGAGGATTTTTATATCGATCTCTTATTTTATCATCTGCGTCTCCGATATTATGTGGTCATCGAACTTAAAATAGGGGAATTTCAACCGGAATATGCCGGCAAGATGAATTTTTACCTTTCCGCGGTGGATGATCTTTTGCGCCACAAGGATGACCATCCAAGCATCGGTATAATTTTGTGCAAGACCAAAAGGAAAATGATTGTAGAATATGCTCTTCGAGATACCAGAAAACCTATCGGTGTTTCCGCATACAAATTAACCGAAACCCTGCCAAAAAACCTGAAAGGCGAACTGCCGAGTATTGAGGATTTGGAGCTATCTCTTAAGAAAGAATGATGATGCGAACTTACCATGCGGTCAGATTTTATTATTTTCTGGGAAAAAAGCCGGACATCGTCTAGCCCTTTCTAAAGAAGAATACTGGAAAATCCTTTGATTTTGTTGGAAATTTAGACTTTCCATCTTAACGGAAATTGCCCCTCCCACTCCCCGATAACGCCCAGGTTTCATCAGGCCTGATTTTAAACATGACGCAAGACCGGACTTGACCCCTCCACATGACCCCTCCAGACCACTCCATAAGGCGAGACTCCTCTTAGACCGCAATTTCTAAAAGAATTTTGTCATAATCAATCGTTGGCGAAATTTCCTTTTCCGTTTCCTTCCTTTCTACAAGCCCAATTTGCGCGAGATATTTCAAATCATCAGACACGTTCTTAATGTCTCTTTTGACTAACCGCGCGACCTGGTTGATTGAAGAAGGTCGATGGGTTTTAATTAAATGCAACAATTCAAGGCGTTTGGGAGTCAAAGCCTTTCTAAACGCTTCGAAGCTGGTAAAATAGACCCTTTCTTCTTTTTTGACCTTTTTCCCTTGCTGAATCGCTTTGGCCGTTTGGACAAACTCCTGAAGACCTGTCTTTAAATCTTTAATGCCAATTTTAACCCTTTTAATTTTCACTTTTTTTCTCCTTAAATTTTTCTATATCTTTATAAAAGTCTCCTATTAATTTTTCAAGACTCTCAAACTGGTAAAGTTCCACGATTTTTCCGTAATGCCGATGATCACTCCTTCCCTCGTGGTTGTCATATCCAATGATCCTTTGATCATTGACGATATAAACCAGAGAGTATTTATAACCATGAGGCTTAACCTTTGAAACGGGAACTTTCCAGAGCTTTGTTTCAATCGTATTTCCCAATTCATCGGTAAATTTCCGATACTGAATCAGACGCCCTTTCATCACTGGTATGATAGACCAGTAGTCAGGAAAAATCAAGAAAATTCCTTTTCTCCTGAAGGCAGTGTGAATGATAAAGTAAAAGAGACCGCCCTTTTAAGGGACTTCATTGACCATTCGTTACCGGTTTTGTAATATGTTTGGGTCAGTATATAAATGTGTCCTATTACGGTATATTTCCGGGAGAAACGGAGAACAGGGTTCTTTCCACTGAAAAGAACTGGGAATCCCTGAATACTTTTACCCCCGCTAAAAAAATGAAAATACAGATTTTAAGTGATGTCCATAACGAATTCGAGGTGTTTCGTCAACCCCAAGTCGACAGTGATGTCGTCGTGCTGGCCGGAGACATTGACCTAGGCGTGTCGGGTTTTTCCTGGGCAAGAAAGACATGGCCTGACAAGGCCATTATCTATGTTCCCGGAAACCATGTATATTACAAAAGCAGCATTGATTATGAGAATGCACAAATGGCAAAGGCCGGGAAGGTCAATGACATCTATTTCCTGAACAGGGGGGAGGTCGTAATCCAGGGAACCCGTTTCCTTGGCTGTTCCCTCTGGACCGATTTTGCGCTGTTTGGAGAATCAGAGATATCGCGGTCGATGTCAGAAGCCTTGAACGGTCTCTCCGATTTTACAGTGATAAACTACAAAGGAAGGAAGTTCACTCCCACCGATTCGTTAGATTTGCACAAGCAAGACAAGGTTTGGCTTGAGGCAAAATTAAAGGAGTTTTTTGAAGGCAAGACGGTTGTAATTTCACATCATTTACCCTCAGCCTTGTCGGTTGCAAGCCGGTACAAAAAGGATCTGCTGTCGGCCTGTTTTGCAAGCAACCTCGATTATCTATTTGGATTTAGCGACCTATGGATACATGGGCACACCCACGATTCATTCGACTACATGGTTGCGGGAACAAGAGTTGTCTGTAATCCGAGAGGATATTGTATAAGGGGAAGAGAAGAGAATCCCAAATTCAACCCGTCATTGGAGGTAGACGTTTGAACTATCGTTTCCAGATTCTGCTCATTCATGAATATATGGACGGGTCAAGCAATATGGAATTATGCGAACTTACACCGATTCAATTGAAATTTTGGAAATGATTAAATGAAAGGCAAGACCGGGAATTTTTCTCGTAGTGGATTATTATGCGAAGGTGTACGACGTTATGATTTTGCGGGCGGGGAGACGGTCGTGCAAGCTGGGCCTCAGTGGAGGCTTCTTCCAGAGAGCAGGTTACACCTACGAAGAAACGAAAAAGCGAGAAACCAGAAATTATGGATTACCAAAGTAATCCAGTGGGTAGCCCCTTCAGTTCCTACTAGTTCTCCCACCCTTTGATCCATCTATTTTGGTAATTTATAACACAAACGAAGGTAGAAGGAAGTAACATCTTTAGGAAAGGACGATTGAATTGGTTATTTACAACCTGATTGTTTTTTATACGAAATAATCATTTCTTCATAATTTGAAAAGGAGGGTGGAAATTCTACTTTACCTTTTGGATTTTGACGAATAAATTCATTATAACTCTCAAGGCTTTGATCTAATGACCGACAAGCTAGTTCCATGTTTTTCATGAGAGCATAGTCGACGCCAATGTTATAATAAATATTTGCTACACTATCAAATTTTTTATTCTCAGTATCAATCTTCTTCGCCATTTCGAAATATTCAAGAGATTTCTCCATTCTTGTTTGGTAACTTGCGCTCTTGTCAAGGAACCCATTTTTCATATAATAATCTTGGTAGCTCATAACGGAAAGAGATCGAAAAAAGAATCCATATTGACGATAAGCTTCAGCCAAACCAATTTGATTATTGTCATTCTGAAGGATTTCAATGGCTTGTTGGATAAGTTTCTCGGCAGGAAGTGGTCTATTGGATTTTTCATAAAGATACTGAGCTTCATTTAATTTGGCATAAGGATTGTTAGATGAAGGAACCATTGCGGCTACGCAACCAACCATTGCTAGAGATGCCAATAAAGTTGATAAGATTGTTTTAATATTTGTCATTAAAATATTCTTCTGGTTGTAATACTGGAAGGGTCTGACAATCGACGACAAACTATAAAAAATTGCCGATTAATATTTCTAAAGCAATTTGAAACATTATAGGGTTTTGGCCATTATAAAAGCGAGGAATATCGTTGGTAACCTTCGACATTTCTAACATTCTCGGTACCGAAGAATTCAGGAAGTGAGGTGCGAGGATTCGTTCCCTTTCTAGAAAGTAAAAAGGGCTATAGCACTTTAAAAACCTCGATTTCAGGGATTGTCAACCGAAGATGGATTGTGTTAATTTAAAAATACCTGATTTTCTAACTAATATTTGGAATACAGACACGGAGGTGAAAGAGATGAATTCACTAGGACGATATCTGCTACCCTACCTAATCACGCTGAGCATCATACCACTGGGTTTCACCCCAGCAGCATTGGCAATCAGCTATGCTTTTACTACAACAATCAATGTCCCCGGTGCCACGTTTACCAGTCCCCTCGGGATCAACGATAGGGGCCAGATCGTGGGAGTATACGGCGATGGTACAACGTCCCACGGCTATTTGCTAAGTAAGGGAAGTTTTAGCACGATTGACTTCCCAGGCGCTTTGTTTACCGATGCCCATGGGATCAACAATAGAGGCCAAATCCTGGGAGAGTACGGTGCTATCGGGGAACACAGCTATTTGCTTAGTGGGGGAAGTTTTAGCACGATTGACTTCCCAGGCGCTTTGTTTACCGATGCCCGGGGGATCAACAATACCGGGCAGATCGTAGGAGGGTACGAAGATACCGCAGGGGGACATGGCTTTTTGCTAAGTGGGGGAGGTTTCAGCACGATTGACTTCCCCGGCGCACATGGCACCGTTGCCAGTGGGATCAGCAATACCGGCCAGATCGTTGGAGGGTATTTCCTTCCCACAGGGACACATAGCTTTTTGTTTAGTGGGGGACTTTTTACCATGATTGACTTCCCAGGCGCTACCTTAACCGATGTCTTCGGAATCAACGATAGGGGCCAGATCGTGGGAAGGTACGGCGATGCGACAGGAGAGATCCATGGCTTTTTGCTAAGTGGGGGAAGTTTTAGCACGATCGACTTCCCAGGCGCTACGTTTACCGAGGCCCGCGGGATCAACAATATCGGCCAGATCGTGGGATGGTACATCGTTGGTACAGGGAAGTTACAGGAGGTACATGGTTTTCTAGCAACCCCGACTTCCGCCGTTCCCGAGCCACATGACTAGCCTTCCCGCTCACGTCGCGTTCTGTCAAAAAGTGGGCAATCACCTTTAACCCGAGATTCAAAGGCCCCTAATTTTCAACAGGAGCCTTTAGGAGATTGCAGGATTTTTTCGCCTTCTACAAAGATTACGAGATAAGATGAAGAGTGGAACAACCAATTTGGACAGTTCATTGCCTGTGCGATTCAGGATCTGAGTCCAGATGATGGTGCGACCATTACCGATTCTAATCTACTACTATTCAACAGGTTTGTATTTCATCGGTTACAGGAAGAAACGTGGTTTTTGACCTGCAGAAGATAAGAAAGGTGGGGGATCTCTAACGAACGATGAAATTATTCATGTGAGATTGAGGTGATAGTAATTCAGCAAACCGCCCCGCCTTTGCTTTCGTCTGATCTGAAATCCTTCCACTATTTTGATACTGCTGACTCCAATGATCGTTTCTGAAGATAAATTCAATGAAAATGGGGAAGAGATTCTGTTATATAGATAATTGAGAACAATTGCGAAGGAGTAATGGGCAGGGCAACGGTCTAAACAGGATGCCACCTAAATACTGACTTTTAAAAATGAAGAGAGGAATCTATGATTACGTCGATTGCATTTACCGCCTATCCGGTAACCGATATGGCCCGGTCTAAAGGATTTTATGAAAACGTTCTGGGTCTAAAAGTCGGTTACAACTTTAAGGACAAATGGGTCGAGTACAACGTGGCTGACTCTACCTTTGCGATCACTACCACGGAGATGGGACACCGACCAGGGGCCAAAGGAGCGGTCGTCGCTTTTGAGGTCACAAACTTGGAAAGTTTTGTAAAAACCCTTAAAGATAAATCTGTGACCTTCGTAGCTGAGGCATTTTCCACCCCCGTGTGTCGGATGGCTGTTATTCAAGATCCAGATGGAAACGAGATTACAATTCATCAGAGACATTGAAACTAATTCACTGTGCGCCAGGGGGGTCCAGTCTTCTGGTTTTATTGGACCAATCTGCTTTTTTTTGATACTGGAATGATATGATAATTAAGATATGAGGCCTAAATCAAACTTATATCTTGAATGTCTGTTAACCAAGTTAACCAGGGTTTACGATAAGGAATTAGAAATCTTCAGAGTTTTGGCAGGTCAAAAATTGAGGAAGTTTTCCGCAGTTATCCGAACTTAATTTTTTACACCATGGATTTATGCGAACTTATCTACCGAATTAGGTCGCCAAATCGCAAATTGCCGGAAATACCCTTATTAAAAATATAAATTAGCAAATGCCAAAGATCCAGCCTTCATA
>JBGPKT010000076.1:0-10749 GCA_041486115.1 Nitrospiria bacterium | reverse complement strand
GGAATGAACTCAAAAGCCTCTTTTTGGGAGAGACCATGCTGAATTTTGATCTGATTATTGTCGGAGCCGGTCTGGCGGGAATGCGGGCCGCTATGGCGGCCGATCCGGAGCTGAAAGCGGCGCTGATCTCCAAGGTCCATCCGGTGAGAAGCCATTCGGTGGCCGCTCAGGGGGGGATCAACGGGGCATTAAATCCGAACGACTCCTGGGAAAACCACGCGTTTGATACGATAAAAGGGAGCGACTACCTGGGGGACCAGGACGCGATTGAAACCATGTGCCGGGAGGCTCCCGGAGAAATTCTTGAAATGGAACGGCTGGGGGTTATCTTCAGTCGTGATGAGACCGGAGGAATTGCCCAGAGGCCTTTTGGCGGAGCGGGATTCCCCCGTACCGCCTATGCGCAGGACCGGACGGGCCATGCGCTTCTCCATGCCCTCTACGAACAGATCCTGAAAAAGAAGAGCCGGGTGCTCGAAGAGTGGTATGTCACCTCCCTGATCGTCGAAGCAGGGATCTGCCGCGGCGTCCTTGCCCTGAATATCCTGACCGGAGAACTGGAGATGATCAGCGCAAAAGCGGTGATTCTGGCGACCGGAGGGTACGGGAGGGTTTTTTCAACCAGTACGAATGCGGTTATTAACACCGGAGACGGAATGAGCCTGGCTTACCGATCGGGGGTTCCTCTTATGGACATGGAATTCGTCCAGTTTCATCCGACAACTCTCAAAAAAAGTGGTATCCTCATATCGGAGGGGGCGAGAGGCGAAGGGGGGGTTCTGATCAATTCCCTTGGAGAGCGGTTCATGTCCAAATATGCTCCGCATGCGCTGGACCTCGCAAGCCGGGATGTGGTGTCCCGGGCCGAGGGGGAAGAAATCGAAGCGGGCCGAGACGTCGAAGGGTGCGTCCTTTTGGACCTGCGCCATCTGGGGAGAGAAAAGATTCTGGAACGACTCCCTCAAATCAGAAGTTTGTCTATCCATTTTGCGGGTGTCGATCCGATTGAAGCGCCGATTCCGGTCCGCCCGGGAGCGCATTATTCGATGGGGGGAGTTAAAACCAATATCTGGGGAGAAACGGCTGTCGAGGGGCTTTACGCCGCCGGAGAATCTGCCTGCGTCAGCGTGCATGGGGGAAACCGTTTGGGAGGAAATTCCCTGCTCGATACTCTTATTTTTGGACGGCGGAGCGGTCTTCGCGCCTCCGAGTATATAAAAAAAACAACCCCGCCTCCTCCCTCGGTCCAGTTTTACGACAGGGAAAGACAGCGCCTGGCCAGATTTTCGGCAAGGAAAGACGGGGAAAAGATATGGCCGATCAAGACCGATCTGGGAAATATTATGGCAAAAGGGGCCGGGGTGTTTAGAACCCGTGAAAATCTTCTGGAAGCTGAAAAAGGAATACAGCAGTTAAAAGCCCGTTATCAGGACATTGTTCTTCAGGATAAGGGAATGGTGTTTAATACGGAACTGATCGCGGCTCTTGAGCTCGGTTCTCTTCTCGATTTGGCCGAGGTGATTGTCAAAGGGGCTTTTGCCAGAGAAGAATCGAGAGGAGCCCATTTTCGGAAAGATTTTCCGAAGAGAAACGACGAACTGTGGCTTAAACATACGCTGGCTTATTATCGCGAAGAGGGGTCGCGCCTGGAATATGCGCCGGTGAACATTACCCGGTACCCTCCGAAAGAGAGAACGTATTAATGCGGATTCAATTTAGCGTCAAGAGGTTTGAGCCGGAGAAGGAGAAGGAATCCCGCTTAAGGGATTACTACCTTGATATCCGCTCGGACGCCACGGTGCTTGAAACCCTGATCCAGCTTAAGGAAGAAGAAGAGGGAAGCCTGGCTTTCCGTTATTCATGCAGAAGCGCGATTTGCGGTTCCTGCGCCATGCGGATCAACGGAAGCGAAAAACTGGCCTGTCAGACGTCGGTCAGGGAGGAACTTGAACGCTTTAACGCACTCCGGATAGAACCCCTGTCAAATGTCCCTGTCATTAAAGACCTGGTTGTGAATATGGGGCCGTTCTGGGAGAAAGTCAGAGAGGTAACGCCATGGCTCCACTCCGGTGGAAATTCTGAGAACCCGGCTGCAAGACCGGTTTTTTCAAAAGAAGCTTTTGATCATTTTCATCAAGTCGATGCCTGCATCATGTGCGGCGCGTGCGTTTCGGCATGCAACAGCCTGGAGGTTTCAGAAAGCTTTACCGGCCCTGCCGCGCTGGCTAAAGCGTACCGGTTTGTGGCAGACCCCCGGGAGCCGGCGCAGAACAGAATAGAGAGGCTCGCGGAACTGACTCAGCCCGACGGGATATGGGACTGCGTGAGGTGCAACTACTGCGTGGAGGTCTGTCCTAAAGAGGTAAAGCCGATGGAGGCGATTATCCGGTTAAGACGGGAGGCTATCGCAGCTGGCATGGGCAACTCCCCGGCGGGAAGACATATCACGGCCTTTGTCGACATTGTAAAAAAAGAAGGCCGGCTCAATGAAGGAATGCAGCCGTTAAAAATGCTCTGGAAATCTCCGTGGTATTTATGGCAGGCTCTTCCGGTAGCCATTAAAATGTTCTTAAACGGGAAGCTTCCTTTTCCCTGGCACAGGCCGATTAAAGGGATCAGATTTATTCGCAAAATATTCAGAGCGCGGGGGTTTTAATGAAATTTGCTTTCTACACCGGTTGCGCCGCCAAAGGGGCCTGCCCGGAACTCTATATCTCCACGCAGCTGGTGGCCCAAAAGTTAGGCCTCGAACTGGTCGAATTAACCTCTGCCTCCTGTTGCGGCGCCGGCGTGGTGACCGAAGCCGATCCCGAACTGGCGCTGGCGCTTAACGCCCGGACTTTTGCCCTGGCAGAAGCCGAAGGCCTGGACCTCATGACGATTTGCGGGACTTGCCAGGGGGTGATGGCAACGGCCTGCAAACAGCTCAGGGAAGATCCGGAACTTCTAAAAAGGGTCAACGTTTATCTGGAAAAAGAGGGGCTCCATTACAGCGGCAAGGTTAAAATCAAGCATTTTCTCTGGATTCTTTTAGAGGATATCGGCATGGAGCGATTAAAAACATATGTCACAACACCGCTCCGGAACCTTCATATTGCCCCTTTCTACGGCTGTTACATCTTAAGGCCTTCCAGCGCCCTTGGTTTTGACGACCCCAACGACCCGACCTCTTTAGAAACCGTGATAGAAACCCTGGGGGGACAGCCAGTCGATTATGAAGGAAAGAATAAATGCTGCGGATTCCCCGTGATCCTCGAAAACCCGGTCCTCGGCCTGGCAATGACGGGAAAACGGCTGGAAGAAGCAAAATCAGCGCATGCGGATGCGATGGTCACCCCTTGCCCTCTGTGCAATATGAACCTCGACCTCCAGCAGGGAAGGGCGGAAAAACAGCTCGAAACATCGTTTGAAATGCCGGTTCTCCATCTTCCTCAGCTAGTCGGCCTTGCGATGGGATTTACGCCATTTCAGATGCAGTTGATGCGCCACTTTATTTCTCTCGACTCCCTCGTCTCCAGACTCCAATAACACTGCCGGCTTGCTATCAGAGCTGGTTGCGCCGGTCCAGGTTCCGGTATCCGATTGCCTCTGACAGGTGATGCGGCAGGATTTTTTCACTTTTTTCCAGATCGGCGATCGTCCGGGAAACCTTTAAAATCCGGTTATAGGCCCTTGCGGATAATCCGAGCTTGTCCATGGCGGTTTCAAGGAGCTGGCGGGAGGGAGAGTCGAGTTCGCAATATTTTTTGAAATGTTTTTGCTTAAGCCGGGCATTGCAAAAAACGCCTTCTTTCTGATACCGCTCTTTTTGAAAAGCCCTCGCCGCCTCGATCCTCGACCTCATCTCTTTTGAGCTTTCTTTCGCCCGGTCATTTGATAAGTCCTTAAACTTGACGGCGGGGACCTCAATATGAATATCGATCCGGTCGAGAAGAGGGCCCGACACACGGGTCCGATATCGCTGAACCTGCGGGGGAGTGCAGATACAGGGGTGGTGCCGGTCTCCCAGATGGCCGCACTGGCAGGGGTTCATGGCGGCAATCAGCATGAAGCGGGCCGGGTAAGCCAGAGAGGCCATGGCGCGGGAAATCACCACCTTCCCTTCTTCCAGGGGCTGGCGCAGGACCTCCAGCACATTCCGTTTAAACTCCGGCAGTTCGTCCAGGAACAAGACGCCATTGTTGGCAAGGCTGACCTCACCCGGCCGCGGGACCTGTCCCCCGCCGATCAGTCCCGCGTCTGAAATAGTGTGGTGGGGGGAGCGGAACGGCCGGTGAGTAATCAGAGGCTGGTTTTGCTGAATCAGGCCGGCGATGCTGTGAATCCGGGTCGTTTCGAGGGCCTCTTCAAAATGAAGAGCCGGGAGAATCCCCGGGATCCTTTTGGCCAGCATGGTCTTTCCCGATCCGGGAGGGCCAACCATTAAAACGTTATGAGCGCCGGCCGCGGCGATTTCCAGGGCCCGTTTGGCTGATTCCTGTCCCTTCACATCGATAAAATCTTCGGCATAACCCGGTGGCTCTGAAAATAAAGATCCGATATCGGTTTGCAGTGGATTTAACTTTTGGTTTTCCAGGAGAAACTCGACGACTTCGGGGATCGTGTGGACGCCGTAGACATCGATACCTGAAACCACGGCCGCTTCTTTTGCATTATCTGACGGAAGGATCAACCCTTTGAATTTTGCCTCCCGTGCCAGAATGGCGATGGAGAGAGCTCCTCGGACCGGTCGAATTCTCCCGTCCAGCGAGACTTCTCCGATCAGGAGGTAATCCGAAACAGCCGATTGCGGAATCAGGCCGTCGCTGATTAAAACTCCGACGGCAATCGGGAGGTCGAAAGCCGATCCCTCCTTTTTAAGGTCGGCCGGGGCAAGGTTGATCGTGATTTTTTTAACGGGGAAATTAAAACCGGTATTCTTGAGTGCGGCCCGGACACGGTCCTTGCTTTCTTTGACTGCGGCATCCGGGAGGCCGACGATTGAGAAATTGGGAAGGCCCTGAGATAAATCGACCTCGACGTCGACCAAAAAGGCGTCGAGCCCAAAAACCGCGCTGCTCATCACTTTAGAAATCATCATCCAGCCTGTATCAAATAAATAGGGGCTAATAATAGGATAACGAAACCGCAAAAGTCAATTTGGAAAGAGCGGAGATCATTCGCTTTGAATAAGATCTTTTAAAGTTTTACTTAAATCCTGAATTCGGTAAGGTTTCGCAACACATGCTTTAAATCCAAATTCCTGATAATTGGCCAAGATGGGATCATTGGAATATCCGCTTGAAACAATCGCCCGTACATTATGATCGTACGCCAATAGTTCCTGAATGGTTTGTTTACCCCCTTTTCCTCCCGGAATTGTTAAATCCAGAATCACGGCTTGGTAGGGTTGATTTATTTCCTTCGCCTTTCTATACAATTCCACAGCTTCTTCTCCTTTGGCGGCCAGCGTCACTTCATAACCCAACGTCTGAATCATGGCCTTGGCCATATTCCTCACCAAGTCGTCATCATCCATCAGAAGGATTCTTCCCGATCCAAATAAGATCGTATCGCTCTTCGTATTTTCTAGGAAGTTTTTATTGATCACCGCAGGTAAATAGACAAAAAAGGATGTCCCCTTTCCCACCTGGGATTCGACTGTTATTGTCCCGTGATGGTTCCTGACAATCAAGTATGTCGAAAAAAGACCGAGTCCAGACCCATTTTCCTTCGTGGTGAAAAAAGGATCGAATATTTTAGGAATAAGATTTTCAGAAATACCCATCCCAGTATCTTTAAAACAAACCAATATATAAGGTCCAGGATTTATAAAAAGTGATCTGGCATGTTGTTGGTCCATGATGACATTTTCTGCTCTGATGACAATTTCGCCCCCGTCTTGCATGGCCTGTTTAGCGTTGATGACAAGATTATGTGCCACTTGGGCGATCTGACCGGGATCAATTTCAACTCTCCAGAGATCTTCAGGAAAGTAAAACGTGGGATTGAGGTGAGATCCTCTCAAAGCAAATATGGTGTTATCCTGTAACACTTGGACAATAGAAGTAAGTGTTTTTTGAGGAGCACCCCCCTTGGTAAAGGTGAGTAATTGATTTGCCAGATCCTTTGCCCTCATCGTGGCCTTTTCAGTATCACTTAAATACCGATAGGAGGATAAGTTTGGATCTAACTCCATCTTGGCAAGAGATACGTTCCCTAAAATAGCTGTCAGAATGTTATTAAAATCGTGGGCGATTCCTCCCGCGAGGAGTCCAATGGACTCCAGCTTCATTGACTTTAAAAGCTCCGATTCAGTTTTTCTCTTTTCGGTGACGTCCCTAAAGCTCCAGACCCTTCCATGATAATTTCCTTCAAGCATCTGAGGTTTCGAATACCGCTCAAAAACTCTACCGTCCGATAATTCAAGGGTATCAAAACTTTCAGCCTCCGGGTGATTATATAACTCCCTCACTTTTTCAAAGAATGCAAAGGAATCCTTTAGCTGGGTGGTGACATAAGACAGCAACGGACGATCGTTTTTAGACTCTCTGATGATCTGAACCAGACTCTGAGGCACATGCCACATTTTCAAAAATTGTTCGTTAACGAGAAAAACGGTTTTGCCATCTTTGTCAACAACCAGAATACCGTCAGTGGTTGACTCAATGGTTGAGTTGAGCAAAGAAAGGGTTTTATTTTGATCCATTTTTTGCTCTAAAAACCTGTTAAATTGGATTCGTATCTGGGAAATAAACAGAAAGAAAAACAGGTATAACAATCCTTCTTGCGCCAAGGCAAAGGCCATCAACCAATGAGAAAAGCCAGCAGGTAATTCTAAATAAAAAATTAAGGATCTAATGCCGGCCGATAGTAATGAAATAAAGAGACCTTGTTTTTGGCCCCCATACCAGCATGATATAAAAATGGGGACCACATAAAAAGAGGAAAAAGCAACTAATGGACCATTGAGATAATCAACCCAACCAATGATCGCTTCCAAAAAGACTGCGAAAGCAAAGATGGAGGTCTTATTTAATTTCTTGAAATATTTTTCAATTCTGGTGAGAACAAAAGTCATTTCTTCCTCAAGAGCTTGACTAAAAAAAAATTCTCATCCAAAGGGATCAAAATAAAATTTTTTTAAATTGAAACCAATTTGTCCGGTTTCAAAGATATCTTAATAAGAAGAATAAGTCAAAAGATGTACTCTAATATCGGGGAGGAGAATATCCCGGCAGGAAAAGTCCGAATGGACATTTGTTTGTAGACTTACATTTTGAAACTTTGTATGATAACGGCAGAGTAGATTGATAAGAAAATGAATGAGGGTAAGTAGTATAACCTTCTATCAGGGCAAACTGCTGGTGACAGCAGGACGCAAAGCCATCGGGTCTTAATAAATTTTTTTTTAAGAAAGCCGGGCCGCCGAGGTGACAAAGATGAAGCTGTCGCTTTGGTAGTCCGGCTTTCTTTGTTTGTATCGTGAAGTCCATTAGGAACAAGAGTGCCAGGGGTATTATAAAAGTCAAAATCTCATAAGAGAAGTGATGGTAAAAGGATTATTCCATGAAAATCCCCGCGAATTTCCGAGAGTCAACTTGGATGTGAAAGGGATCTATCGGGTTCTTAATCAAGAAAGAAAAGAAGGGTGTGCCGAAATTCAAAACCTGAGCCATGGAGGATTGATGTTTATTGCCTCCCATTCCCTAAACAAAGGAGTTTTGCTTGACATTACCATTTATTACCAGGAATTGGAAATTCCCCTTAATGCCAAAGTGGTCTGGGCAGAACCCATGAGTGATACGTTACCCATAGAATACCAATGTGGCATTGAGGTCATGAAGATTTCCACTATTGATAAAATATATTTATCTTTGCTCATTGCTTCCTGTCAAGAAACAAAAAAATAAATATTTTAGATCCGCCGCATCCGTCTTGGATGCTGATCAGGCGGAGCAGAAAATGATTTCAGACGTTTCGGTAGGTGAGTCAGTCCGAGCGCTTCACCGGTCTAAAGCATTAGAATTCTGATCTTGCGGCTGTTTGAAAAGAAGATGAACCGCGCCGTTGATGAAAGAGATCATGAGCGCTCCGATAAAGGCGGACCAAAAATCGGCGACCGCCATTCCTTTGACAAGGTTTCCGATGAAATAAAAAATGACCCCGTTGATGACAAATGTAAAAAGCCCCAGGGTTAAAATATTAATCGGCAGGGTTAAAATAATAAAGATCGGTCGAATTAAAACATTGATGATGCCTAAAACTCCGGCGGCCACAAAGGCCGTCGTGAAACTTTCAACATAAATCCCTTTAATCAGGTATCCTGCAAAAATAATCCCGATGGTGTTCACGAGCCATTTAATAAAAATATTCATCTTTTCCCCCTGTGATAGAACAGCCTTGACTCCCTGTTCACCTCTCCCCCATAATCATCAGTCTGGATGACATCAGTCAATCCACAACAGGCATAACAAACAAAGGGATATGGTATGCTTTTAGGCGCTCACATGTCAATTAGCGGCGGGCTCCACCTGGCCATCGAAAGAGGCATGCAGGTGAAGTGCGAAGCGCTTCAGATTTTCAGCAAGAACTCCAACCAATGGAAGTCAAAGCCGCTTCAGGAAGCAGAAATCGCCGAATTTAAAAAAAGCCGCCGGGAATGGGGAAACTTCACTATCCTGGTCCATGATTCTTATTTAATCAATCTGGGGAGTCCTAAAGAGCCCGACCGGCAGAAATCGATCCATGCTTTTCTGGACGAAATGGAGCGGTGCGAGCGCCTGGACCTTCCTTATCTGGTTTTTCATCCGGGGGCGCATCTCGGCGCGGGAGAAGACGATGGATGCCGGTTCGTAGCCGAGAGTCTTAATGACATTCTTCTTGAAACATCAGGATTCAAGGTTATCCCGTTAATGGAAACGACCGCCGGCCAGGGCACCACCCTCGGATATACATTTGACCATTTGAGGCAGATTTTAGATCTCCTTAATACTCCGGAACGGATCGGAGTTTGTGTCGATACCTGCCATATATTTACCGCTGGATATGATATCCGGACCCGGGAGGGATACGACCGGACGTTTGAAGCGTTTGACCAGATCGTTGGACTCGGAACTCTCAAAGCCTTTCACCTGAATGATTCCAAAAAGGAATTCCTGTCGCGGGTCGACCGGCATGAGCATATCGGCAAAGGATATATCGGATTGGAAGCGTTTCAATTTCTTATGAATGATCCCCGTTTTAAAACCATTCCGATGGTATTGGAAACGCCTAAAGGGGAGACCCATAAAGAAGATGAAGAAAACCTTTCGACCCTCCGTCAGATGATTCTCCAATGATCATTAAAACATTCACTTCTGGAGATCAAGCGTCATGAGTAAAAAATGGAAGTGGTCGGCAGTACTTCTTCTTGCGCTGGCCATAGCCGTATGGGGATACTACAAAACCGTATACTCTCCGATAATTTTTAAAATCGCTCCGCCATTTGATAAACCGGTGCCGTATCAGGCGGTCCCGGCCGGAATCAGCGGGATTAAGGCCAGCGATTGCGGCAAGTGTCATACCGAAATTTATCAGGAATGGCAGGCCTCTATCCACGGAAACGCCTGGAAGGACCCCTTTTTTCAGGCCTACTGGAAAAAAGATCGGCAGATATGGGTTTGCCTGAACTGCCACACTCCGGTCGAGAACCAGCAGGAATATCTCATTCAGGGGTTTCAAAATGAGAATATTGAAAAACCGATCAAGGTCAAAAATCCAAATTTTGAAGCCGTTTTCCGAGAAGAGGGGATATCCTGCGCCGCTTGCCATGTCCGGAACGGAGTGGTCTATGGTCCGTTTGAAAAAATGGAGGCGCCGCATCCGACGGCGTATGATCCTAAATTCCGGTCGGCCCGGCTCTGCCTCGACTGCCACCATGTTCCCAAAGAAAAATTTATGTTTTACCGCGGGAACCCCTGCAATACCCAGGTCGAATGGGAGAACGGACCGTATGCCAAAAAAGGGATGATCTGCCAGGACTGCCACATGCCGAAAATCGACAGGCCTCTTGTGGAGGGAGGTCCTGTGAGAGAGGTCCGGCGCCATTTATGGTGGGGAGGGCATCAGCCCGAGATGCTTCATCGAGCGCTAAAGGTAGAGTTAAAGCCGGAGCATAGCGAAATGAAGCCGGGCGGCCTGGCGCGTTATACGTTATCCCTGACCAATGGCGGGGCGGGACACAACCTGCCGACCGGAGACCCCGACAGGTATTTTACGGTGGAATTTAGCGTCATGAACCTCGAAGGGAAAGTCCTAAAGACTTCATCCAGTACCATTGGACGGTGGCTTATCTGGAAACCGGTGATTTTTGAATATTATGACAACCGGCTGAAACCGCTTGAAAAAAGGGATTTTTTATTTAAATATCCTCTCCCCTCGAAGGGTGAAACATTAACGCTTGAAGCTAGAGTGACCTACCACATCATGACTCCCCGGGCACACAAGAGATTAATTGAAAAGTTCGGTCTTCCAAAGGACGATCCTGCGCCGATTGAGACTGTTTTATTTGATGAAAAGGTCACTCTCGGAAAAGAACTGGCCGGGATGGTCCGGTCCGAAAAAAGGCACCCCGCCTGCGCACCTCCTGCTTAAGTGAAGCAACCCCTTTTAGGGGGGCTTCACGCGGGGGCACGGGAGGGCGTTGAGTGAGTTTTACGAAGGCCCCCCGATATAATAAGGTGAAGCAACCCCTTTTAGGGGGGCTTCACGCGGGGGCACGGGAGGGCG
>JBGPKT010000075.1:0-10780 GCA_041486115.1 Nitrospiria bacterium | reverse complement strand
CTGGAATAGGCAAGATTCACCGGGGCTTCATATCCGGGAGTCAGCCGCTTGTACGAGTTGGTTGTCGGGTTAGTTAGCGCGGCCAGGGAGTGGGCATGTTTGAGAATTCCGCCGATGTAATAAAGGCCCAATTGGCTTAATCCGGAGTATTCTTTTCCGGCAAAAAGAGGTTTTCCCTCTTTCCAGATGCTCTGGTGGGTATGCATTCCAGAACCATTATCGCCAAAAATAGGTTTTGGCATGAAGGTTGCTGTTTTATTATACCGTTTGGCGACATTCTTAATGATATATTTAAACCACATCAGCTTATCGCCCATATTGACCAGTGAGTCAAAGCGGATGTCAATTTCGGCCTGCCCTGCCGTGGCCACTTCGTGATGCTGCCTTTCAACCGCAATGCCCACCTTCTCCATTTCGAGGACCATTTCTGTCCGGATATCTTCCTGGCTGTCAGTTGGAGGAACCGGAAAATATCCCTCCTTATGCCTCGGTTTATATCCAAGGCTGATTTCCGATTCTTTTCCGGAATTCCAGACCCCTTCTTCGGAGTCGATGAAGTAATACCCGCTATGGCTGTTTTGATCAAACCGGATCGAATCGAAAATGAAAAACTCCGCTTCCGGACCAAAATAGGCAGTGTCGCCGATACGAGTCGATTTCAGGTAACTTTCGGCTTTTTTGGCAATATACCGGGGATCCCGGTCATAAGGCTCGCGGGAAATGGGATCGATTATATCACAGATCACGCTTAAGGTCGGCGTCTGGGTAAAAGGCTCCATTCTGGCCGTATTTGCTTCAGGGATCACCAGCATATCGCTCGACTCGATCGATTTCCATCCCCGGATGCTCGATCCGTCAAATCCGAGCCCTTCCTTAAACACTTCTTCCGAAAGCTCGCGCAGAGGAACGGAGAAATGCTGCCAGACCCCCGGGAGATCAATAAATTTAAAATCCACCATAACGGCTTTGTTCTTTTTAGCATACTCTAATACTTCTTTGGGTGTCATAAACCAACCTTTCATTTGGGACCATTTTAAACAATCGTCTTAAGAGAGCGTGATAAAATGGATCGGTTATTATTAATTAACTGTCATGTTTAACTAAAAACTTTTGTATTGATTCGTGATCGGCATTCTCCGGTCTTTTCCTAACCCTCGCTGGGTAATTTTGACTCCGGGAGGAGATTGCCGCCTCTTATATTCACTCTGTTCCACCAGTTTCATGACATATTCGACCGTTGACCGGGAGTAACCCTGCGCCGTTAGTTCTTCGATGCTCTGGTCTTCCTCGACATAACCCCGGATAATGCCGTCGAGAATGTCATAGGGAGGAAGGGTGTCCTGATCGGTCTGATTAAACTTGAGTTCCGCCGAAGGGGGTTTTTCAAATATCCGGCGCGGGATCAGTTCTTTTCCTTCCCGGATATTCCGGTAA
Source organism: Nitrospiria bacterium (assembly GCA_041486115.1). Lineage (GTDB taxonomy): Bacteria > Nitrospirota > Nitrospiria > JACQBW01 > JACQBW01 > JACQBY01. The sequence continues at coordinate 9,346 of JBGPKT010000075.1, read as the reverse complement.
TCGGAAAGCGCGTACACTTCTGTTTTTAACACGTCTTTAATGACAGAAAATCCTCCGGCCATATCGCCATAAAGTGTCGCATATCCGACGCTCATCTCGCTTTTATTTCCGGTGGTTAACACAAGCCAACCGAATTTATTCGACAACCCCATTAGAAAATTACCCCTGATCCTTGCCTGAATGTTTTCTTCGGTCTTATCCGGTTTAAGTTCTCCCCACTCTTTTTTTAAAATTTTCAGGTAACTCTCGAATATCTCCGTGATCGGGAGGGTGATCAAGTCGACTCCGGTATTTTTGACCAGGGCATCCACATCTTCTTTGCTCTCTTTTGAGGTAAAGGGAGAGGGCATAAAGACTCCGGTCACATTTTTTCTCCCTAGCGCATCCACGGCAATTAATAGGGTTAATGCCGAATCAATCCCTCCGCTCAACCCGATCACTGTTTTTGAAAAATGGTTCTTTAATACATAATCTCTGGCTCCGGTCACCAGGGCTTTGTAAATTTCTTCAAGCTGGGACAATGGCTGCTCGTGGACAGGGATGATCTTTTTTCTCTTTTGAACATCGCTCTTGCCCGCCTGAATCACCGGCTGCGATCTGGCCAGAGAAGTCTCTTTGATAAAAAACTCTCTTCTTCTCCTCCTCGGGTCGTGCAGCCGGGAGCGGAAAACAGAGTCAATGGCCAGGTCAACCACCAGGGCTTTTTCGTCAAAGGCCGGGCCTCTTACCAGAATATCCCCCTTTTGATCAATGATGGCGCTCTGCCCGTCAAAGACCAATTCATCTTGCCCGCCAACAGCATTGACATAAGCGATCATCACATTATTATCAACCGCCCGGGTCGCAAGCATTTTTTCGCGAAACAGTCCCTTTCCCGCATGATAGGGAGAGGCACTGATATTAATGATCAACTCGGCATTCCCCTCGACGGATTGTACCATCGCGGGTCCGTAAGGATACCAGATATCTTCGCAGATATTGACTCCGATTAATACGCCGTTGAAAACAAAGATCGGATAAGCTGACCCTGACCTGAAATATCTTTCTTCATCGAAAACGCCATAATTGGGAAGATAAATTTTATGATAGATGCCTTGTATCTTTCCATTAGAGATAAACGCGGCGGCATTATAAATATCTTCCTGTCTATCGACAAAACCAACGATCACTCCGATACCGGTTGATACTTTGACGATTTCTTCCAGGGCCAATTGATTTTCAGAGATAAAAGAAGGCTTTAATAATAGATCTTCGGGAGGATATCCGGTAATGGCCAGTTCAGGGAATGCAATTAAATCAACCCCCAGTTTTTTGGCTTTTTCTATTTCGAGGCAGATTTTTTTTGCATTTCCTTTATTATCCCCTACCGTTGAATTAAATTGTGATAACCCCAGCCGAAGTGACTTCATCTTTCCCCATTTAACGGTTTTTAATTCTGCCTAAAAACAGGTTAAGTGTCAAGACACATTTGTATTATTTTATTTAGTTTTCTATTAAAATAAATGATTTGCTACAAATTTGTAAGAACCTGTCGTCAGAGTTTAAAATCAGCCATGGTTTCAGCTTGACTTTTATACCAATTAACTTAAAATAAGAAAAACTTTTAAAAAAGGAATAAACATGCCGAAAGGAACAGAACGATCAAGAGAATTAAAGCGGAAAAGAGTTAAAAAGAAAAAGAACCTGAAAGAAAAAATCAAAGAAAAAAAACAGCAATCCCGCCATAAAAAACCAAAAGCGAAGTAACTCTCTTTTATCCGGCAGTTTGACAGGACTTTATAGTTTTGCGTATCAGGGCTTTGTCAACCTGCCTGATCGCCACTTCACCTATTTTTTGAGGGAGGATAAAGTAGATCTTTCCCTCCTGAACCTTTTTATCAAGCGACATGCTGTTGACCAGATCGCTACCCCTGAGGTGGCCGGGCAATGCTGCCGGAAGTTGAAGGGCCTCGATAAGCGCCTTTTGCCGCTGAACCAGTTCTTCTGAACAATCCTGAGTCTTGACGCCGAGCCGGGCGGCGAAGTGCATTCCAATTCCAATCGCTTCGCCATGCCGGTATTTTCGATATTGGGTCGCCGCTTCAAGGGCATGTCCCATCGTATGCCCGTAATTCAAGGTTTTTCTAATACCTGACTCTTTTTCATCTTGGCTCACGACACCCGCTTTTATTTCACACGATCTCTTGACCAAATGAAAGAGCGCCTCCGGATTTCTTGCCAAAATCCTCTCGTTGTTCTGTTCCAGAAGTTCAAAAAGTCTCGCATCTGCGATCACCCCGTATTTGACAACTTCTCCCAGCCCGGAAATATAATCTCTATTTTTTAAAGTTCGGAGAAGTTCGGTATCGATCCAGACGAATTTTGGCTGATGAAATAGACCGATCAGGTTCTTTCCCAGAGGATGATTCACTCCCGTTTTTCCGCCGATGCTGGAATCGACCTGGGCAATCAGCGTGGTCGGGACTTGAATAAACGGCGTCCCCCGCAAAAAAGTGCCCGAGACAAAACCGGCAAGGTCCCCGATGACTCCTCCTCCAAAGGCCAGTATGGGAGAACTCCGTTCAAACTTATTTTTTAACAATTCACCATAAACAATATTGGCAGACGACAGGTTTTTATAGCGCTCGCCATCGGGGATTTGAACCACTAGCGGATTGAATCCGGATTGAACGAGCGACTGCTTAAGCGCGGCTCCATGAAGTTTCCAGACATGCGGATTGGTAACGACGGCAATTTTTCCTCTGTACGCGCCGGCTAGATGCCCCCCGATCTGCCGAAGACTCCCCATTCCCAGATGTATCGAATACGATTTTTCCCGATCTAGTTCAACAGAAATAGAAATCGGATTAACAGCCTTCAAAACGGACAATCTGTTTTTTATTTCGTCATAGATCTGATGCGGTTTTTTATGATCGGTCTGAATCACCATATCGGCAGTCTCATAACTCGTTTCCCGCTGTTTCATGAGATTGGAAATCGTCACATCCAGATGGTCAATCTGTAAAAGGGGCCGGTTTCTTCCGTTTTTGACTCTTTTTAAAATTTCTTCCGGAGAGGCTTTCAAACAGATTAAAATCCCCCGTTTTTTTAAATTCCGGACATTCTCCTGATCCAGAAGGGCTCCCCCGCCGGTTGCTATCACCTGAGGCGCTTCCCGTTCGGTGATCTCTTTGATGAGTTCCCTTTCAATTTTTCGGAAATAAGGCTCTCCCATTTTTTGAAATATTTCGGGGATTGTTTTTTGCTCTTTTTCGACGATCTTCTGGTCGGTATCGATGAAGGGGAACCCGGTCTCTCTGGACAGGAGTCTTCCGATCGTTGATTTTCCAACCCCCATAAAACCGACGAGGACGATCTGCTGATCATTCTTTTTCAAGATAAGACTCATGAGAAATGATTATAGCGAATTTGGGCGAAAAATGGGAGGAGTTTTAAACGGATACAATGGATACGATGGAAGTCTCCTGTCCGCCGACAAGGGGTCAGTTGAGCGGCAACGCCGCAAATGAGCCCTTATCGACAGTTCAGAAAGTTATCTTAGAATTTTGGGAGTCAGGAATACCATCAACTCCGAGGTATTATCGTCAATTTGATTGTTTTTAAACAGCCACCCCAGGATCGGGATCTTGGACAAAAGAGGAACCGCACTGGTCGATTCTGACTTGCTGTTTTCATAAATCCCGCCGATCACTGCCGTATCGCCGTCTTTCACCAGAATGTTTGTTGAGGCCTGTTTTTTGAGAATACTGGGACCCGCCGCCCCCTGCCGGGTTGCCCCCGGAGCATTTTTAGCCGTATTAATTTTCATCATCACGCTTCCATCAGCGGTCACATGGGGGGTCACCGTCAGTGTTAAATTGGCATCCACAAAGGTGGTTTGTGTCCCCGATTGAGAGGTCGTTGCATACGGGATCGATTCACCCTGCTCAATTTTCGCTTCCATGTTATCGAGTACCGCTACTTTTGGAGTGGATATAATTTTAGTCAAACCCCGGGCTTCTCCTGCGGAGATGCGCAGGTCTAAATTGAGCGGATTACCCGTTAACCGGCCAAAACTAAAACCAATTCCGCCAAAAGGAGAAGCGGCAGGAAGGTTAACGGCAAAATCATTCGCCTGGGCAAACGCCCCCCCGGTAATACCGCTGGTGACTCCAATTTTGTTAACACCGCTTGATTGAGTGGTTTGAGCCCCCCATTGAACGCCTAAACTCCTCGTGTAGGTCGGACTGACCTGAACAATCCGGGCTTCAATGAGCACCTGAGGCGTTTGAGTATCAAGTGTTTTAATCAGTTCGACAACCTGATTGGCATTTTTTTCAACGTCTTTAATAATTAACGCGTTGGTTCTGGTATCCGCCGTAATTTCACCCCTTGAACTCATAGATTTTTTAAGGGGATCCATTAAATCGGAGGTTTTGGCGTAACTCAGATGGACAATCTGAGTTACAAGGTCTTCGGTTTTAATCTGGGCATCCTTGGCTTTTAATTCGTCATCCTGCTGTTTGGTGATGTTTCCCAAACTGGTCACCCGGATGATATTTCCTTCACGCACCTGTCCCAGATTATTCATCTTTAAAATGAGGTCCAGCGCCTGATCCCAGGGAACATTTTTAAGTTTTAAATTGACCTTTCCTTTAACATCCTCGCCGACGATGAAATTCAGGCCGCTGACTTCCGAGATAATTCTTAATGCATTGGCAATTTCCATGTCTTGGAAGTCGAGGAAGATTCTTTCTCCCACATATTTTTTCTTGAAAAGCTGTGTCTTCTCAATAAAAAGGATATTTCCCTGTTTTTTCCGTTTTACGGAAGGCGTAGATGCAGGCAGAGCCGGTTCAAGATCGGCAGGAGCCGGACTCTGTTCAACGGTTTTTTCAATTTTTGCTACTTCTGCCGGGGGTTCTTTATCTTCTCCGTTTTTCGTAGAAGCCGATTCAGCTGGCTTTTCTTTCACCTCTTTATTCAGATGAATCACAAAATTGTTCACTCCCCTGTCGGTGGTAAAGGAGGCGGCTTGCGAAAGATCAAGGACGATCCGGACCTTCTGCGGTTTGGGATGGCTTCCTATTCTGATTTTAGACACAGGAGGGAGATGGATATTTTGAATTAAAGGGCGGATTTTTTGCACCGCTCCCTCGATATCGACCACCAGCCTGTTCCCTTTTAACATAAATATCTTGGGAACGGAGAAATCTCCTGAAATGATCACATCAACGGTTTCTCCGGCCTGAATGGCCTTTACCGATTCCACCAGGTTTTTGACCGGTGCGGGTTCCCCTTTCTGCTCGGGTACAGGTTCCCCTTTCTGCTCGGGTACAGGTTCCCCTTTCTGCTCGGGTACAGGTTCCCCTTTCTGCTCGGGTGCTGGCTCCGCGGTGGTAGAGGCGGTTGAGGTCGATTCAAATCCCGGTTTTATGCCATTTTCTGATCCGCCCACCGGAGTCCCGGCGGCAGCCATCTCCTTTTTCGGAACATCAACGGAAAGCTTTATTCCCTCTTTGTTCAGCTCCGGCTGTACCTCGCTTAACAAACCGATTTCTAAACGAACCGTTCTGGAGGGTTGAGTGCTTTCGATCGGCACAATACTTGTGATGGTCCCTTGATTAACCTCAATTTTTTCTTTAAATTTTCCGGCTGAAATATCCGAAAGATCAACAACAAAGCGCGTTGGGTCTGATAGCATAAAAGCGGTGTACGTTAGAGGCGAACTCCCTTCAATGACTATCCGGGTTTTATCCGGAAGGTCAACAACCATAATGTTATTGATCTGGTTTTTCTCGCCTGAGCCTGATTTGACCGTAGAGTTCATTGATCCGCAGGATATCAGTTCAAAGATTAAAAACCCAAAGAGCCCTGTTTGAAAAATTCTTTTGAGCATATTCATATCTGACCTTCCTCTGGAGGATGGAGTGAAAGAACAACCATCCGTTTTTTCTTTTCGCCGCTCATTTCTGTATACTCTTCTTCAATGGAAACTGAATGACTATCGATCTCTTTAATTTTACCTCTGTTGCTGCCGATTTCCATTCCGGCTCTAATCGTATAACCCTTTCCATCCGGAGTTTGAACCATAGCTAAATAGCGATTTTTCGAAATCCCTATGACGGCCACAAGTCTCAAATCCGAAAGTGGAAAATTTAAAAGTGGAAAAACGTTATTTTTTGCGGTTTTAGAAACTAAACCCGCTTCCAGATAAGGTTTAAAAGGATCTCGCTTCCCTTCCGGGTTATAACTAAAAACAGGACGAGTGAGAGTAACAGGAAGCTGTGCCACGGAAGCGGCTGATGATGGAGTCGCTCCAGCCGGAGAAGTTACCGCCATTTGAGGGGAAACCGACGGAATCGGAATGGGGGCCTGAACTGAACCCTGACCACCCTTTACAGTCGTATCCGAAACCGGCGCCGTTGCTGAACTCTTCGGGGGTTGAGATTTTGGAATCGGGTTCCCCGCAGACGGAGATGCCTTTGAAGAGGCTTTTGAAGGGGCTGAAGGAGACGAACATCCGCCTGAAACCGCCAGCGCCGCGATGAGAAAAGCAATCTTAACGATTAAAGTTTTTTTCACTTCCCCTTCCTCTGTACCGGCGGTGTCTCTTTTTTCTCCACTTTTTCAACGGCCGCAAAAGCGGTAGCCAGAAAAGTCACGGGCTCCACCAGCTTTCCCTTTTCCTGTTTTGGAGCGCCCATCCTGAGGTTTGAAACATTGACCACGCGGCTGAATTTGCTGATCTGGTCAAAAAACATTCCAAATTCATGATAGCTCCCCGAAATATCAACGCTTGTCGGAAGTTCGACATACAATCCATTCGGGTTGACCTTTCTTCCTCCCGGCTTCCATAATTTAATATCCAATCCGGTCCTGTTCCCCAATTTTTCGATCTGCTCAAGAAGCTGTACCGCTTCAGTTTCAGGAGGAAGCTGCTCTTTTTTAAAATCGAGCTCTTTTTGAACAACTTCCATCTCCTTTTTAAGCTCCGGGAGCCTTCTTAACCTAGCCTTTTGAATATCAATATCGCGGTTCAGCGTTTCGATTTGAGCGATGATTTGGTTAATTTCGGCATTGTCCGGCATATAAACAAAATAGATAAACCCCCCGATAATGGCCGTCAAAAACAAAATAAATATAATAAGCTTCTGAAAAGGCGGAATGTTATTGATCATATTTGAAATGGCCATTGATCCTCAACCTTGCTGGTATTTATGAAATATATTGAAAATGAAATTTAATTTTAAAAGCAAATATGTTTGTATTCGCCTCGGTGACAGACCTTGTTTCAATCAACTGAACATTGCTGAAATGTTTGGAATGCGTCATGTTTTCGAGAAAAGCCACGATTTCCGTATTCGACATCGCTTTTGCGTCCATATCGATATCGCCGTTTTGCTCTGAAAATGAGAGCACCCAAACGCGCGGGGGAAGGCTCCTGCTCAACTCATCCAGAAAATGGACCGGACCGCTCTGATTTTTTTTCAACTGATCGATTATTTGGACTTTGTCTTCCAGATTCTTTTTTAATTGCTCCAGGGCTTCAACCTCTTTGACTTTATCCTTTAGGAAGGCAAGTTCCTTCTCCTTTTTGCCTTTCTCTTCATTTAAAGAAGTGATCCTGTTGCTTAACCAATACCACCCATAGAGAGAGAGCAAGGAAGAAAGAACCAGCGCTGTCACTCCCAAGATTAACTGAGTTTGCGCCCGGTTTGCTTTTTTGACCTTTTTTGCTTTAGGAAGACCGAGTAAATTGATTTTAATCATCTATCGCCAACTCTCCGAATAGCCAATCCCATGGCAACTGCCGTCATCGGACCCACCTCCTGAATATAATCAGGACTAAACATTTTCGGATTGATTTCGATGTTTTTAAAGGGATTGACAATGTCTACGGGAAGACTCAGTTTTTCGTTCAAAAAAGGGGCCAGTCCTTTTAATTTAACCCCTCCACCGCTCAAATAGATTCTGTCAACAGGCTCCTGATTGGAGGTGTTCTTGAAATAATCAAAGGTCCTCTGGATTTCGGCCGCAATTTCACTGTTGATATTTTCAATGACGTTGGCCAGCGCTTCGGGGTTTGCGCCTTCTATCTCCTCCCCCTTTTTTAACCTTTCGGCTTCATCAAAACTCAAATTGAGATCTTTTTGGATGGTTTCTGTATATTTGTTTCCACCAATGGAAATATCTCTGGTAAAGGTAAAACTCCCGTTCTTAACGATATTAATGTTCATGACCCCGGCCCCGATGTTGACCAGAGCGGTTATCCCATTATCTACCCCGTAATTGTATTCATACATATTTTCAATCGTGAAAGCATCAACATCCACGACAACGGGGATTAATCCGGCCTCCTGGACCAGATGGGTATATTCCGATAATTTATCTTTTTTAACCGCCACGAGCAGAACGGACATCTGTTCTTTTCCATCGACCGCTTCGGCGGGACCCAGGATAAACGAATCGATATTCACATCATTGATGTCAAAAGGAATGTATTGCTCGGCTTCATATTTGATCGATTCTTCAAGCTCTTCTTCAGTCATCACCGGAACGGATATTTTTTTGACAATCACAGAATGTCCTGAAACTGAAATGGCCACTTCCTTGACTTTCAGTTTCTGCTCATCAATCAGTTTTTTGAGGATTTCAACGACTCTGCCCGAGTCCATGACGGTGCCGTCGACAATCAACTCAGGGTCCAGCTGTGCCACCCCTAATTTTTCCAGTGTGAATTTTTTCCGGCTTTCTTTTAACTGCAGCAGCTTAATACCGCTTGATCCGATGTCCAGACCGACCAGATCTCTTTTTTTATTGCCGATTCCAAACATATTGACCTCGATTGTATCTTATTAGGTTTTCATTCGGCCGATAATTTTTTTGATTTCGCCCAGATTGTCCTGGCTGTATATTCTCCAATTTCTCCAGTCTCTTCCGATATTCGGAATCAATCCTTCTTTTTCCCAGCGGAACAGCGTCGATTTGGAAATATCAAACATCCGGCAGATGTCGACCGTTTTAAACCCTTTTTTACTGTTCTTTTTCATCTTCTTTGGCACAATTGTTCTTCCCATACTTTTTAGTATAACCGTTTTTTTAAAAAACGGGGGGTTCAGGGGCTTTTTTTTTATAAATTGAACCTTGTTATTTATGTTACTTAGAGAGCTTATGATAGTAAGTATACTTGGTATATTTTATATGTCAAGCCTGTATAAAAAAAGTGTCAAAGCAATTTAGAAATGTCCCCTTCTTAGCAAAATAGAAATGTCCTGTTTTTAGATTATGGGAGTAGCCTCTGTTTTAGCTCTCCTTTTTTTCCAGGGTTGTTTAAAGGGATGATTAGGAGACAAACTTCTATTCT
>JBGPKT010000074.1:0-10794 GCA_041486115.1 Nitrospiria bacterium | reverse complement strand
GCTCGGACCGTCTAGCTTTTCTTCTATGATTGTTCCGTCTGCCGCGGCCATGCGGCAGGTAAAGGTAGGCATTAAGGCCCTTTTCGTCAACATGATCAATTTAAATAAAGTATAGGGGACTCTCTAAGAAATTGCAAGCCAGCCGGTTCAAAGGGTTTTCTTCACCTGATCCCAAAGGTGATTCATCTCTGCGGAAGTCATCTTTTCGAGCAATTGACCGGATTTTTTGGCCTCTTTTTCCATGGTTTGAAACCGGAGGATAAATTTTTCCGTCGACTGTCTTAATAGCTGTTCCGAGTCCATTTTTAAGAAACGGGCAAGATTGACCAGGGTAAAAAAAATGTCCCCGACCTCTTCTTCGATCTCTTCCCGGCTTTTTAAGTCGACCGCTTTTTTAAACTCATCCCATTCTTCTTCAACCTTCGCGACAATTTCTTCTTTTTTTACCCAGTCAAATCCGATCCGGGCGGCCTTTTTCTGCACTTTCTGCGCTCTCATTAGCGCGGGAAGAGAGGGGGGAACGCCATCGAGATACGACTCCCGTTTCCCCTCCTTTTCTTTCATCTTGTTTTTTTCCCAGTCCCGGAGAACCTCCTCGGCTGTTTCGGCTGACGCGTCGCCAAAAACGTGAGGATGCCGGTTTTTTAATTTTTCAACCAGTCCTTTCAAAATATCATCGCTCGAAAAATCCCCTTTTTCTTTCGCGATCTGGGCATGGAATACCACCTGAAGCAAGAGATCTCCCAGCTCTTCGGTTAAATGCCGGGGATCTTTTAAGTCAATGGCTTCCAGAACTTCATGGCTCTCTTCTATCAGGTAAGGCTTTAGCGATTCGTGGGTCTGCTGTTTGTCCCACGGGCACCCCTTCTCCCCTCTCAGGCGGGACATGATTTGAATTAATTCGTCAAATAACTCGCTCATAGCCGATAGATTACTCAAATTATCGATTTAGCGCAACCGAATTGGCTCTCTTCTCCTTGACTTTTGGGATTTCATCCTCAGATAATACTAAACGGTTTTATTTCCGATCCATCGAAATTAACTTAGGAAAATCCCATGATCCGGCCAGAAAAACTCACGATAAAAACCCAGGAAGCCCTTAAAACAGCGCAAATCGAAGCTGAAAAAAAGAATCACCAGCAAATTGACGTCGAACAGCTTCTTTTTGTCCTGATTGATCAGGAAGGGGGAGTAATTCTCCCCATTTTGAAAAAACTGGGCGCAAATAGCGAAGGGATTAAAAAAAGCATCGCAGAGGAACTTAAAAGAGCCCCACAAGTCACCGGAAGCGGCATGTCGTCCGGTCAGGTTTATCTCACCCCACGTCTCATACAAACCTTTGAAAAAGCTGAAAAAGAGGCCGACTATCTGAAAGACGATTATATTAGCACCGAGCATCTCCTTCTGGCGATGTCAGAGGATTTGGGCGCCGTCGGCAAGCTCTTAAAATCACATGGGGTTTATAAAGAAAATATTTTAAAAGTCCTGGTTGAAATTCGTGGGTCTCAACGGGTCACCGACCCCAATGCCGAAGAGAAATATCAGGCCCTTCAAAAATACAGCAGAGATCTGACAGATTTGGCCCATAAGGGGAAACTCGACCCGGTCATCGGCCGGGACGAAGAGATCCGGAGGGTCATCCAGGTTCTCTCCCGCAGAACAAAAAATAACCCTGTTTTAATTGGCGAGCCGGGCGTCGGGAAAACCGCGATTGTCGAAGGGCTTGCCCAGCGGATTGCCCGAGGGGATGTCCCGGAAGGGCTGAAGAATAAAAAAGTTCTGGCGCTCGATATGGGAGCTTTAATCGCGGGGGCCAAATTCCGGGGAGAATTTGAAGAACGGTTAAAAGCGGTTCTAAAGGAAGTCGTCGACGCCCAGGGGGAGATGATCCTCTTTATTGATGAACTCCATACCCTTGTCGGCGCGGGGGCCGCCGAAGGGGCGATGGATGCCTCCAATATGCTCAAACCCCCTCTGGCGCGCGGAGAACTCCGCTGCGTCGGCGCAACCACTCTTAATGAATACCGGAAATATATCGAAAAAGATTCTGCTCTTGAACGCCGTTTTCAGCCGGTGTTGGCCGATGAACCGACCGTTGAAGAGACCATCTCCATTTTAAGGGGATTAAAAGAAAAATATGAGGTCCACCATGGTGTCCGGATTAAAGATTCTGCCATTGTCAGCGCGGCGACGCTCTCTTCCCGCTATATTTCCGACCGGTTTCTCCCCGACAAAGCGATTGATTTAATAGACGAAGCGGCCTCCAAGCTCCGAATGGAAATTGACAGCATGCCGATTCCCCTGGATGAAATCGAGAGGAAGATCTTACAGCTTGAAATCGAACGGGAGGCGGTTAAAAAAGATAAAGACAAAGATTCTCTGGAACGGCTCGAAAAGATCAACAGGGATATCGCCGCGCTGAAAGAAGAAAATTCCGGTTTAAAAGCCCAATGGAAAAATGAAAAGGAGATTATTCAGAAGATCCGAAAGAAAAAAGAGGAGATTGAAACCACCAAAATCGAAGCGGAAAAATCCGAACGGGAAGGGAACCTCGGCCGGGCGGCGGAATTGAAATATGGCCGGCTGGTGGAACTGGCCAAAGAGCTTGAAAAAGCCAATCTCAAACTACAGGGGTTTGGAAAGCGGATGCTCAAAGAAGAGGTCGACGAGGAAGATATTGCCCAGATCGTCTCTAAATGGACCGGCATCCCCGTCTCCAGGATGCTCGAGGGAGAAGTTGAAAAACTCGTCCAGATGGAAAGCCGGCTGCAAAAAAGGGTGGTCGGCCAGGAAGAGGCGATTGAAGCGGTTTCGAATGCCATACGCCGGTCGAGGGCCGGTATCGGCGATCCGAACCGGCCCCTCGGTTCGTTTATCTTTCTTGGACCAACCGGCGTGGGAAAAACAGAGCTTGCCCGGGCGCTGGCGGAATTTTTATTCGACCATGAACAGGCCCTGATCCGGATCGATATGTCCGAATATATGGAAAAACATTCCGTTTCCAGGCTGATTGGCGCCCCTCCCGGATATGTCGGTTTTGAAGAAGGGGGACAGCTGACCGAAGCGGTCAGGAGAAAACCTTACTCTGTTCTTTTGTTTGATGAAATCGAAAAGGGTCACCCCGATGTTTTCAATGTGCTTCTACAGCTTCTCGACGACGGCCGGCTGACCGACGGCCAGGGAAGAACGGTCGATTTTAAGAATACCGCCATCATTATGACCTCCAACCTGGGTAGCCAGGAAATTTCCGAGCTGGCAAAAGATGAACCCAAAATGAAAACAAAGGTTATAGCGGTTTTGAGGGAGCATTTCAGGCCGGAGTTCTTAAACCGGATTGACGATATCATCATCTTCCATCCGTTGACGATGGACCAGTTAAAGACCATTGTCGATATTCAGTTGATCCTTCTGAAAAACCGTCTTCAGGAGAAAAAGATCGAGATCACCTTGACCGAAGCGGCAAAGAGTTATCTGGCCAGGATCGGGTACGATCAGGTCTTTGGCGCAAGGCCGTTAAAACGGCTCATTCAGCGGGATGTCCTGAATCCGCTCGCCATGAAAATGCTGGCCGGAGAATTTAAAGAAGGGGATAAAGTCCAGGTCGACTCCGATAATCAGACCCTGACCTTTAGCAAAAAGGGGTAACTTAAAACCGGTTTCAAGATTGAAAGAAGCTGTTTTACAGCAATAATTTATTTATGGGGTATGGTTATGGTTGGACGGATTTTGCCGATTATTTTGTCTGGTTTGAATTAGGAAATCGATATCAAGAAGCGAAACCTGGTGCATGGGGTCATATTGGAGACCGACATTAAAATCTCTCTCTTCGTTTTTATCTGCCGGGTTCATCCAGACGACTTTCGAAAGAAACGTAATAACACGATTTCCCTCAAATAAACGAACTTGTAAAAAGGTATCCACGGCAAGCGGAACAGGTGATACGAGCATCATTCCCCCTTTTCCGACTGTATTAAACCGGCCTTGAAACGGTTCTTTATCTTTTTCTTCCTGAAGTATCCGAAAATCTCCCTTCATATCAATATCTATCCTGGGGAATTTTCGTTTACAATTTTTCGAATCCGCTTTATTAGCCATGCTGTAAATTGTATCAAATTGAGATTTATAATACAAAGAATACGACTCAGGCGGAAGGGTCTTAGAGAGCGAGAATCCGGGCCAGCTCGAGCAGACCCAGATCGAGCGGTTTTTTCTGATTGGCCACTTTTTCTAACGGGGTCAGCGCCATCTCCCCTTTTAGGAGGCCTACCAGGACACCCTGTTTTCCCCCAACCAGAGCCTCCACTGCCTTCGCCCCCATCCGGGTCGCTAAAAGCCGGTCAAAGGCCCCGGGAGATCCCCCTCTTTGAACGTGCCCCAGGGTCGTTACCCGAAGGTCAAAGCCAATCTGTTCGCGATTTTTTTTGAAGTAGACGGCAATATCAGCCGTTTTATGCTTGATTCCCTCCGCGATCACGGCAATGGCAAACTTTTTACCCCGGTCATACGCCGATCGAAGGCCCAGGGCGATCTCTTCGGGAGTGCAGGAAGCTTCCGGAATGGCAATCACTTCGGCACCGCCGGCAATCCCCACCATCAGGGCCAAATACCCGCAGCCTTTCCCCATGACCTCGACCAAAAATGCCCGATGGTGCGATGAGGCGGTGGTTTTCAGCCGGTCAATGGCATCCAGGGCGGTGTTCATGGCGGTATCGACGCCGATCGTAATCTCGCTCCCCACCAGATCGTTATCAATGGTCGAGGCGATCCCCACCAGAGGAATCCCCATTTTATACAGGGACCAGGCTCCTGCCTGGGAACCGTTTCCTCCAATCACGATTAAGGCGTCGATCCCATTTGACCGGAGAGTCGCTATCGCCTTGCGCCGCCCCTCTTCTGTCTCAAACTCGGGGCACCTCGCGCTCTCCAGCATGGTTCCGCCCCGCTCGATAATACCTCCGACATCGCGAGCCCCGAGGGGAATCATGTCTCCGGAAATTAATCCCGTATAGCCGCAACGGACGCCCATAACCTCGAGTCCGGAGGCGATTCCGGTTCGCGTCACCGCACGGATTGCCGCATTCATCCCCGGCGCATCCCCTCCGCTGGTTAAAACCCCTATTCTTTTCATCTCCTGCGGTCCTTTCTAGTGAGGCGGTATTCAACAGATCAGGGGGGATAACTTGAGCGGAGACTTCGACGACGTTTGATTACCCCACCTTAATGTAAAAATATAGAGATGAGGGTAACTTTGTCGGCGTCGGAGACGAGGGTTGTCCCCCTGATCTGTTGAATACCCTCCTTATCGGATTCCTTATCTTCTTATCATAGTGACACATTCTCCACCATCATTGCCACCGCCTCTCCTCCGCCCAGACAAAGGCTCGCAATCCCCCTCTTCTTTCCGAGCGATTTTAACGAGTAGAGAAGGGTAGTCAGAATCCTGGCTCCGCTTGCGCCGATTGGATGTCCCAGAGCCACCGCCCCTCCTCTGACATTCACCTTTTCAGGATCGAGGCCCAATTTGCGGTTCACAGCGATCGAAGAAACCGAAAACGCCTCGTTAATTTCAAAAAGGTCGATTTCGGCTATCCGGAAACCGGTGAGTTGCAGGAGCCGCTCGATGGCCAGAGCGGGGGCCGTGGTAAACCAGACCGGCTCGGCTGCAGCGGTGGCATAACCGATGACCCTTGCCAGCGGAGTTAATCCTTTTTTGCGCGCCGTCTCCCTCTCCATGACCACCACCGCCGAGGCGCCGTCGCTGATTGACGAAGCGTTAGCAGCGGTAACGCTTCCCTTTTCTTTGAAAGCGGGCTTCAGCGAATTCAGTTTTACAAAATCGACTTTTTTCAGAGCCTCATCTTCCCAAACAATGCTTTCTTTTCCTTTTTGCGCCAACGTTACCGGAACGGTTTCCGGTTTAAAATCACCCCGTTCCGCCGCTTTTAACGCCCGCTGATAGCTGGTAATGGCATGTTGGTCTTGTTCTTCTCTCGAAATCTTAAACGTTTCTGCGCAGAGTTCGGCAGCATTCCCCATGTGAAAATCGTTGTAAACGTCCCAGAGCCCATCCTTGATCATGCTGTCAATCAGTTCCCCATGCCCCATCCGGTAACCCTGTCTCGCTTTGCTCAGAAGATAGGGGGCGTTGCTCATACTTTCCATTCCACCTGCGACCATGATCTTCGCGTCCCCCGCTTTGATCGCCTGGGCGGCCAGCATCACCGCTTTTAATCCCGAGCCGCAGAGCTTATTGATTGTCACCGCTCCCACCGTTTGAGGGAGCCCGGCAAACAAGACTGCCTGCCTTGCGGGAGCCTGCCCCAATCCGGCAGAGAGAATATTTCCCAAGATCGCCTCTTCGACTTCTTCGCCTGGAATCCCCGCACGCTTCACCGCTTCGGCCAGGGCAACCGCTCCGAGCCTGGTTGCCGAAAGAGAAGCGAGGCTTCCGTTAAATGTCCCCATCGGGGTTCGGACTGCGCTGACGATGACCGGTTCAAACATGATTCCACCCTTTCCCCCGGACCGCCGATACCGGGGATTTCAATTTTGATGATGACTGCTTTTTATATTTTACCTCTATTTAAAATTTTTGTTCACTTGTTTATATCGGGGGGCCTTCGTAAAACTCACTCAATGCCCCCCGTGCCCCCGCGTGAAGCGCCGGCAAAGCCGGTCGCTTCACTTATTTTTTTAGGTTTTAGGCGATTTCAACTTTCGACGATTCGTTTGACTCTTTTTTTTAATTATGCTAAAAATTCGGAATGAATTTCCCTTATCCTCTTCTTGAATTCATAAATCCCAGCGTCGACGCTATTTAAACTCCCCACTCTGGAGTTGTTCCCATGCAGAAACAGACTGTTTTCCTTTTTCACGAAGATCCTGAGCTTTCATCGATATTTGAGTCGGCCTTTCATAAATCAAACCTCCCCCTGGAAACTTCCAGTTATGAAAAACCTGCCCCAAATTCCGCCGCTCATTCGGGAAACCGGGTCCTTCTGTTTGAAACGGGAAAAGAAGACGGTCATGAACTGCTCCTCGGTCAGACTCTGAAGTCCGATTTAAAAAAAACGATGATCATCATCGGTCCAGCAAAATTATTGAAAAAATCGGTTCATCATATTGAAGGGCTCTCTCAAACCCTGATCCATGACGGATACGATGATGGAAAAAACCATGCCAAAGAAATTTATATGGAAGACTTTCTGGAGTCGAGATTAAAAGCCCTGATTAAAAAAGGACATACGGCAAAAAAAAGCTGCCTCTACGATACCCTTTTAAAAGAATTCGAGCGCCCTTTAATTACCTTGGCCTTAAAAGAGACTAATGGAAATCAGATTCAGGCCGCCGATCTTCTCGGTTTAAACCGAAATACCCTCCGTAAAAAGATACAGGACCTTAAAATCTGCGTGAAATCAATTAAAACTCCTGCCGAACCCTGACTAGACTCTTTCCGGCAGCAGTTCCTCCTTCATAATCCTTCAGTGAACAGAGGACATTTATGCGAAAGTGCCTGGCGTGCCCTGAAAGGAGACTCTTCGAAGTTTGGTTACCTTTCAGTACCGTAATTAGAATAGGTGGTAAACTTCGGAGCTGTCGGAGAGAAGGGCATTTCAGGCACTTGAGAACCATGGCCCGAATAATTATCCACCTTCTGAAACTGTTCTTGACTTTTTAGGTTGAATTTTATAAAGTATTCAAGCTCTTATGAGTATCTCAGAGCTTTTTTTGTTTTTAAGGGGCTTTGTAAGTACAGGCGCGTAGCTCAGGGGTAGAGCGCTACCTTGACACGGTAGAGGTCGGCGGTTCGAAACCGCCCGTGCCTACTATTTGACCTTAATTTATTTTAGGGAAGATGGGCATCATAATGATAAAGGCTTATGGTGCTCTTTTATTTTTTTAAGACGGATCGTTTTTAAATTATTTTATGGCCGATACCATTCAAATTACTGTCAATCATCAACTCAAAGCAGAGTTTTCAAAGGGGATCTCTTTTTTGGAAGTTCTCGAAAAATTGCCGGAACCATATCGGCATGGCATCGGGGTCAAGGTTTCCGGGGAGCCTAAAGACCTGAGAGAGCGTGTACGGGAAGATACTGAAATCGAACTTCTGACATTTGATTCGAGAGAAGGCCAGGATATTTTTCATCATTCCACAGCCCATCTGATGGCCCAGGCGGTGAAGGATCTTTTTCCAACCGCAAAAGTCGCCATCGGTCCCCCCATCGACGACGGTTTTTACTACGACTTTGAGTATGAGCGCCCTTTTACGCCTGAAGACCTGGTTAAAATTGAAAACCGGATGAAAGCACTGGCAAAAGCGGACCAATCGTATCTCCGCGAAGAAGTCTCAAGGGAAAAAGCTCTGGGGCTTTTTAAAGAAATGGGTGAAGACTACAAGATTGATGTCATCGAAAGGCTCGACCCTTCCGCTCCGATTACCCTTTATCACCAGGGGCCTTTTACCGATCTTTGCAGAGGGCCCCATCTCCCTTCCACAGGAAAGATCCCGGCTTTTAAATTGTTGCATACCGCCGGCGCTTACTGGAGAGGGGATGAAAAAAATAAAATGCTCCAGCGGATTTACGGCACTTCCTTCCCTTCGCAGGAAGCGCTCGACCAGTATATGGTCCGGCTCGAAGAGATTAAAAAGAGGGACCACCGCAAACTCGGCCGCGAGCTCGATCTCTTCAGTACACACGATGATATCGGCCCCGGCCTGATCCTCTGGCACCCGAAAGGGGCGATGATCAGAAAGGTCATCGAGGATTTCTGGCGCGAGCAGCATTTAAAAGATGGGTACGAACTGGTCAGCACGCCCCATATCGCCCGGCTCGACCTTTGGAAAAAAAGCGGTCATCTTGACTTTTATAAAGAAAATATGTTTTCGCCAATGGAAATCGAAGGGGCAGAGTTCGAATTAAAACCAATGAATTGCCCTTTTCATATTTTAATTTTTAAATCACGAATCCGGAGTTACCGGGATCTTCCGATCCGTTTTGCGGAATTGGGAACGGTCTATCGTTTTGAGCGGTCGGGAGTTCTCCATGGCCTATTAAGGGTCAGAGGTTTTACACAGGACGACGCGCATCTCTTCTGCCGGATCGATCAAATCGAAGAAGAGATTTTAAAAGTCATTCAGTTTACCCTTTTTGTATTAAAAACCTTCGGCTTTCATGAATATGACATTTATCTGTCGACCCGGCCGGGCCAGTTTGTCGGAACTCCTGAAAACTGGGAAAAAGCTACCCATGCGCTGGAAGAATCGCTGAAGCGTTCAAATCTCCCTTATCAGATTGACGAAGGGGGAGGGGCTTTTTACGGCCCCAAGATCGATTTAAAAATTAAAGATGTCCTGGGACGCTCCTGGCAATGCTCGACCATTCAGGTTGATTTTGCCCTCCCGGAGCGCTTTGACATTTCATACCGTGGAACCGACGGAAAAGAGCATCAACCGATTATGATCCACCGGGCGTTAATGGGTTCGATTGAACGATTTTTCGGAGTATTGATCGAACATTATGCCGGCGCTTTCCCGACCTGGCTCGCTCCGGTTCAAACGGTGATTATTCCGATTACCGATAAACAGCATGCGTACGCCAAAAAAATGCAGGACGAATTGAAGAGCAGAAATCTCCGGGTCGATATCGATTTTAGAAATGAAAAACTGGGTCAAAAAATCAGGGAAGCGCAGCTTCAAAAAACCCCTTATATGCTCATTCTCGGCGAAAAAGAAGAACTCGCCGGCCAGATTTCAATCCGGAAAAGAAGCGGTGAAGAGCTAAAAGGAAAAACGCTTTCGGATTTTATCGATTTAATCGGCCAGGACCTGAATCAGGACATGCAAGTTAAGTAGAAATTTAAAGATCATTTTCGTTATACTGTCAACACCAACCCTTTAAAGAAAGGAAAAGCCTATAGCTACTGCAAAATTGAACGTCAACCGGGCCATCAGAGCAAGAGAGGTCCGGGTCATCGATGCAACAGGCGCCCAGTTGGGGGTTCTCCCAACGATAGAGGGCCTGAAAAAAGCGGAAGAAGTCGGATTAGACCTGGTGGAAATTGCGCCGACTTCCAACCCTCCTGTCTGCAGGATCATGGATTATGGCAAATATAAGTATGAACTGAGCAAAAAGCTCCATTCCGCGAAAGTTCATTCAAAAACGGCCCAGCTTAAAGAAATTAAATTGCGTCCTTATACCGACACCCATGATTTAGAAATTAAAATCAGGCATTCAGAAGATTTTCTATCTGCCGGGCACAAAGTAAAGGTCTCCTTGATGTTCAGAGGGAGAGAAAACGCCAACCAGTCGATCGGGCGGGCGCTGATGGCGCAATTTATGGAAAAAATCGCCGTCCATGGGACCATTGAGCAGATTCCCAGGTTGGAAGGGAATACGCTGGTGATGATTGTTGTTCCAAAATCAGACAAAGGGGGAAAGGGACAGAAACCCCCGAAACCGAAGACGCCAAAAACCCAGGGAGCAAAACCAGAAGCGTCAAAACCAGAGGCGGTCATACCGCCTGAAACTCCAAAAGAGCCGGAAGCCCCGAAAGGGCCTGAAGCTCTGACAGAGACAACAAAGGAGAATTAAAAGTGCCGAAATTAAAAACCCATAAGGGGACGGCCAAACGGGTTAAAATAACCGGAACCGGCAAAGTCATGGTTAGGAAAGCCGGAGAACGTCATTTATTAACCGACAAGTCCCCTAAACGTAAAAGAAGTATCAAATTAGAAGGCTCTCTCATCCCGGCTGAAGCGGTCATGATTAAAAGACTGCTTCCTTACGGCGG
>JBGPKT010000073.1:0-10955 GCA_041486115.1 Nitrospiria bacterium | reverse complement strand
TGGGGTGGGAGGTCCGGCTGGACGGGATGGAAATCACACAGTTTACCTATTTTCAGGAAATCGGAGGGGTCCCTCTGGAGCTGATCCCTGTTGAGATTACTTACGGAACGGAACGGATTGCGATGTACCTTCAGGAAGTAGACAATGTTTTTGATTTAGAGTGGACAAAGGGGGTGACTTATCGGGATGTCCATCATCTGGGCGAGGTGCAGCAATCTGTTTATAATTTTGAAGCCTCTACCGTCGAGACCCTTTTAACGATGTTTGAACTCTGCGAGGGAGAAGCCAAAAAGCTGGTCGAAAAGCAACTGATTATACCGGCCTACGACTTCTGTATCAAATGTTCGCATCTTTTTAATCTGCTCGATGCCAGGGGAGCGATCAGCGTTACGGAGCGGACCCATTATATCGCCCGTATCCGGCATCTCGCCAAAAGGTGCGCGGAAGGGTTCCTCGAATTGGAAAAGAGCGCCGAACTCCTCCCGGAAAAATCATGAAAGAGCTTCTGTTTGAAATCGGCGTCGAAGAGATTCCTTCGAACCTCATTCCTTACGGGATGAAAAAGATGGAAGAGCTTGCCGTCAAATTGTTCAAAGAAAACCGCCTGGAATTTGAGGGGATTGAAACCTACGGAACCCCCCGCCGGTTGATTCTTTATGTTCCTCAGCTGGCCGAAAAACAGACAGCCTTCTCTGAGGAGATCACCGGCCCTCCCAAAAAAATCAGCTTCGATGAGTCAGGGAAGCTGACCCGGGCCGGCTTCAAGTTCGCCCAGGCCCAGGGGGTATCGCCCGGAAGCCTGAAGGTCAAGACGACGCCTAAAGGAGAATACCTTTGCGTCCTCAAAAAGAAGAAAGAACTTCAAACGGGGCTTCTTTTAAAAACGGCGCTCCCACAGCTCATCCAGTCTCTTTCCTTTCCGAAATCAATGACCTGGAGCCCTTCAAAAATCAGGTTCGTCCGCCCGATCCGCTGGATGGCCGCCCTTTATGGCGGAAAAACAATTCCCTTTAAATTAGGAGAGATCAAAAGCGGCGGCAGTTCTTATGGCCACCGGTTTTTGGCTCCAAAGCCTTTCAAGGCCGGGACGTTCGCTTCTTTTGAAAAACAGCTCCGCAAAAAGTTTGTCATCATCGATCCGGAAGAGCGGAGAAAAGAGATTCAAAAAACCGCGATTGAAATGGGCAAATCGTGCGGCGGCAAAACCGAAATCCGGGAGGACATTCTCGATCAGGCGGTCTACATGGTCGAATACCCGGTGGTTTTCAGAGGGGGGTTTGAAAAAGCGTTCTTAAAGCTCCCCAAAGAGATCATTATCAACGCGATGTGCGAACATCAGGGCTATTTTCCTGTTTTAACCCCTGCGGGGGATCAACTCCTCCCCTATTTTGTCGCGGTCAGCAACATGAAAGTCCCTCAGATGGGAATGATTCAAAAAGGGAACGAACGGGTGTTGCGGTCCCGCCTTTCGGACGCCCAATTTTATTACGAGTCAGACCTCGACAAAAAACTCGCGGACCGGGTCGAAGATCTGAAAAAGGTGGTTTACCAGGAAAGCCTTGGGAGCCAGTACGAACGGTCGGAGCGGCTGTCCGGTTTGTGCGGCCGTCTTGCGGAATGGACCGCTCCGGGGAATAAAAGGCTCCGGGAGCTGGCTGTCCGGGGAGGGAGGCTTTCAAAAGCCGATCTTTTGACCGGCGTCGTCCGCGAATTTCCGAAACTCCAGGGGGTGATGGGGAGGGAGTACGCCCTTCTTCAGAATGAACCGCCGGAGATTGCCGATGCCCTTTCGGAGCAATATTTACCCGGATTTTCCGGGGATCTCCTCCCTCAATCTCCTCTCGGAAGAATGCTTTCAATGGCGGACAAGATGGATGCCATTACCGGTTCCTTCGGGGTCGGCCTGATTCCGACCGGGTCGGAAGACCCTTATGCGCTCCGGCGGCAGGCGGCGGGATTAATCCAAATCATGCTGGCCTGCGAGCCTCCCTCCCCTTTTTCCGTGGAAGATTTAATCGATGCCTCCGCCGAACAATATCGGAGCCAGAAGAAGTTTAACGTGGATGTGAAGAGCAAGGTCGCGGAATTTCTCAAACAACGCTATGCGTTTATTCTGGTCTCGCAGGGATACCGCCCCGATCTTATCGAAGCGGTCATCTCGGTCGATTTCAACGACCTGCTGATCGGCTTGAAAAAGGTGGAAGCCCTGACCCGTTTCAGTCTGAAACAAAAAGCGGTTTTTGAGGCATTGCAGGCTTTATATAAAAGGATGAACAATATCGTTCCGAAAGGTTTCAATTCGGGGCCGGCCGACCCCGGTCTCTTTAAAACGGAAGAAGAAAAGGATCTCGAAGCCACGCTGAAGTCTACGGAGGAGGAGATCGAGGCGTTGAAAAAAACAAAGGATGAACCGTATGCGTCTATCTTAAACCTCCTTCCGGAATTAAAAGACCGGATAGATAATCTGTTCAACGCGGTGATGGTGAACGACCCCGATGAAGCGTTGAAGAAGAACCGTCTGGCCATGCTTCATCATTGTTTGAATCTTCTCAGAAAAATCGCTGATTTTTCAAAAATTAACGCTGAGTGCTAAAAAACTTTAAGGGGAGTCTGTAATGGCAACACAAAAAAAGAAAAAGAAATATATCTATTTTTTTGGAGAAGGGAAGGCCGAGGGAAAAGCAAGCATGAAAGACCTCCTCGGCGGAAAAGGGGCCGGTCTGGCAGAAATGACCAACCTCGGCATCCGGGTCCCTCCCGGTTTTACGATTTCGACCGAAGCCTGTATCGCTTACTTCGGGAACCGGGCAAAATATCCCGCGGGGATGTGGGAAGACCTCCTGGCCAATCTGAAAAGGCTGGAAAAGGTGATGGGGATGAAGTTCGGCGATCCCCGGACCCCACTTCTGGTTTCAGTCCGCTCCGGCGCCAAGGCGTCGATGCCCGGGATGATGGACACGGTATTAAATCTGGGATTGAACGATCAGACGATTCAGGGATTAATTTTAAAAAGCGGGAGCGAACGGTTTGCGTTTGACACCTATCGCCGGTTTATCACGATGTTCGCCAGCGTGGTGATGAATGTCAAACGGGATCTCTTTGAAAAGCTTCTCGAGGAAAAGAAACGGATGCTGAGGGTGGCGCTCGACACCGACCTCCGGGTCGATGCCTTAAAGGATCTGGTCCGGGAGTATAAAGATCTGGTCTACTCCGAAACCAAAACTAAATTCCCCGAGGACCCGATGGAGCAGTTGAAAATGTCGGTCAATGCGGTTTTTGAATCGTGGTTCGGCAACCGGGCGGTGACCTACCGGAAGCTGAACAATATTCCCGATACCTGGGGGACGGCAGTGAACATTGTCGCCATGGTTTTCGGCAATATGGGGGAGACCAGCGGGACCGGCGTGGCGTTTACGCGGGACCCCAATTCGGGAGAACGGAAGTTTTTCGGCGAGTTTTTGTTCAATGCCCAGGGGGAAGATGTCGTGGCGGGAATCCGCACCCCATTGCCGATCTCGGCGCTTGCGAAAAAACTCCCCCAGGCTTATAAAGACCTGGTATTCATTTATAAAAAACTTGAAAAATATTACCGGGATATGTGCGATATTGAGTTTACCATTCAGGAGGGGAAACTCTACATGCTCCAGACCCGGGTGGGAAAAAGAACGGCGGCCGCGGCGATTAAAATGGCTGTAGATATGTTCAGAGAGGGTCTGATCGATCAGAAAGAGGCCGTCTTGAGAGTTGATCCGGCCCAGCTGGATCAGCTTCTCCACCCGACCATCGATAGTTCCGCCAAACTGAAAGTTGTTGCAAAAGGGCTCCCCG
Source organism: Nitrospiria bacterium (assembly GCA_041486115.1). Lineage (GTDB taxonomy): Bacteria > Nitrospirota > Nitrospiria > JACQBW01 > JACQBW01 > JACQBY01. The sequence continues at coordinate 7,127 of JBGPKT010000073.1, read as the reverse complement.
CTTCTCCCGGGGCGGCCGCGGGGGTTATCACGTTTACCGCCGAGGAATCGGAGCGGATGGCAGAACTCGGGGAAAAAGTGATCCTTGTGAGGACAGAAACCTCTCCGGAAGATATCGGGGGGATGCATGCGGCCCAGGGGATTCTGACCGCCCGGGGAGGGATGACCTCCCACGCCGCGGTGGTGGCGCGCGGAATGGGGAAATGCTGCGTGGTGGGCTGTTCCAGTCTTGTGATCGACGAGGCGAACAAGACGGTCCGGATTGGCGATCTTGTTTTGAGGGAGGGGACTTTTATCACCCTGAATGGGTCTACCGGCGAGGTGATTATCGGCAAGGTTCCGCTGGTACGTCCAAAGTTAAGCAAAGAGTTCAAAACCCTGATGGGGTGGGTCGACAAATTCCGCCGGCTGGGAATCCGGACGAATGCCGATACCCCCCATGACGCCCGGGTGGCGAGGGAGTTCGGAGCGGAGGGAATCGGGCTTTGCCGGACAGAACATATGTTCTTTAATGACGAACGGATCAAGGCCGTGCGAGAGATGATTCTGGCCGATCAGATCGGGGGAAGAAAGAAGGCGCTTGCCAAGCTTCTCCCTTATCAGAAAAATGATTTTATCGGGATTTTTAAGGAGATGAACGGTTTCCCGGTGACGATCCGTCTGCTCGACCCCCCGCTGCATGAATTTCTTCCCCATACCGATGCGGAATTAAAAGCGCTTTCTATCGATATGGGGGTTTCTTTCGAAGCCCTTTCGCAAAAGAACAAATCCCTCCATGAGTTTAATCCGATGCTGGGCCACCGGGGATGCCGCCTGGGGATTACTTTTCCGGAAATTTATGAAATGCAGGTGCAGGCGATATTTGAAGCCGCCTGCGAGCTTAAAAAAAAGAAATACCGGGTGATCCCGGAAATCATGATTCCGCTTGTGGCGCATGTCCGTGAATTTGAAATGATGAAAGAGCTGGTCGATCGGATTGGAAAAGAAGTCATGGGTGGCTATAAAATAAAGGTGGATTACCGGGTCGGGACGATGATCGAGCTCCCGCGGGCGGCTCTTGTGGCTGATCAGATCGCGAAGACGGCGGAATTCTTTTCGTTCGGCACCAACGATCTGACCCAGACGACGTTTGGTTTAAGCCGGGATGACGCCGGGAAATTTCTCCCCGTTTATATTGAAAAAAACATTTTACCGCAGGACCCTTTTGTTTCGATCGATCAGGACGGGGTTGGTGCGTTAATTCGTTTAGGGGTCGAGAAAGGGAAATCGGCCAGAAAAGATCTGAAGACCGGAATTTGTGGAGAGCATGGCGGAGAGCCGCTTTCGGTAGAGTTCTGCCACAAAATCGGACTCCATTATGTCAGCTGTTCTCCTTACCGGGTTCCGATTGCCCGGCTGGCGGCAGCCCGGGCGGCTATCCTGTACCCCAAAAAGTAGCCTTATGGATGAAGATGAACGGATGATGAGAGGGGTTCTCCGTCTTGCCCGAAAAGGGATGGGGAGCGTATCGCCAAACCCGCTGGTCGGAGCGATTGTTACCCGGCGCGGGAAAATCGTCGGAAGCGGTTATCATCAAAAGGCGGGAGGGCCTCATGCCGAAGTGATCGCCCTGCAAAAGGCCGGGGACGAAGCGAGGGGAGGGACCCTTTATTTGAATCTGGAGCCTTGTTGCCATACCGCCAAAAGAACCCCCCCCTGCACCGAAGCCATTTTAAAAAGCGGAATCAAAAGAGTGGTTGTGGCCATGCCCGATCCCAATCCTGAGGTTAACGGAAAAGGGATGGCCATTCTCAAAAAAGAGGGGATCGGGGTTAAGAGTGGGATATTAAATCGGGAAGCGGAAATATTAAACGAGGTTTTTTCTCGGCATATTACAACAGGTCTCCCTTTTACCGCTCTGAAGATTGCGTCCACACTGGACGGCAAGATCGCCACGGCCTCCGGGTTATCCCGGTGGATTACCGGAGAAAAGGCGAGAGAAGCTGTCCACCGATTAAGGAATCAATACGATGCCGTCCTGGTCGGTAAGGGGACAGTGATGGCCGATGATCCCGAATTGACCGTCCGTCTCCCTCAAAAGTCAGAGCGGACGCCGGTCAGGATTATTGTGGACTCAGACCTCACCGCGTATCCTCAATCCAGGGTGTTCCATATCCGGGAGGGGGAACGGGTGATTGTGGCGACCACGCGCCGGGCGGAAGATTCCAGAATAAAAAGTATGGAAGAGAGAGGGGTGGAAGTCCTCCGGATTGAAGAAAAGGAGGGGCGAGTCAGCCTTCCGTCTTTATTCCGCCGGCTTGGGAAGATGGGGATGTCCAGTGTTTTAATAGAAGGGGGGGGGAGAATCAATGCCTCGCTCCTGAACGAAGGCCTGGTGGACAAAATTTATTATTTTATCGCGCTCAAGTTGATGGGAGGAGAAGATTCGATTTCAGCCGTCGGGGGCGCCTCCCCGGCATCCCTCTCCTCCCTTCCTTATTTAAAAAAAACAAAAATAAAACGGTTGGGAGAAGACATTTTGATTGAAGGGTATTTGAGATAAGAGGTTTATCATCCGGTCATAGGTTTGGTCGCGGACAAATCGTTCCGCGCAAGCGGTTCATTGGGTCTTTGAACCGACCGATCCAAAGGTCGGAAGGTCGAAAGACAAAGAGAATAAAAAGATAAGGAGAATGGGATGAAGAGAAAGCTGTTTGTTTTTTTAATTGTGGGCATGGTTGTTTTATCTGCGGGAAGAGCGGGCGCGGCAGAGGACCGTGGTCTGGAAAACATTTTTAAAGATACCTATTACGGCGCCGCGATCGGAGGATTATTGGGAGCCGCCGTCATGATCTTTACCGACAGGCCGGCAGACCATTTTAATTATATCGCCTATGGACTGGCGGGCGGCGTTATTTCCGGATCGGTTTATGGAATGGCCAATCAATCCCGATCGTTGGCCGATATGGAATCGGGAAAACTGACCTTCCGCCTCCCCCGGCCTGAAATTCAGGAAAAGCCCCGTTTCAATTCTTTCGATCGGAAACGGCTTTTTATTTATTTTCCCTTTATGGGAGTTCATTTCTAACTGATGTTTACCGGAATCATAGAGGGGACAGGGATTGTCAAGAAAATTAAAAAATCAGTCCGGTCGGCCCGGTTAACGGTGGGGGGTGGAAAGATGATTAGCGGGCTTTCCCGGGGAGAAAGCGTATCGGTCAACGGGGTCTGTCTGACGGTAGCGGAATTTTCAAAAACTGTTTTTTCCGCCGATGTGTCGGATGAAACCCTCCGGCGGACAACGCTTGGTTCCCTCGGGGCAGGGGATACTCTTAACCTTGAAAGGGCAGTGAAATTTTCAGACCGTATCGGAGGACATCTGGTTTCAGGCCATGTGGACGGTGTAGGTATGATCAAAAAGATCGAACCAGTGGGGGATTCGTTTCTTTTCTTTATCGGGTTAAACAAAGACCTTTTGCGGTATTGCATTGAAAAAGGGTCAATTGCCATTGATGGGATCAGTCTGACGATCAATCGGACGAACCGCCAGGGAATTTTTTTGATGATTATTCCGCATACGATGAAGGCCACGACGCTCGGCCGGAAAATTAAAGGAGACCCCGTGAACGTTGAAAACGACCTGATCGGAAAATATGTGGAGCGCTTTGTTCAATTGAAATAAAATAACAATAATAAAACCGATCAAATAGACATAGCTGGAAAAAGACAGTATGTTCCAAGAATCCACCAACAAGTCGTGGTCTCAGAAGATAAAGATACTAAACGATTATTGGTAAAAATATGCATCTATCTGGCCGCTTATTCCTGAATATCCCCCTGATTGGTGTAGATCCCCGTTGAGGCGCCATTACCCAAGAACTGCTGGCTCACGAGCTTGCTGTTCTCAAAACGGAGTTCTAAGGAGCTGGCCTCCGTATGACCGAAATTGAGACCAAGGATGAGGAGATAAGCCCACCAGCCCTTCATGCCGTCGTAACGCAGGTACTCGGCATTCCCCACTTGTACGTATCGGTCAGGAACGCCGATCTTACCAATCGCCTCTTCGAGAGTCATGCCTAGTATTACAGGCGAGGGTTCGCCGGGGATTCCCGCACGACCGTAATGGCCCATCGCACAGCCAGACAGGAGATGAGTCAACAGTAAAAATGAGAGAAATTTCATCAAATAGTCTTCCCTCGTCAATTGCCGATGGCACCTTGGCCACCGAGAATTCCAAAGCTGCTTCCGGCATCAATCACGCGCTCGTCCACGAGTTTTCCATCGTCAAACTTCATCTCGATGTCCTTGGCTTTTGTCTGGCCACCGAGCAGGACAAACCAGCCGGACTTGGTCTTGTATGCAAGGTATTCCTTGGAGCCGATCTTGATATACTTATCCGGTGGGCCATACAAGCCAATTACCTGCTCAAGGGTTGTGCCGGATGTGACGGTGGGCACGGTCTCATGCATATTATTTCTTGAGTAGCCACCGAATGCACACCCACTCAGGATGAAAATCGCTATGACACAGACCCCCACGTTTTTCATGGTAACCTCCAAAAAAGTGTTGAATGCAGATAATCAGAAAATGCCATGACGGACAAAACTACCCCTAGCCGGATAACGTGTGCATAGCTTCACAAAAGTAGCACGCTTATGTTATTCATCCGCTTCTCTTTTGTCAAGGAAAAGTTCCCTAATAACCTAGAAGCACATCAGTGACATTGGCTAAAATGTCAGCGCAGAGCCTGCTTATTGACGATTAATTCCCCCTGATATGGCTCGTTCATTTCCAGTTGAAAGGTGGGATAAATATAAGCATGACCTGTTGCTTGATTTCAGGAAGGAAGACTTCTCCCGTTAAACTGACGAGCGTACAACCCATGAGCATTTTAATTCCCTTAAATTAAAATTTATTCCCTGTTACTTTGATGGGACCTCCGATAACATACCGTCTTTTTGAGCGGTTGTCTCATCAAGGGACAATAAAAAATCCGCTAATTTAGATACGGCATCATAACTCATCTTGTTTGCATAATCCTTTGGCATAATAGATACCCCTGGTTTGTCTTTTTGACTAAAACCTGGAACAATAAAGGCATTGGGATCGACAATGGACTCGATAATATACTCTTTTGGATTAGTCGCATGTGCCTTCCCTTCTTTCAAACGAGACAGATATTCAGGTGAATTAATCCATTTTATTGCATTTGAACCTTCGACTAAAAGTGGACCAACTGTGCCAAATCTTGCCGTGGTAGTCGGTATTTTATGACATGCTAAACATCCCAGATTCATGATGAGATTTTTGGGATTTTCATTGCCCGATAAAATCTCATCACCTCTTAAGAGACCAAGTCCTCTCGGTCTACTCACACCCCCTTCGGTTGCTTCTCTTTTATTATTTGAACGCTCACCTTCAGGAATAAATTTTTCATAGGCTGCTCTCATCACCCCAATAGGTGGAGGTATTTCCCCCTCCTGTTTATATAACCATGTATCAATGGCAACCATTTCATCAATTGTTAAATTAATTGGCGGTTTATTGAATGAAGGATCAGGGCTTTCTCTATCATTAGAGCCCTTCACGCCATATCCCTTCACAACATAGCAAGAAGGACAAACTTTGCTTTCCGCTAAATATTCCTCCGCTGTAGTTGCGCGGCCACTTCTCGGATATGACTCTTGCACAACAGTGTCCGGATGAAGATAACGTGGCTCCTTGATTCGCTCACCCGCTCTCTTGACGATTCCATATAAATTAGGTGCCCGAACGTCAAGGCCACCCTTTTTAAATGTATGACAGAGAGGACACTGTCCTTTGCCTACGTTTCTATATTCATTTCCTCCAGGGCCAAAAATCATCAACTCACCCAACTTAGCCAATTCTTTGGGACGTGGAAGAATTGATATTAAAATCCGCTGACTCGATTGCCCTTAATCCACGCGCATCTCCTATTTTTTCAAGAACTGTTGCCGCAAAATAGCGGACAACAATACTTTTGTCCGCCAAAGCTGTAATCAGTGGGCTGACAATTACATCCTTCATTTCACCCAGTGCTTCCACTGCACTAATTCTGACAAGCGGAGAGGTATCATCAAGAGCTTTTACAACTGGCGTTATAATTCGACTGTCCCTAAACATGACTAATGCCTTGATCGCGTTATTACGGACTTCCTCTGATTCGTCGTTCAATAAAGCGATGATAGAATCAATAGCCAATGGGTCCCCTAATCTACCGAGGGCAAATATAGTTAAAGCACGGGCATGCGACTTTTTATTCTTCAACTCTTTAATCAATAATCCGACGGTTCGGCTGTCTTGTATTTCGCTTAACGCAAAAGCTGCCATATAACTCACATCAGGATCTCTGTCCTGCAAAAGGGTAACCAGAGGTTCAACTGCTCGATTAGATTTAAGTTTTATAATGGTTTTTACAGCCTCAAGACGTACTATTGGACTAGCATCTTGAAAGTTCTGGATGATATTTTCAATATTTTCCTGCTCATTGGCCTGGTCAGCTTTAACATGTGGGGATTGTATTACCGAAAAGATTAATAGTGTAGCAAAACAAAGAATCCAAAAAAGAATTCTAATTCTATCCATGGTCACCTTCCTTCTGCAAAAGAATTAAACCAGCGATTAGATCTTTTATTATACATCTAAATATTTTTTAATTCTTCTGCTCGTTTATATAAAGGAGAAAATGGAGACAGGTTACTGGAATTAAGAAAAAAGGAGAAATTTACTGCAGATTAAAGATAACAGGACTAATGGAGAATCCTAAAGTATGTTGATTTAATTTGTGGATTGTCGTTTGTAATATAGGGTGTTGTGGGTGCTGGTCAGGTTAATGAATACAGGAAGATAAAAAGAGCCGTCATTATGAAGATGGTCCTATCAATTTTGTATTTTTAACTGACTTGAATCAGAAAATATATAAGCTCAAGTTTTGGATTGAGAAGGCAGATCTGGTTTTGCCAGCCAAAAAATTAAAATCATCCCGCCCCAGAATAGCAATGTGTTGAATGTAATCACATTGGCAGCAAAGCCCATAGGATGAGTAAATGCCCAGGGAGAGTTGTCTCTCATGATTTCCATGATATGCCAGAACAACCTGACGGATGACCGAAGATAGCCTCCCAATCC
>JBGPKT010000072.1:0-11083 GCA_041486115.1 Nitrospiria bacterium | reverse complement strand
CCGGCACATGGTTTCAATCGCGTCCTGGTCCCCCAGGTAGTCGCTCCCTTTTATCGTATCAAACGCGTGGTTTTCCCAGGAGTCATTTGGATTTAATGCCCCATTGATTCCCCCCTGAGCGGCCACCGAATGGCTTCTCACCGGATGGACTTTGGAGATCAGCGCCACCTTCAGCTCCGGATCGGCCGCCATAGCGGCCCGCATTCCCGCCAGACCGGCTCCGACAATAATCAGATCAAAATTCAGCATGATCTCTCCCAAAAAAAGGCTTTTAAGTTCATTTCCAATTCGATCAAAGCCTCCTGTTCAATTTTATCGGGGGGCCTTCGTCAAACTCACTCAATGCCCCCCGTACCCCCGCGTGAAGCACCCCTAAAAGGGGTTGCGTCACTTTCGAGGCCCTGCAGGCCCCTTACTCCGGATGCGGGGCCACTTTCCCCGTTGCAGGGTCATACTCTAAATTTTTAATTTGCGATTCATTCACAAAACCGGCAGAAACCAGGTCTTTCAGGGATGGCGGAAATGCCCCCTGCTGAATCTGATAGGTTTGAACAGCCATTTGGGCGGCTGAGAGGTCGACAACCGACTGGACGCTTCTTGCTTTTTCAAGCGGCCTGGTGAGCCCTGAAAGGCCCGAGTCCGCGCCCGAATTGGACTGCCGATAAGATTGAAGGGTCAAATAAACAACGAGCGCGCTGACAAGCAAGCTCATTAAGATACCAAAGGCTTTCATTTCGGGGAGGCCTCTTTTTTCCAGCGGACGTTCAATTTCTTTACCGCCTCGGTTTCGTCCAATCGGCCGACCGGAGTGGTCCAGGGGGCCTTTAAAAGGAGTTCGGGATTCGTCTCCGCTTCTTTGGCAATCGAGAGCATCGCTTCGCAAAAAGCATCGAGGGTCTCTTTCGATTCGGTTTCGGTCGGTTCGACCATCATGGCCTCTTCGACAATCAGGGGGAAATAGACCGTGGGAGGATGAAACCCGTAATCCATCAGCCTTTTAGAAATATCGCGCGCATGGATCTCTTTTGATTTGAATTTTTTTGCCGTAAAGACCACCTCATGCATGCAGGGACGATCCTGGGCGACCTTATAGGCCCCATCGAGCCTTTTTCTCACATAGTTAGCGTTTAATATCGCCATCCCGCTGATCTTCGCAAGGCCTTGCGCTCCGTTCGACCGGATATAGACATACGCTCTGACCAGGTTTCCGAAGTTTCCGTAAAACGTGCTGACTTTTCCAATCGATTGGGAACGGTCATGATTGAGCGTATAAACACTTCCTTTTCTCTCTATCGTCGGCTTCGGTAAAAATGGAGCCAGCAGGGCTTTAACCCCGACCGCTCCGGCCCCGGGCCCTCCCCCTCCATGAGGGGTGGAAAAGGTTTTGTGAAGGTTAGCATGGACGACATCAAACCCCATGTCACCCGGACGGACAACGCCCAGAAGCGCATTGAGGTTCGCCCCATCCATATACATCAGACCGCCGGCCTGGTGGACCGCTTCCGAAATTTTTAAAATATCTTTTTCAAATAGTCCCAGGGTGTTCGGGTTGGTCAGCATCAGGGCGGCGCAGTCCCGGTCGAGATGTTTTTTTAAATCATCCAGATCGATCAATCCCTGGCTGTTTGACTTGATTTCTTCCACGTCAAATCCAGCCAGCCCCGCGCTTGCCGGATTTGTTCCGTGGGCCGAATCGGGAATCAGGACCTTATGCCGGTTCTCCCCTTTTGACTGGAGGAAGGCCCGGATCATCATTAATCCGACCATCTCCCCTTGGGCCCCCGCAACCGGCTGGAACGAAATATGGTCAACTCCGAGGATTTCCTTTAAGAGTGCTTCAAGTGAATAGAGAAGATGGAGCGCCCCTTGCACCGTTTCCTCGGCCTGAAGGGGGTGGAGTGAAGCTAGTCCCGGCAGCCGGGCGATTTCGTCGTTGATTTTGGGATTATATTTCATCGTGCATGAGCCGAGCGGATAAAAACCCGAATCGATTGAAAAATTTTTTTGGGACAGTTTTACATAATGCCTGACAAGATCGAGTTCGCTGACCTCCGGAAGGCCGGGAAGCTCGTCTCTGATCATTGAAACCGGAAACATCGATTCCAGTCCGTTTTCGGGAACATCCAGCGGAGGAAGATGGTAGGCCCTCCGCCCTCTGACGCTTCTTTCAAAAATGAGTTGATCTGTTTTCTGTTCGGGCACTTCTTTTTCCCTCTTCTTTATATCGGGGGGCCTTCGTATCACTCACTCAATGATCCGGCCGCCTCACTGTCTCGGCGGCGCTCATAGCTTGTTGCCACTTTCTCGTGGCAACATTCGCCCCCCGTGCCCCCGCGTAAAGCCCGGAAAAGCCGGTTGCTTCACGATGATTGGATATTGGAAATCACGCTGACCATCCGGTCCATTTCAGCCTTTGTCCTCTTCTCGGTCACGCAAAACAAAAGATAATTCTGGAGTTCCGGGATAAAGCGCCCCAGATCGAGCCCGCCGATGATCTTTTCTTTAAAAAGCTTTTCGTTGATTACTTTTGGGCTTTTATCGAATTTTAACGCAAACTCCTTAAAAAAGGGGGACGACCAGGGGACGGACACTCCGGGAAGACGGCTCAGCTCTTTTTGAAGATAATGGGCTTTTTGAGCCGACTGCCGGGCCACCTCGGCCAAACCTTCTTTTCCTAAAGTGGCCATATAAAAAAGAGCCGCAAGCGCATTTAACGATTCATTGGTGCAAATATTGGAGGTCGCCCTTTCCCTTTTGATATGCTGTTCCCGGGTTTGTAGCGTCAGGCAATATCCCTTTTTTCCCTTTGCATCATGGGTCACTCCGACAATTCTTCCGGGAAGCTGGCGGATAAATTCGGTCCGCGTCGCGAAAAATCCGACGTAAGGGCCTCCGTAACTCAAGGCGTTCCCCATCGCCTGGCCTTCTCCGACAACGATATCGGCTCCCAGCGCTCCGGGGGGCTTAAAGAGGCCCATGGCAATCGGATCGACCGATACGGCGATTTTCACCCCTTTTTCATGCACCGTTGGAATCATCTCTTTCAGTTCCTCGAGATGGCCGAAAAAGTTGGGGTATTGAATTAATACTCCGGCGGTCTGATCGGTCAATAGGCTTTTTATCCCGGCGGCTGAAATCACGCCATTCTCCGAGGGGATCGTCACAAATTTAAGGTCCAGCCCATGGCAATAGGTTCGGATAACTTCCTGGTAAAGCGGATGGATCGTACTTGAGAGCAGAATCTCCGATTTCTTTTTGGAAATCCTGACCATCATCAGGACCGCCTCGGCCAGGGCCGAGGCGCCGTCATACATCGACGCGTTAGCCGTTTCCATACCGGTTAGCTCGCAAATGGCGGTCTGAAACTCATAGATCGCCTGGAGCATCCCCTGGCTTAATTCGGCCTGATACGGGGTATAGGCCGTATAAAATTCAGACCGGAAGAGGAGCGGCCCGATTAAAGCCGGAATATAATGGTCATAAGAGCCGGCGCCTAAAAAACAGGTGTAATCTTCTGTATTCGCGTTTTGTCCAATCAGTTCTTTGATCTCGCCGCGGATTTGAAGCTCTGAAAGGGGCTCTCCGGTCCGGAGCGGCCGGTTCAACCGGACTTTGCCCGGGATATCGGTCAGAAGCTCCTCAACCGATCCGGCGCCGATGGCCAGGAGCATCGACTGAATGTCTTCGGAAGTATGCGGAGTGTACGCCATAACTAATCATCCTTTATATATCTATATATCGTTCTTTTTTTTTAAGAAACATTTTTTGGTGATGTCGGCGGGAATCTTTTTGTCCCGGATTCCGACAAAAATATCGCCTTTTTTTGTCCGGTATTCTGACAGTACAAGCGCCAGGCCGATCCCTTTTTGGACTGACGGCGTCAGGTTCCCGCTTGTCACCTCGCCAATTTCTTTTTCCTGATAAAAAACCTTACAATGCTGCCTCGGCACATTTTTAATTTTCAGCTCAAACCCGATTAACATCCTGGGGACCCCTTTTTCCTGTTGTTTGGCCAGGGCCTCTTTTCCGATAAATTCTTCTTTTTTAAAATCGACGAACCTGGCCAGGTCGGCTTCGAGCGGAGAAATCTCTTCGGTCAGTTCATGCCCGTAAAGAGCATATCCCATTTCAAGCCGGAGCGTATCTCTTGCGCCCAGACCGACAGGGGCGAGCTGGTCCTCCCGGCCATTTTCATAAAATAAATTCCATAAGGCTTCTGTCCCCTGAATGGGAAAATAAAACTCATATCCCCTTTCGCCGGTATATCCGGTTCGGGCCGTCATAACCGTTACTCCGGCCATCTCTGTTTCAAAAAATTCGGCATGTTTGAGGGGCCGGAATCTCTCTTTGAGGATTTTATGAAGGATACCGGGGGCTTGAGGTCCCTGCAGGGCAAGCATTCCCACCCGGTCGCTGACATCTTCGATCGAGACATTGCGGCCTGACCGGTTGTCGAGAAACCATCGATAAATTTTTTCACGGTTGGAAGCGTTCACGCATAAAAAATAATCGGCCGCTCCCTTCTGGTATATAAAAATATCGTCTTTGACTCCCCCCTGGGGATTACAGACCAGCGAATACTGGGCTCTGCCGGGCACAAGGGAAGCGACGTTGTTAACCGTCATCATCTGTAAAAAGGTTTTTGAATCGGGACCCTTAACGGTTAGACGGCCCATGTGGCAGATATCAAACAGCCCCGCATGCTCCCGGACCGCTTTATGCTCGGCTACCACCCCGCTATAAAACAAAGGCATTTCCCATCCGCCGAACTCAACCAGTTTTGCCTTTAATTTTTTATGGGTCTCGTAAAGAGGGGTCCTTTTCATGCCAACTATTCTCCTAAGTATGCCGATCTCACTCTTGGATCATTTAATAACCGGGCGGCTTCTCCCTCCAGGGTCACCTGCCCGGTTTCCAGGATGTAGGCCCGGTGAGCAATGGCGAGCGCCATTCTCGCGTTTTGCTCCACCAGGAGAAGCGTCAGGCCATCGTCGTTCATTTTCTTAATCATTTTAAAAATCTTTTCGACCATGATCGGAGCCAGTCCAAGAGAAGGCTCATCCATCATTAAAAGCTTTGGTTTTCCCATTAAAGCCCTGCCGATGGCCAGCATCTGCTGCTCTCCTCCGCTGAGGGTCCCTCCCGGCTGGTTTTTCCTGTCAGAAAGGACTGGAAAATATTCAAAAACCATCTCCAGACCATTTTTAAGGGGATTTTTGCGGAGAGAAAATCCACACAGCTCCAGATTTTCCAAAACCGTTAATCCGGAAAAAATTCTTCTTCCTTCCGGGACCTGAAAAATTCCTAATGATACAATTTTATGAGGAGAAATCCTAGAAATTTCTTCGTCCTGAAAGAAAATTTTTCCGCTCTTTAAAGGGAGGACTCCCGACAGGGACATCAGCGCGGTCGACTTCCCCGCGCCGTTCGCCCCGATGAGCGAAACCACCTCCCCTTCGAGGACTTCCAGCGATATCCCCTTTAAAATTTCAATCGATCCGTAACCGGAATGAAGTTGCTCCACTCTCAGCATTTAAGGCGCTCCCCCTCCCAGATATGCCTCAATGACTTTCGGGTTGCGCCGGATTTCCCGGGGCATCCCTTCGGCGATCTTGGCTCCATGGTCAAGAACGATGATTTTGTCAGAAATTCCCATGACGACTTTCATGTCATGTTCGATTAAAAGGAGCGTGACGCCGGTTTCCTTGATTCTAATCATCAACTCCATCAACAGGCCCGACTCTTTGGGGTTCATGCCGGCCGCCGGTTCGTCGAGCAACAGGAGAGAAGGCCCTGTGGCCAGCGCCCGCGCAATTTCCAGCCGCCGCTGGTCCCCGTAAGAAAGCTCCCGCGCCCACTTTGTTTTTTGAGGTTCCAGTCCGACGAAGCCGAGGAGGCCAAGGCTTTTTTGAACCATCTCTTTTTCACTTTTTTTTGCGTCCGGCGTCCGGAAAAGAGCCCCCATCAGACTGTAACGGCTCCGGTGGTGTCCCCCCACCATGACATTTTCAAGCGCGGTCATCCCGCCAAAAAGCCGGATATTTTGAAACGTCCTGGCAATTCCTCTGCGGGCAACCTCATGGGGCTTTAATCCGTTCAGCCTTTTCCCCTGAAAGAGGAGCTCGCCCCGGGTGGGGGAGAGAAATCCGGTAATACAGTTGAAAAAGGTCGTCTTCCCCGCGCCGTTCGGGCCGATGAGGCTGGAAATTTGTCCCTCTTCGAGGGAGGCATCAATTGTTTCGAGAGCCCGGAGCCCTCCGAAAGATTTTGAAAGCTGTTTTATTTCGAGCAGAGTCCTCACAGGCGTTTCTTTTTTCTCCGGATGGTCAATTAAAAAGGTGAAACTGTCTTAAATAACCGGAGTCTTTCTTCGGGAGATAAATCCGCCACCTTCCACTTGTCAGGGATGGTATTCCAGGAAGAAACAATCTTCCGGATCACCTCGTTCGTCTCTTCCAGAGTGTCAAATCGCGTTTTACCCCGGCTGTTTAGATAGTCCTGAACCTGGAGCGTCTGGAACTCCTGAAAAAGCTCGGGATCGCCTAGAATCTTTGGCTGGCTATAATCGGATGTAAATTCCTCGAGATACTCTCTCGCTTTCCATTGCGCCGGGTTAAAGGCTAGAGATTTTTTCCAGGATTCCATCGCCTCGTCCCGGAGGCGCTGTTCCCAGCAGGAGACTCCCAGTTGAAGGTAAGCGTCGGAAAGGGCTTCTGTCTGGTCAGGGTCGAGTTTCGAAACCGATTTTTCAAAAAAGGTTTTCGCCTGGTCCCATCTGCCCTGGCGGCTGTGGCAAATCCCCATGCTGTAATAGGCCGGCCCATATTCAGGGTATTCCCTGAGGATCGTCCTTAACTGTCTGAAAGCCTCCTGTTCATTTCCCGCAATGGTTTCAATATCCGCCTGTATAATCCGGGCCTCCAGATTGCCGGATTCGCCCTCTAATACTTTTTGGATAAGCCGGCGGGCTTCGTCCCATTTCGCCCCCAGGGCAAGCTCCATGATCTGTTTAATTTTCTCCTCCATCTTCCCGGTCATTTTGATTGTTTTTTTAAAATCTGTTATGTTATAAACCCTATGAGCCCATTTGTGATCCGCCTCGCCCTTCTCCTGATGATCTTTACCGGCTGGTCCTGCGCGCCAGCGCTCGTCAAACCGGATTTAACGCTCGAATCCGTCGAGCTGGCCGGCGTCTCTTTTTCCGCCGTGGACCTTGCCTTTAAGATAAAAGTTGCCAATCCCAACCCGGTCGGCGTCCATATCGAGGAACTCTCTTACAGCCTCGTTTTAAACAAAATCCCTTTAGGATCAGGCCAACTGACCCGGCCGGTTTATCTGAACGCCCTGGAGTCTCAAACGGTGACTCTCCCTTTTTCCGCTTCGATGAAGGGAATTTCGGGGGCGATCAAGTTTTTACTCGGAGATACCGAATCCGAATACGAGCTCACGGGAAAAATGATTTTATCGAAATTCCTGGCAAAAAAAGAGTTTTCTTTTTCAACCGCAGGGGTGGTGCCGATTGACCGCTCCGCCTTTCATCATTAATCACTCATTATATCGGGGGGCCTTCGTAAAAGGCACTCAATGATCCGGCCGCCTCACTGTCTCGGCGGCGCTCATGGCTTGTTGCCACTTTCTCGTGGCAACATTCGCCCCCCGTGCCCCCGCGTAAAGCCCCGGCAAAGCCGGTTGCTTCACTTTAAGCGGCTTCGACTTTTCTCCTCATTTGACCGATCATCCCTTTCGGGCGGACAACCATCATCAAAATCATCGCCGCTCCGAATAACAGCATTCTGTAGTCCGAGACCCCTCTTAACGCTTCGGGGAGAAGGACTAAGATGACCGCTCCCAGGATCACTCCAGGAATGCTCCCGATCCCCCCCAGGACGACCATCGATAAAATCAGGATCGATTCAAAAAAAGTGAAACTTTCAGGTGAAATAAAACCGATCTTGCCGGCAAAAAAGGTCCCCCCGATGCCGGCCCAGGCAGACCCCATCACAAAAGCCAGAATTTTCAGGCGGGTGGTATTCAGCCCCATCGCTTCCGCGGCAATCTCATCTTCCCGGATAGCGGCCCATGCCCGGCCGATTCTTGAGTCATTGATTCGCCGGATAAAAATCAACGCCGCGACTGCAATTGCCAGAATCAGATAATAATAATAAACAGGCCGGTTTAATACAAGGCTCCCGATCCGCGGATGGGGTATCCCCATAATCCCCCTGGGCCCGTGGGTCAGCGAATCCCAGTTGTTCAATACCAGGTGCAAAATCTGAATAAACCCGAGGGTGACAATGGCCAGATAATCCCCCTTCAGGCGGAGGGTAATCACCCCCAGAATCAAGCCAAAACATCCCGCAAAAAAAGCCCCCAGCGGAAGGGCAAGCCAGAACGAAACAGAAAAGTGGGTGGATAATAAGGCATAACTGTAGGCGCCGACTGCGTAAAACGCCGCATACCCCAGATCAAGGAGTCCGGTAAAACCGACGACGATATTCAGCCCCAGGGCAAGGACCACATATAAGCCGGCCATCGTGAGCACATCCATCTGATAGTTATCCAGAACCAGCGGGAGGCCGGTGATGAGAAGAACGGCTGTCCATTTTGCCGATTTTAAAAGGAAGGGATTTTGCGGATAGAGGGACTCCCCGGAAATTTTTTTGACCTTCGAAACCAGGGGATTCAGTCTGTCGGAATAGCGGATGAGGAGCCCCCCGGCAAAGAGGGCAAGGGCCAATTTCAGGGCGCCTCGCCATCCCATAAAGGGGAATGCTAAAAGCCCGAACCAGAGAGGAATTAATAAATGAGAGGGAAGCCTTTTAAACATTGAATCCGCATTAAACTTTTTCTTTGGCCGGGGACCCCAGAAGGCCCGACGGTTTCAAGATCAGGACAACAATTAAAATGACAAACGCAAAGAGATCTTTGTATTCGCTCGAAATATAGCCGGCCCCGAGGCTTTCGACCAGCCCAAGCAACAGTCCTCCGGCCATGGCGCCGGGGATGCTCCCGATGCCCCCCAGGACGGCGGCCGTAAAGGCTTTTATTCCCGCCACATATCCGATAAAAAAATTAACCGTCCCATAGTACATCGCCACCATCATTCCCGCACCCGCGGCAAGAACCGAGCCGACGACAAACGTTAATGAAATGATCTGGTCCACATCGATTCCCAGCAGGCTGGCCATCGTCTTATCCTGTGCGGTAGCTCTCATCGCTTTTCCAATCATTGTTTTTTGCACGAGGACATGAAGCCCCCCCATGAGCGCCAGTGACGCGCCCAAAATCACGAACTGAAGAAGGGTCAGGGTGACGCCGTAAAAAGTGATGCTGTCGGCGGGGAGAAGGCGGGGGAAAACCAGATCGCCGGAACCCTGCGTCAGCATGACGAAGTTCTGAAGAAAGATGGACATCCCGATGGCTGAAATCAGGGGTGAAAGCCGGTGAGCCTGCCTCAAGGGACGGTAGGCGACTTTTTCCATGGTGTACCCGTAGGCGCCGCAAAAGAGGGCAGAAAAGAAAAAAGAGAGCAAAAGTGAAAAAATCAAATAGTGCTGCGTCACGCCGAGAGCAGTTAAAAAACCGAGGAAAATAATGGAGAGATAGGCCCCGATCATATAAATTTCACCATGGGCGAAATTAATCAATTCCAGAATGCCGTATACCATGGTGTAACCGAGAGCCACTAGAGCGTAGACCGCGCCGAGAATCAATCCGTTGACGAGCTGCTGGGCCAGCATCTAACTATGGCTTCCAGTACTCGACAAACTTTTCTTCTTTGACGACCCAGACCACATAGGGAGAAACCAGAAGATCCCCCCTGGCATCAAACTGGATTTGGCCTGTGGTTCCTTTAAACTGAGTTTTCCGAAGGGCGGTCGTTACCGCTTTGGAGTCGGCGGTTCCTGCCTTGGCAATGGCCTGAAGGAGGGCGTTGGTCGCGTCATAGGCATACAGGGAATAGGGGCCATGTTCGCCATATTTCGCGTGATATTTTTCTAAAACCTCTCTGGCCTCCGTCTGTTGTTCCGGGTCGGCGGCAAAAGTCAAAAAGGTCCCGTTTGCGGCTGATCCGGCGATTTTAATAAATGTCTGATCAAACGTTCCGTCGCCGCTCAGAAATGGGGCTTTGATTCCGAGCTCTCTCGCCTGCGTCACGAGCTGTCCCGCTTCGGGATAGATCCCTCCGAAGAAAACGATATCCGGGTTCTTCCCTGCGATCGTCGTTAACACTCCCCGGAAGTCTTTTTCCCCCTGGGCGATCCCGCTAAAATAAACGATTTCACCCTGACCGGAGAGGTTTTTCTTAAACTCATCGGCCAATCCCTGCCCATAGAAGGTTTTGTCATGAAGGACGGCTATCTTTTTAAACTCTTTGTGGCTCAGGACAAATCCGGCGGCGACTTTCCCCTGCTGGTCATCTCTCCCGCAAACCCGGAAAACATTGTCGTATCCCCGTTCGGTTAACTGGGGATTAGTCGAAGCCGGGGTGATCATCGGAATTCCCGCCTGATGATACACATCGGAAGCCTGAATCGAAGAACCGCTGTTCCAGTGCCCGATGACCCCGACGGCGCCGGAATTGACCAGCTTATTGGCGACCGCCACCGCCTGTTTGGGGTCATGCTGATCGTCTTCAACCAGCAATGAGATTTTTTTCCCCAGGACGCCCCCTTTTTCATTCCATTCAGAGACGGCCAGTTCAGTCCCGTTTTTCTCGTCAATCCCCATTTTACTCTGGTCGCCGCTCATTGGCCCGGCCAGGCCGATTTTCAGGGTATTTTCCCCTTTTTGGCAGGAGATCAAGAGGATGCCGGAAAGGATCAATCCAGGGGCCCACATTATCGACTTTTTTAGATATGAATGCATCGGAACTCCATCGGAGAATCACGTTCGAGAGAATACACGCAAATCTTTTTTAAGTCAATTGCTCCTGAGCATCGTGTCAAAGCAATTTAGAAATGTCCCCTTCTTAGCAAAATAGAAATGTCCTGTTTTTAGATTATGGGAGTAGCCTCTGTTTTAGCTCTCCTTTTTTTCCAGGGTTGTTTAAAGGGATGATTAGGAGACAAACTTCTATTCT
>JBGPKT010000071.1:0-11442 GCA_041486115.1 Nitrospiria bacterium | reverse complement strand
TGCCTATTCGAACCAACTGGAAATCATCGGGGGGAAATTAACCGGGGAAGTTCTGGGAGATATCGTCGATGGTACAAGAAAAGGAGAGCTGACGGAGGAGATCACCGCCAAAGAGGGACTTTCGCTCGATCAGGTGATCGCGATCGGGGACGGAGCCAACGACCTGTTAATGATCGGCAAGGCGGGGCTTGGAATTGCTTTTAACGCCAAACCAAAAGTCCGCGAAGCGGCTCAGTACAGCATTACCCGCAAGAACCTCGACTCGATTCTTTATCTCCTCGGGATCAGCGACAGAGACCTGGCCCAACTCTCTTGAACCATAAACATGGCTTCAGCCTTCCGCCTTATTACTGCACCTGCCGTCTTCAAAATCAGATGTCTTAACGAATGACTTAGCAACCTGAAGGGGCACCTACCAGTCTGCGAAAAACCGGGATGCCAGTGCCAGAAGCTGCGGATACCTGGTGTAATCCAACAGGAAGCACTTTCAGCGACTGTGTGTTCTCCTTCTATATTAAATCTTTTATGGCAAGACCTCATCCCATAAAAACTGGCTCCTGCTACCCAGAAAATAGGGGGTAGACTGTAAGTACTATTTGTATTTTATTGTTAAATAATCATAATTACCGCTACTACTATAACTGTTCCCTGTCACATAGACATTTCGGCTGCCATCCACAAAAAGGGCGCTGTTGTAACTTGGCATATCATACCAATTCCCCGTGCCATTGTATCGGGCCACCCAGAGCTGGCTCCCATTGGCTCCATACTTGATCGTGGCATAATCGGGAGAAGATGTGCCCGGAACTCCATCGCTAGCTCCTGTCACATAAACATTGCCGCTCCCATCCACTTTAATAGCGGAAGCAAAATCGGACCCGTTCCCCGTGCCATTGTATCGGGCCACCCAGAGCTGGCTCCCATTGGCTCCATACTTGATCGTGGCATAGTCACCGTATAATCCGCCGGAGTCTGCGGTGGTCCCTGTCACATAGACATAGCCCTTTCCATCCACAAAAATTGCAACGGAGAAATCATACGAATTTCCCGGGCCATTGTATCGGGCCACCCAGAGCTGGCTCCCATTGGCTCCATACTTGATCGTGGCATAATCATAATCATCCGCTCTGGTAGAACTGCGGCTCCACCCTGTCACATAGACATTGCCGCTCCCATCCACGGAAAGAGCAGAAGCCTGATCATCATCGTCCCCCGGGCCATTGTACCGAGCCGCCCAGAGCTGGTTCCCATTGGTATCATACTTGATCGTGGCATAATCATGCTTGACTTGATTATATAAATCCAGTGCGGTAGAACCAACGCTAAACCCTGTCACAATGACATTACCGCTACTGTCCACGGACAGGGCTTGAGCAATATCCTCCCCATTTCCCGGACCGTTGTATTGGGCGGCCCAGAGCTGGTTCCCATTGGTATCATACTTGACAGTGGCATAGTCGTTATTAGTGATGCCGGAAGCGTCACTATATCCTGCAGACCCAGTCACATAAACATTGCCGTTCCCATCCACGGAAAGAGCCATAGCCTGAGCATAATTCCCCGTGCCGCTGAAGCGGGCCACCCAAAGCTGGTTTCCTTTGGGTCCATACTTTATTGTCGCAAAGTCACAAATAGTACCAAGAGGACCTGACCCAAAGCTTCTTCCCGTCACATAGACATTGCCGTTGATATCCACGGCAATGGCAGTTGCAACATCTTCCGAACTTTGGGGACCATCATATCGAGCCGCCCAAAGTTGTTGACCATTTTTATTGTATTTAATCGTTGCATAATCCAATCCCGGGCCCCCATTACTCCACCCGGTTACGTAGACATTGCCGTTGCCGTCCGCGGTCACGGCAGTCGCGTAATCATCCAAATTCGCGGGGGCGTTGTATCGGGCCGTCCACACCGTGGTCGGCGCGGATAAGGCTATACTTTCTGAAAACACCACAGAACATATTAACAACATGGCAAAAAATATCTGTGACATTTTTGTGTTCTTGATTGTTTGCAAAAACCTGTTGAATGCTATCACGGAACGACCCTCCATTAAGTTATTATGAATTTAAAATCTTTACTCATAGCGTTCATCTTCCTGCCCCTTTACGGAATTTACCCCTACCCTTTTGCTCTACACTTTACATTACCAACTCGTTCACACAACTTTGACGCCCCCGGGAAATTTCAACTAACTTATCAAATCTTTTTAGATACTACAATATGAATTTTAGGAATTGTTGGTCGGTTCGCAAGTTCGGAGAGCAATACTCACGGATACGATAACGACAAGAACATCCACCATCCCATACAACGAAAAGGAAAGTTCCCAATGACTCGACTTCTGGAAAAAAGTGGCGCGGCGGGGTATTGACAGCGGAAAAAGGGGAAGCAGATAACGCCTGTAACCCACAGACAAGGTGGATGGACCTGAGAAGAGGTCTTTTTACCCACGGAGTATGGGAAAACCCTAAATCTTTTTCATAATATAATTTTGACCGGTTTGGTGTTTTTCTCCGTCCTCTCCCCGATCGCACTCCCGCATTGAACACACCGGTATTCAAAGAGCTGGCCGTCCGGAAGGACCAGGAGCAATCTCTCTCTCACCGGCACCGCTTTTTTACATTTCGGACAATGAAGCAGAGAGGCCTGGAACTGATCAAAATTCGAATCGGGGTTTGGCCGTTTGACCGGCCTTAAACCTTCCGGAGCCGGTTTCGGGGGCCATTTCATATGTTTTGGATTCATCGATTCCTCTTTTTTTCTATCAATTCAATTTCGTATCGGTCAGGGGCGTCTATAAAGGCAAAGAGACTTCCGCCCGACGTTTCTGTGGGACCATCGGTCAGGGGAACGCCTTTATCTGCCAGGTACGCCGCAAATTTTTTCAGGTCGTCGACTTCAAAAGCGAGGTGGACCAGATCCTCCTGGACTTCGACCCTGCCGCTTTTCGGGAAAAAACATAACTCAATTTCTTCGTCGCTCATCGGAACTTTCAGAAAAGCAAGCTCGGAACCGCGGGGAGAAATATTTCTGCTGATTAATTCAAGGCCGAGAATATCGCAAAAAAAACGGATATGCTCATCCATGTTATTCACCCGGAACCGGGTATGAAGTAATCTTTTTATCATTTTTTACTCCATTAAGGCCGATAAATGTTTTTCGACCGATTCGGCAAGAGCCTCCAGATTATACCCTCCCTCAAGAATAGAAACAATCCTGCCGCTGCAGAATTGCTCAGCCGTTTTTTTGACAATGGAGGTCAGTCTACCGAACCCTTCGGTGGAGATTTCCATTTGCCCCAGCGGGTCATCTCTGTGAGCGTCAAAACCGGCGGAAATAATGATCCACTGAGGTTTGAAAATCTCAAGCCGTGGATAGAGTACATTTTCAAACAGATCAAAGTATTCCCGGTCCCCTTTTCCGCGATCGAGCGGAGCATTGAGCGTAAAACCTTCCCCCTTGCCTCTCCCCGTTTCTCGGGAGCTACCTGTCCCGGGATAGAAGGGAAATTGATGGACGCTGAAATAAAAAACGCTCGGATCTTCATAGAAAATCTCCTGAGTGCCGTTCCCATGATGAACATCCCAGTCGATAATCGCGATTCGCTCCAAGTGGTGTTTTTCCTGAAGATACCGGGCAGTAATCGCGGCATGATTGATCAGACAGAACCCCATCGCCTGGCTGATCCCGGCATGATGGCCCGGAGGGCGAACGGCACAGAATACATTCCGGATTTTATTTTGCATGATTTCATCTGCCGCCCGGCATATCCCTCCTGCCGCCAGGCGAGCTGTCTGGAATGATAGGGGAGAAACCGGGGTGTCCGGATCAAGATAAAAGAGTCCTTCTTTCGGAGCGGAAGATTCTAACTGCCGGATATAATCCGCTGGATGGACTTTGAAAAGCCACTCATCACTTATCGGCTGGGGAGAGAGATGAATAAGCGGGCTGAATAAAGGATTCCGGTGGATTTGCCTATCGATGAAATCAAGACGGGAGGGTGTTTCAGGATGGCCCTGCCCGGTGAGATGCTCTCTAAAATGGAGACTTGAAAGGAAGCCGGTCATTTTACAGGCTACAATAAAGCAATTAACTCGTAAAACTGTTTTTGAGGC
This sequence comes from Nitrospiria bacterium, assembly GCA_041486115.1. Lineage (GTDB taxonomy): Bacteria > Nitrospirota > Nitrospiria > JACQBW01 > JACQBW01 > JACQBY01. The sequence continues at coordinate 7,324 of JBGPKT010000071.1, read as the reverse complement.
ATCTGGCTTAACCTCTCGGCCAACCGCCTCGCCTCTTCGAACAGACCGGCCTGTTCATAGCAGGACATCGCTTCGCGATGTTTTTCGATCATTTCGAGCAGACGGCCTGCCTGGCCGAACTGGTTTGCCCGTTGATACATTTCAACTGACCGGTTGATCATACCCAGTTTTTCGGCCAACTTACAGGCTTCGTCTACCATTCCTTCTTTCTCAAGGTCGTCAATCTGTCTTTTAAAAAGAAGGGTAGACTTATGCTTTTGGCCGGAATCTTCCGCCAGCCTCGCGGCATCATCATACCAGCCGGCTTTTTCATAAAGATCGATCGCCCGGTCCAGCTGACTCAGCCCTTCGGCAATCTGGGCGGCTTTTTGGAATTTTCCGGCCCGGTCATAATGCCCGATGGCCTCTTCTTTCCGCCCGAGATAATAGGCCACTCTCCCCGCCTCTTCTTCTTTTTCGGCTTTCGCCAGTTGATCATATAAACGCTGATACAGGGCAATAGAACGGTCTGCTTCGCCAAGCTGTTTTGCCAGCTCGCCGCCCTCTTCCAGTTTTCCGGCCTCTTCATACAAAGCGACAAGGGTTGGACCCGCCGCGGGAATCGAAGCTTTTATCGCTTTTTTTAAAAATTCGATTTTTCCCTCTGTGGTCACAAGGAAATTTAAAATCTCCTGGAATTGGCGCTCGATCTGGTCTTTGACAGTCATAGGCATCCTGAATTCAACGATTTCAACACTTTTACAAATGATACCGGAGACCATTGTTCCGGGTCAATGAGTTTCCAGGCTCTGTTCAGCCTGTTCAACCTCGGTTGAGAGCGCTTCCCATTTTTTCATGAGCGCATCCTGTTCTTTCTTCAACGCCTTATGCTCTTCCATCACTTGAAAAAACTTTTCCTTTTGGACGTAGATATCGGGGTCGCCAAGCTGTTCTGCAAGAGACTGAATCCTTTTGTTTCTTTCATCCAGAACTCTTTCGGCGTTCTCCAGCTCTTTTCTTTTTCCATGGGTTGCCTGAAACCGTTTGTTCCTTAACTCGGCTTCCACTCTTTTTTCTTCTTTGGTTTTTCTAACCGACCGGTTTCCGTTTTTCTGATCTTTTGACGGAGGCGCCGAAACTCCTGCCGGAGAAGGAGACTCCCCGGCTTTGGCCTGTTCAATGCTTTGAAGCTCTTTTTTATGAAGATAATAGTCATAATCTCCCACATAAACCTCTACGCCGCCCTGCCGGACTTCGATGATTTTATTGGCAACAACGCGGATAAAGTGGCGATCGTGGGTAATCAGGCAAATTGTTCCGGAGAACTCTTTTAACGCTTCTTCGAGAACATTCCGGGATTGAATATCCAGGTGGTTCGTCGGTTCATCCAGCAATAAAAAGTTAGACGGTTTAACCAGCATTTTAGCAAGGGCAAGCCGGCTTTTTTCTCCGCCGCTCAAGACCGAAACCTTTTTAAAGGCATCGTCGCCGGCAAAAAGAAACGACCCCAGTATCCCTCTTAAAAATGAAATCGGTTCGGTCGGGGCCGCATCGAGAATTTCATCCAGAACCTTATTTTGGGGATTGAGAAGCTCCAGCTGATGCTGGGCATAATAGGCCGTTTCAACATGGTGCCCGAGGAGCCTTTCTCCATGTTGAAACGGAGTGACTCCTGCCAGAAGTTTTAATAGAGTCGACTTTCCGGCGCCATTCGGCCCGACGAGGGCGACTCTGTCTCCACGTTTGAGTGTCAAATTTAAATTGGAATAAACAATAAGCCGGTCGTACCTTTTTTCAATCTCTTTTAATTCGATGACCACCTCGCCCGACCGGGTGGGCTGGGGGAATCTGAACTTGACTTTCTTCCGCTCGCTCTGAATTTCAATTTTATCCATTTTATCGAGCATCTTAACCCGGCTCTTAACCTGGCTGGCTTTTGACGCTTTTGCGCGAAAACGCTCAATAAATTTCTCCGTCGTTTCTATTTTTTTTTGCTGATTCTGATAGGAATTTAAAAGTATTTCCTGGGCCAGGACCTTGGCCGTTTCATACTGATCATAATTGCCTGTATATTCGGTCAGTTTTTTCTGGTCGACTTCTACCACTTTGGTCACAAGGTTGTTCATAAAATGCCTGTCGTGGGAAATGATGACGATCGACCCGTCGTATTTTCTTAAAAAATCCTCAAGCCAGAGAACCGACTCCAGGTCAAGATGATTCGTCGGCTCGTCCAATAAGAGGAGATCGGGACCGGCCAGAAGGAGCTTGGCCAGCGCGAGCCTCATCAACCACCCCCCGCTGAACTCCTCCGTTTGCCGGTTTAAATCTCTTTCTTTAAAACTCAGGCCGAAAAGAATTTTTTTGGCTTCGGTTTCAATATTATATCCCCCCATATGCTCAAACTTTACCTGCAAGTCGCCGTAAAAATGGACTAATTTTTCGAGCTCATCGGGATCGGAGGTCTCAGAAATTTCGGTTTCCAGCATTTTAAGATGATGTTCGATGTCTTTGGCCTCTCCTGAAACCGTGAGTACCTCCTCGAGCACCGTTTTGCCTTTATACCGGATAATATCCTGCGGAAGATAGCCGACGACGGCCTTTTTATTTTTGACAATGGTCCCGGAATCGGGCTGAATGGTCCCTGCGATCATTTGCATTAATGTCGATTTTCCCGCTCCGTTTGGACCGATCAGGGCAATTTTATCCTGCGGGCCAATCCTGAAAGAAACGTCTGCAAAAAGAATTCTCCCGCCAAAACCTTTTGAAATATTACCTAAAGAAATCAATTTATTCCCTCAATTTTTAATAAACTATTTTTTGACAAATTCAAAATCCCGGCTATACTTAGTTTGATAGTACTATACCATAAAATACACCTCTAAAGAGAGCAAAATTCAGGGATTCTATGGATAATCCGTTATCGCCTGCAGTGGATGCACGTTTTGGCAACCGTATCACCTTTAACCAGGATGTGGTCATTAACAAGGGTTCTTTTGGGACCATCAAAAATATCAGCACTTCCGGATGTTATGTCGAAACAAGAAAAATATTCGGCCTGGGACAGGTAGTTCATCTCCGTTTTTTCCTGAGCACCCCTCAATTGATCTCCGTAGAAACCAAAGCCAGAGTGATCCACCTGCGGCCCGGAGAGGGGTTCGGGGTTAAATTTCAGTTTGATTCTGAACATGCCGTCCAGGCAGTCCAGCAATTTGTGATTTCAGTCGCCGAAAACAATAAAATCTGACAGGTCTTCCGCTTTTAATTTTTTTAAGGGCGTTCAATTCCGATTCCCCGATATTAAGCCCTTTTAATCCCTCATAAAATATGTTATTTTTTCGCTATGGCTGGAAATACCCTGGGACAACATTTTCGAATTACCACCTTTGGTGAAAGCCATGGCGTTGCCCTGGGGGTCATCCTCGACGGCTGTCCTGCCGGACTCTCCATCGATGAGTTCGATATTCAAAAGGAGCTCGACCGGCGTAAGCCGGGCCAGAGCCCGATGACCACTCAGAGAAAAGAATCGGATAAAGTCCAGATTTTAAGCGGTCTTTTTGAGGGCAAGACCACCGGCGCCCCCATTGCCATGATCATTTATAACGAAGATCAGAAACCAAAAGATTACCAGTCGATTAAAGATCTGTTTCGTCCGGGACATGCCGATTTCACTTACCAGAAAAAATATGGAATCAGGGATTACCGGGGCGGCGGACGATCTTCTGCGAGAGAGACGGTCGGAAGGGTCGCATCGGGAGCGATTGCGAAAAAAATGCTCTCCCATGCAGGGATCAACATTATCGGTTATGTGAAACAACTCGGCCCGGTTAAAATCAATAAAATCGATTATACCGAAATATCAAAGAATCCCTTTTTCTCTCCAGATGCCGATGCCGCAAAAGAGATGGAACGATTCCTCGAAAAAATAAAATCGGAAAAGGATTCTATCGGAGCGCTGGTGGAAGTAGTCGCCACCGGAGTCCCGATCGGTCTGGGAGAGCCTGTCTTTGATAAGCTCGATGGAGACCTCGCCAGGGCGATGATGTCGATCAACGCGGTCAAGGGGGTTGAAATCGGCGATGGCTTCAAGGTAGTTGAATTGCGGGGAAGTGAAAATTGCGATCCGATTACCCCGAAAGGGTTTCAATCCAACCATGCGGGAGGCATTTTAGGGGGAATATCCAACGGCGACACGCTGATCGTCCGGCTGGCTTTAAAACCGACCTCCTCCATCGCCCGTGAGCAGGAAACGATCGATATTCAGGGCAAACCCGCGAAAATCTCGACCAAAGGGCGCCATGACCCCTGTGTCGGCATTCGGGCTGTCCCTATTGCCGAAGCGATGATGGCGCTCACGCTTGCGGACCACTGGTTAAGAGCAAAGCTCTCCCGCCTCGATCAGCTGATTTAATATTAAGAGAGTTTTGGAATAAACTGCTGGCCATAACGCCTGATCTGCCATTGGCGCAAGAGACCCGACTCGGACAGTTGATCGATATTTTGAAAATCCCGGACGGAGAGCGTCCTTAACGTATCGGTGGAAATCACCATGGAGGATTCCACACCCTCTTCAATGGCCCGCGCATCCCGCCACTTTTTGAGTTCCAGAAACCGCTTTTCCTGTTCCGGAGTCGGCGGAGTCCCCCTTTTTTTAAGCTTTGCCGGGAGCGGCTCTTCACTCTGCTCTCCTTTTGAAACCGCTTTTAACCAATGATCCGGATTTCGATAAACCGATGCAGTGGGCCTTTTAAAAATCTTTTTCAATTCCTCCAAAGAATGGGGTTTCTCTTTGGCTATCAGGAGCAAATCTTCGCTCGAAATCACCTTGAAATGAGGCCTATCCAACTGCCTGGCAACCTCTTCCCGGGTCATCAGCAATTCTCTTAAAATCTTTTGAGAATCCACAAGGAGATCTTTCGCCCCTTTAATTTTCAAATAATTGTCGGGAGAAAAAGGTTTCTCTTCCCAGACCTTTTCCTGTAACAGGAGACATTCCTCCTCGATCTGGTCGAGCCTCCCCTTTTGTTTCACTTCCAGCATCAGCCTCTCGTACAACCCAGAAAGGTAGAGGGTATCTTTATAGGCATACTCAAGTTGTCCGGCGGGAATCGGCCGTTTCGACCAGTCTGCTTTTTGAAAGGCTTTTTCCAGCTGGATATTGAAATAGTGGAGCACCAGATTCTGAAGTGAGAAGAGCTTCATTCCTACCGCCCGGGCCGCTAAAACAGTGTCAAACAACGGCATCAGGGTAAAACCGAACCCCCGCCGGAGAGAGATCAGATCATATTCCGAACCATGAAGCACTTTGAGGATTTTCTCATTTTTAAAAAGGGACGAAAGGGGCGCGACGGTGTCGAGCAAAAGGGGATCAAAGATGTAATGCCGGTCGTTTCCGGAAATCTGAATCAGACAGACTTTGTCTTGATAATGATAAAGGGAGTCCCCTTCAACATCGACGCCGATAATCGAACAGGACAAGAGATGTGAAATAGCCTCGTCTCTATCCTCAGGTTGAGATATGTATTGATAGGGCAGATTCATTCGTAACCTAACACGATTAGAATAAATACAAGGGCTAATTAGAAAGAATAGTGCGCCTGGAGGGAATTGAACCCCCGACCTACAGATTCGGAATCTGCCACTCTATCCAACTGAGCTACAGGCGCGTACTACTTCCTTTATTTAAAGAATAACCCATACAAAATCAAAACCTTATCGACATTGCGGAACCATGTCGAGAGCAAGCTTTGTGACTCGCTCCAACTGAGCTACAGGCGCGCATTGAAAAACTTAGTTTAGCAGAAGTACCTATTGAAACTTTAGATAGATCCGCTTTTGGGATTTTTATTATATAGAATTCAGCGGGAATCGACAAGAGGATGTTTATGGTTCTGCGGGTGTTTGCTGGTCTTTTTCAGGAACAGGATCGATAAACCAAACGCCACAATCAGGAATAGACCCGCATAAATATAGGGATACTGAATGCCATACTTATCATAGACAAAACCTCCGTACATAGGGCCTAAAATCCGGGCGAGACTCGACATCGCCTGAGAGACCCCCATGGTGGCGCCGACATAATGGGGATCCGTGTATTGAGAAATCAGACTGCTCAGAGAAGGGTTATTGATTCCAAGGCCTAATGCCAGAAAAACCAATACGAAAAGAAGCGCTTCTAAACTGGGGGCAAACGGGATCATCGTCATTCCGATAATCATTAAAAAGGTCCCAGCGACAACCAGTTTTTTCTCTCCAAATTTTTTGACAAGGATCCCGATCAATCCGCCCTGGACAATCGCCATTAAAATGCCGAGGAAACCAAATAAATAGCCGTTTTCAACCGAAGTAAAGCTATATTTTCTTTCTGTAAAAAGGGCAAATGTCGCTTCCAGATTCGAAAACGAAAAGGTTATGACAAATGTCGAAAAGATCAAAATAGTTAAAAGAGGAAATGAGAATATTTTTTTGATCCCCTGAATGCTCAGATTTTTTCCTGACGGCACAAAATCGGAGTTCAGGGTTTCGGGAAGCCTGAAAATCGCGAAGATAAAATTGCTCCCGCAAATCGCGGAAGCAATAAAAGCAGGAACGGAATAGCCGAAATGGCTGAAATATCCCCCAAATACGGGTCCGAAAACAAATCCGAGCCCAAAAGAGGCCCCGATGATCCCCATGCCCTTTGCCCGTTTTGCAAGCGTGGTGGAGTCCGAGATATAGGCTTGGCTGGTGGCTATATTGGCTCCGAATATTCCGGCAAAGAGCCTTGAAATAAAGAGTACCGCCAGTGAGTCGGCCATTCCAAAAATAAAATAAGAAATCGCCGATCCGAGCAGACTCATTAAAATGATCGGTCTTCTTCCGATTTTGTCCGAAAGACGCCCCCAGACCGGGGAAAAAATGAGCTGCATCAAAGAATAGGACGACATCAAAAGCCCAACCGTCAGTCCGGTGGCCCCATATTTTTCGGCATAAAATGGCAATACGGGAATGACGATGCCAAATCCGAGTAAATCAATAAAAACGGTGATCGCAATGATGATTAAAGGTGACGTTTTCATACCTCTCCAAAGTGATTTAATATAGGGCATGTTCATTATAGAGTAAAGAAGTTTTTGCCGGTTTTATTATGACTTGATCTCCATTCACCTATGATTTATGATCAAACAATGACCGACCATTCGCCTGTGAGCAAGGCCATTTCAGATCATCGCCGGAATTATCTCGATAACCATTTTGTTTACCCCGTTTTTTCGAGGCGATCTCAAGGGATATCTATCGGGATCACTCTAAATCCCGACCAAATCTGTAAATTCGACGGTATATACTGCCAGGACGACCGGCGCCAACC
>JBGPKT010000070.1:0-11984 GCA_041486115.1 Nitrospiria bacterium | reverse complement strand
TGACTTGAAGGGGGCTCTTCGTGGTAAAAGTGGATGGGCGGTCATGCTGGGGCAGTTGAAACTAATCTTCAAAGATCGCATTCCGGAGAATGTGGTCTAATATGAACTCGGCTGGTTTACACAAAACTTTGGACAGTCTCAGCGGTAATCCTATTAGCGTTTATAATTACGGGCGTTAAAACAGATGCCCAGGCCGCTACCACAGTCCCTTATGTTTTCCCCGGCGGATACGACGGCGCCTCTAGATGGGGACAGGTGAATGATAATTTTAGCACATTAAGCCATGCCATTGATTCGATTCCACAAATGACATTTCCAGTAATGACATTCGGGACCTTAGACTTGAGTGCCATCATAGCAGGGACCTACACAGGAGTAAATTGGACCGCGACAACAAGTCCTTTTAACTTTCCCATTCAACAATATGGCGAAATCACGGTGGGGTTATCGAATATGACCGACCAAACCCGTTCGCCCAGTTGTGTTGTTGCCTTAACAAACTCCACGGGCACCGTGCCATGGCTAACAAGTAACCCATATCCTTCAGTGTACCCGGTATATATGTCCTATACGACTAACTTCAACGCCACAGAGGATCCATCAATGTGGTCGATCATAGTCCATACCTGGAATTATCCCTCCCCAGGAAATATGAGCCCAACTCAACAACTCCCTGCGCTTGCAGGGTTTGGTTTCCAATGCCTCCAATAACGAAGGCTTACGGGCTTTAGGCTATGAGTGGGCGGTATTATCGGTAGCTGTCCCTCTTTACTTGACAAAAACTCGACCAGTTAGTTTGTCAACCTAACTCAAATAGGAGAGTTCCTTCCAGATTACGTCTTTTAAAATACTCTCGGCTAAGATGAGAAACTTTTGTTCTTCTATTGACAAATTGGGTGTTCTACCGTGTACCAGCGTAGACCTTATTTTATAGATTTTTTCGAAACCGTATTTATAATTGCGTCTACTTTGAAAAGTCGTTCCAAGTAAATAAGCACAGCGATCTGCCAATTTTTCAGTTATGCTGTCCTGTGGCTTATCATCACCTAGAATTGCTTCTAGCCCTATACAGGCCTGTATAAATGCGAATGTATGGTTTTCGTTTGTAATTGAATCAAATGACCATTCAAGCGCAGTTTTAATTCGCTCTGCATCTTTATTAGAGGCAGATTCCTGCAACAATTTTATGGGTTGTGTAAATCGTGTTTTTAGTATTTTCGACTTCTCTTCTGGATTGAGGTTATCGACGTTTTCAAACTTTTCAAGAAGTCTTTCGATTGGCAAAGGTTTTAGAGCTTCCTCATTTATTATGAGAGATGAAACATAATCTGAAACCTGTTTAGGAAGAGAAATGCCATCATATGATGCTAGAAAAAAAGGAAGTAGAAACCCTTCAGAAAATTCCTTAATGAATTTTCCATCTTTGTCACGAATAAAAACTTGTCGTCGGGCTCCCCAACCCCATAATGATGATCTCGGTTCACCTTTTATTAAAACCCCTGAATATACTCCTAACAGGATAACTTGCTTAAAAATTGATAAAGCTTTTTTAACTGCACTACTTTCTAAAGAATCATCGGCATATCCAGATGATTTAATACAGAGATGTATCCTTTTATTTTTTATTTCCTGTACAGATTCTTGTAAGGCAACTGTCATTGGAGGAGCCTCTTGGTCATGCGCAAAAGCTTTTTCTTCGACTTCAATTAAGGAAATATGTTCTGTTAAGAAGACCTCACTTATACCTAGGGGATGAGCAGCAGGAAGATTAAAATGAATCTGGTATTCTCTTGGTATTGATTCTAAAGAAGAAATTATATTTTCAGCAATTAAATCGATTCCCTCTGTTTTCACAATTTCAACTAAACGACCGGAAACTTCAGTAACATTTGAGTTTACAGACTTTCTGATGTAATTATTAATTCCATGAGAAAGTATTGAATAGGTGTCCTTAAAACTTAACCAATCTTTTTTAGTTTTTTCTACCTCTTGCCAGAAATTCGAATAGATATAATTGAAAGTACTATCGCCAAAAAAAGGGAAACCTTTGTTAATTTCACATTCCATTAAGATTTTAATAAGATGTTTTTTCATGGCTTCTTTACTTCTACTATGTAATTTTGTGTTTGTGTCAGGATTTATTACCTTCGGGGACTTGTTCCTCATTTGGAATAACTCACCTTAAAACTTTTTATCCTGATAAATCAACATTACGAAGGATTATAATCAATATTCGGAAAATAGGCAAAGGAAGGTCTTTCACAGAGCTTCCAATCCTCACCTGAATCCTCCAAATATATGGACGAAAAGCGGACGGTAAGGCACTTCACCTAATAAAGGCAAAGGTTTTTCCCTTTGAAAAGGGCTGTTAGGGGAAGATTCTTGAGAAAATAAATACCGCTTCCAGATCGGCATCGGGGGGAGAAGAGAAAGTTACCCCGCACCGCCTCAGTCCGGAAGCGGTGAGTCTGGCTGAACTGCGCCGGAAGTGCTGAGCTTCCGGGCCGCCAGGTCACATCTTAATATTCTCTGTCAATCCAGTCCCTAGTGCTTGTATGGAAGGGGTCAAATCTTTTGTTGATATATTCTTTATGGCAGCGTATTGTTTCCCATTTTCACGTAGGTAGAATGTTGCGGTTTTACCTACCACTTTATAGTGGGTCGTAATTTAACCCAGCAGCAGACAGCCAACAGTCTTATTGTTCGGAATAATGGTGTTGTGGTATGGGCCCGTCATGGGGTGTGGGAGAAAAGAAAATGGAAAGTTGGATTTCGGATGCGGGTCGAAGGATTTAAGATGAAATCAACAACAAACAACAAAATTTGACCCCACGTTCTTTATAAAGACGCTTCTCTATTAAAAAATGAGGTCAATTCATCTTTTTCCAATTTTACATTCGATGTTTTTGCTTTCTTTTTCTGAATCGCATTGAGAATATTATAAAGGTTTTCCGTCTCCGTCCATGCCGTTTTATCCACTTTTTGACGATCCTTAATCCCAACTTCGAATGCTTCCCAATAGCCCCGAATAGTAGAAAAAAAGGAATTCCATACTATTCTTTTGTCAAGAGCTTTCAGATTGGTTAAAAATCCAAGCGTTTCAAAGAAATTAAGTACGTCTTGTGCGGGGTTTGGAACTGCTCGGTAATTTTTTGCCAGGAAAGCTTTGGCTGCTTCACGACGTATTATTAACATTTCTGGACTTTCAAATCTGGCCAACAGCTTCAAAATTACATCAGCCGTTAAAGCTATTCTTGAAAGCCATATTTGATAAATTAAACATACGGCTGTAATAAACGTTAAAATAAAGGTTATCCAAGCCATCATTGTTCCGCATCCATAGAGAATTTTGGGAGGGGACTGGAGATTAAAAGGAAAAAAGTAGCTTCATTGCGGAACCACTTCGCCCCGCAAGCGAGGAGTGGAGCTGGCCGGGATCGAACCGGCGACCTTCAGACTGCCAGTCTGACGCGCTCCCAACTGCGCTACAGCCCCTCTTGGCTTGTAAATCCGATGTATGTTATCATCTGACCAAATTCTTGTCAAATTTATTTTAATTACTTAAGGAGTCATCATGATCGGAACGCCGCTTTCTAAAAATTCAAAACGCCTCATGTTGCTCGGGTCGGGTGAACTCGGTAAAGAGGTGGCAATTGAAGCCCAGCGATTGGGTGTGGAGGTGATTGCCGTAGACCGTTATCCCAATGCGCCTGCCATGCAGGTGGCGCACAGGTCACATGTGATCGACATGCTCAACCGGAACGAATTGGCCGGAGTCATTGAGGCCGAAAAGCCCGATTTGATCGTCCCCGAGATTGAAGCGATCGCGACAGACTACCTTCTTGAAATTGAAAATAAATATATCGTGATTCCAACGGCCCGGGCCGTTCGTTTAACCATGGACCGTGAAGGGATTAGAAAGCTGGCGTCGGAAGAACTAAAACTCCCTACCAGCCGGTATTGTTTTGTCGAGGATGAACAGGAGCTTGAAGGGGCCGCAAAGGCGATCGGATATCCCTGCGTGATGAAACCGGTCATGTCATCTTCCGGAAAAGGGCAGTCGGTCATTAAAAGCCGGGAGGAACTAAAAAACGCATGGGAATATGCCCGAATCGGCGCCCGCGCCAAAAACAAAAAAGTCATTCTCGAAGCGTTTATCCAGTTTGATTACGAAATTACGATTTTAACCGTCCGGGGGTTCAATGAAACGGTTTTCTGCCCGCCCATTGGCCATATCCAGATCGACGGGGATTACCGCCAATCGTGGCAGCCCCACCCGATGTCTCCTTTAGTCCTTGAAAAATGCCAGCAAATCGCAAAAACCGTTACAGACAACCTCGGGGGAAGGGGGATTTTCGGAGTGGAACTCTTTATCAAGGGGGAAGAGGTCTATTTTTCGGAGGTTTCCCCCCGGCCCCACGATACCGGAATGGTGACACTGATGACGCAGGATCTTTCGGAGTTCGCCCTCCATGTCAGGGCGATTCTCGGGTTTCCATTATTTACCCCTCTATTAAGAACGCCCGGCGCTTCATCGGTGATTTTGGCACAGGGCGAAGGGGTATCACCGGCCTATGAGATCGAAGAAGCGATGCGAGGCCAGAATATTCAGGTCCGTCTGTTTGGCAAGCCCGATTGCAAAAAAAATAGAAGATTGGGGGTTGTTCTGGCGGCTAACGCCGACCCATTTAAAGCGGTGGAAATGGCGAAAGAAGCGGCTTCAAAAATTAAAATCACTCTTTTTTAATGAATCTTCGGCCATAAAAGAACCCTTTTACGGCACAGGGGGATTCACTGAAGCCGGAGGAATGGCCAATACGGGAGTAGGGTTGACGTTATTTTCGGTTTCAGGTCCGGTGCCAGCTCCGGCCTGAATGCTCGAAGCTTTTTGACGGATGATAAATGGAATCGTATAGAGAAGAGTCCCGTCAGCAGAAGTGATATCGACTCTCCATTTTCCAGTCCACTGCGGTTTGATGTTTAAACCGCTCTGGGACCGCATTTGATTTTCCTTAACCTGCGATGTCGAATCCATCATAATTTTATCTCTTAAGAACCAGAGATGCTTGAGATACGTATTTTCTGATATTTTGGTGATTTTGGTGACGGCATAAATTCTACCGATATCGTTTTCAAAAACCGGCATCGCCTGTTTTTTATCGAATGAGGCCGGATGTCCCGAGTCGCCGACCATAAAACCTTCCAGGACTTTGATCTCCTGGGGCTGGTTATCTTCTCCATAAACGGTTGCGTTGAGACCGGCCAAAAAAAGGGCCGTCATCATCATCAGGGCAAGATATTTGAATTCAAGAACAGGTTTTGTTAACATGCGCAGTCTCCTTTTCCTGGAGATTCATTATTTTATAAAGGATAACCTAAATATTCATTCTGTCAAGCGTAAAACGGGCGATTTCTGCGACTTGCCTTGACTTAATTTTTGCTTTTAGATACTATTAAAAAAATCCGGTCATCATTGTGAAACGGAAGCTTTTAGCCGGAGCCAACAGAAATTCTAAAAAACGATCGAGGCGGTTCATGTGTGAAGCAAATGCGTATATGGTGAAAGAAGGAATCGAAGAGCTTTTTCTTGAAAGCGTCAATGTTCTTGAGCCGAAGGACGGCGGAAAAATATATCTCGAAAACGTTCTCGGGGAACAAAAGTTAATATCAGGACGGATCAAAGAAATCCGGTTGGTAGAACACAAGATAATTCTTGAGAAATCAAATTAATCGGTTAAAAATCGGTTAAACCGTACCGTTTAAATAAAAATCTTAAATTGGCCATGAAGGTCAAAAGATTTTGTATAATAGTGATTCAAGCGCGTATTATACAGAGTTCCTTCATGGTTTTTTTTTAAGCAGAGGCTTTTTCAAGCGTCTCGCTCTATTGTAAAAAGGAAGATGAATGGCGGTTCCTTTTATAGAACTCAAAAACGCGGTCGGCGGTTATGACCGGACGCCCGTCTTCCGGCCTGTGAGTATCGAGATTCCCAAAGGGGAGTTTGCGGGGATCGTCGGCCCGACCGGATCGGGGAAGACGACTTTTTTAAAGATCATTCTTGGCCTTATACCCCCCCTTTCGGGAGAAGTCAAGGTTTCAGGCATCTCTGTTTATGGGAACAAAAAGATTCCCGTAGGGTATGTTCCGCAGGTTGAAACCGTCGATTGGGATTTTCCCGTGACGGTTGAAGAAGTCGTCTTGATGGGAAGATGCAAAGAAAAAGCGTTTTTGCCGTGGAACAGCAAAAAAGACCACCAGGACGCGAAAAATCTCCTGGAACGCCTGGGTCTTGGGGAGCTGGCGAAACGGCATATCCGGGCCCTTTCGGGAGGACAGCAGCAGAGGGTTTTTCTGGCGCGCGCGCTGATCAGCAATCCGGCATTGCTGATTCTGGATGAACCCACGGCAGGCGTGGATATTAAAACGCAGCATAACGTCCTTCATCTTCTGGGCGAATTAAACAAAGAGGGGATGACGATTTTGCTCACCACCCACGATCTCAATGCCGTGGCCGCTCATTTGCCCTGGGTGATCTGTTTTAATAAAGGGATTATCGCCCAGGGAGATCCCGAGAATATCTTCACGCCGGCGGTGTTAAAGAAAACCTATGAGGCGGATATGAACGTCATACGCCATGGGGATTTCGTCATGATGGCGCATAGCACTCCTTTATCTTTCAAAAAAAATCGGAAACAGCCCTGATGGATATCATTTTTTCCCCTTTACAATATGAATTTTTCAGAACCGGCCTCATCGCCGCCCCTCTGGTCGGCGCCCTCTGCGGATTGCTCGGCGTTTATATTGTGCTGAGAGGGATGAGTTATATAGGCCATGGTCTTTCCCACGCCGCTTTTGGCGGGGCCGTCATCGGTTATGTTTTGAATCTCAATTTCTATGTGGGAGCGGGGATATGGGGGTTTTTGGCCGCGATCCTGATCAATCAGGTGGTCCGGAAAAACAAAATCGGCGCGGATGCCGCGATCGGAGTCATTACCACGGCCAGTTTTGCCATCGGGGTGGCTTTAATCAGCCGGGTACGGCATTTTACCAAAAACTTCGAGGCGGCCCTTTTTGGAAATATTCTGGGAGTCACCCCGAATGATGTCTGGATTGTCGTCGCCGTTTTTCTGGTCACTTCCGGGGTTATCTTCATTCTCTATAAACGGCTTCTCTTTACCACGTTTGATGAAGAAACCGCCCGCGTTTATGGCGTTTCTACGGCGTGGATCGATACCATTTTTTCTCTGATATTGGCCGCTTCGATTATTGCTTCCATGCAGATATTGGGGGTGACGCTCATCGCGGCGGCAATCGTGATTCCCGCGATCACAGCGCGCCAATTGACGGACAGCTTTAATAAAATGCTCTTTTATTCAGTGATCATCGGGGCGCTGACTTCCATCCTGGGGATGTATTGCAGTTTTTATTTTGACATTGCGTCGGGCGCCTCGATCGTTCTTTTTGCCGCCGCCACCTTTACCGCAGTCTTAATCCTCAAAAGATTTAAAAGGCCGAAAACGGGGACTCAAGAACTGGGCCTTGAGGGGGGTTCCGAGGAGATTCCGCATGAGCATCCCCACCGGCATGAAGGACTCCTGCATCTGCATCCGCATCAGGACATCGAAGACAGATCGCACGACCACCATCAGGCGGAACATGGCGATGAAAAAGGGGAAGCGCATCTCCATCCTCATCCCCACACCCATGGGAAAGAGAAACATCAGCATGATCACGGGCATCCCCATCAGGATCATAAATGAAGGGGGCAGGTTATTCAGTGGTTTTTTGAACCTTTTCAAGCAGCATCAAATCGAGACCTTTACTCTCAAAATACTCTCTTTCCAGTTCTTCGATATAATACCGATCCAGGCCGCTGTCCTTTAAAAACTTTTCCCGGGCGTTTCCCTCTTTTGTGGATAAAATGAGGGGAAGAATTTCAAAAATATAGGTGGCTTCTTTCCGGATATCGACGATAATTCTTTCAAAGAGGGGAGGAGGGATTTCGGTTTGAATCAGGTTTTTACCCAATAACTCTTTTGAGAGGTCGACCCGGATATTTTCCAGTTCGTTTTCAGATTTAATTTCAATATAAAAGGATTTCATCATCTTTTTCAGATGGAAATGCGCCGTTCTGTATAAAAGGGCATCGAGGTTCACCTCATCGATCTGTTTAACAATGTCATTCAGGCCCAGGCTTCCATTTTCCACTTCTTTGATTCCATTGAAAACCAGATAAATTTTTCTTTTTCCGTAACTGGTGAGATATTTGTCTTTTAAGATCGTTTCAATGAAAATATCTTTGAAAATTTTGAGGTCGAGGGTGTCGAAGACCTTTTTATTTCCGTAGATCGTCCGAAGCATTTTTTCTGTGACGGAGATCCCTTCCATGAAAACCAGTTGATTTAAAAAATTATAGGTGGAGTCATACCGGTCAAAATAAGTGACGATATACCCGAACCTCTCCATGATATCGAGATTGTTATTCTGCCGGGCATGTTCGTCGCAAAGCCTGCCCATATCGAGAAGGAGGCCGTCAAAGCTATAATCCCTCTTTTCAAGAGAGAGCTGTTTGGCTTTGATGAGCAGAACCAGGTCTTCATTTGAAATGAGCGTGCTCACATTCTGGCCTTTAAGGAACAATCCTTCCAGAATTTCACGGGTGGTGGCTAAATACGACGGCTCTTCGGTCGTGACAATGGCTTTTCCCTTGAGGAACAGCTCATCCAGAGCGATAAAGAGCTCCAGCGGAATATTATTCCGGACGCTCAATGTTCTAAGCCGGTTCAATTTGGCCAGTTTGCTCTGGGACATTTCGGGGGCGGTGGAGATATCGACCAGAATGTCTTTGTACTCATCAATAAGCCTTTTATTGTCCGGATGTTTATAGATCACGTCGATCTTTGTCCGCTCCTGCTGATATTTGTCTATCCGGTTTAATTTTGCCAATTCATCGAGCGTCGCCTGTTCCTCCCCGGTAATTAATTTTTTTTCCAGGTAGTATTCCTTGAATAACTGATAATATTCCTGGTTTTTACGGTGAACGAACTTGATCAGGTATATCGTGGCATCGGGATTATTTAAAAAAGAGAAAAATTCATTGATTAGCGCCAGATCATTTTGATCGATGACATGGGTGGTCCGTTTAATCATCTTTCCGAGGGTCTTCAGAATATATTCCTGCTGTTCTTTGGGCGTCCGGGGATTATTCAACTGAACAAAAAAGTAATAATTGCAGATGGCATTCCCGTTTCGGAACATGTCGACCCATCGTTCGCTCCCCTGGGTATTATCGGTAAAGACGAGAGATTCGGTCGCTTTTTGATAATGGGTTCCGTTGAGAACCAGGCGGTTCACAACCTCCTTGCGGATCATATCTTTTAACGGAAGGTTCACCCCGAACATATATTCGCAGAAGCTTCCTCCGTTCCCTTTGTAGTTCAAACGCTGTTCATTGATCATAATCTCATTGGAGGGCGAAAATAAACGAAGAGAGGCGATGGCCTCATGCAGTTGTTTTTCAAAGAAAAAGAGATTCTTGATTTCTTTTCCCGCAACCGTGGCGTAATACTCGATGTTGTTCTCAACCTGTCCGTGGAGCCGAATATCATGAATCATATGTTTAAGTATATCCGAAATTTTAAAATATGGAATAAGAAAACATTGATTTTATTCCATGCTTGCCTATAATTGGCCCATGAGATCCGTTTCTTTTATTTTGCGCCTTTTTCCCGGTTTTTTAATTTTTTTTTATCTTATTTTCTTTCCTCTGGCCGCTGAGGGAAAATCTGGCTTATTCAGATTCAGCATTGGCACGGAGCCCCCCACCCTCGACCCGTCCCTGGCGACCGATGGCACTTCCATATTCATCATCGAAAATCTCATGGAAGGGTTGACCCAGTTTAATAAAGCCCTCATCGCGGAACCGGCCATTGCCGCCCGTTGGGAGGTTTCGCCCGATGGAAAGCGTTACCTTTTTTATTTAAGAAAAAACGTCTTCTGGTCGGATGGGAAACCGTTGACCGCTTATGATTTTGAGTATTCCTGGAGGCGGTTATTAAATCCGGCCACGGCCTCGGAGTATGCCTATTTTCTCTATGATGTCGAAAATGCCGAAGCATACAATCAGGGGAAATTAAAAGATCCGGGAGAGGTCGGGGTCCATGCTCTTGGATCCGATATTCTGGAGGTCCGCCTCAAAAAGCCGGTTGTTTTTTTTACCGGGATTACCACTTTTCCCGGAACTTTCCCGCTCCGCAAGGATCTGATCGAAAAATATGGAAATCATTGGACCGACCCCGGGCGGATCGTCGTCAATGGGCCCTATCAATTAAAAGAGTGGCGGCATGAATATAAACTCGTTCTGGAAACGAACTCTTTATATTACGGCGTAAAGCCGTTCTGCGGGAGAATTGAACTGTTTGTGATCAACGAGAGGACCACGGCGCTGACCTTATACGAAACGGGCGGACTGGATATGGTCTCTTTGCCTCCCGAGGCGATTGACTATTACAAGAACAGCGCTGAATATATCAACCAGCCCCTTCTCAGGGGGAATTATTACGGGTTCAATATCTTACGGCCTCCTTTTAATGATTCCCGCATCAGAAAAGCATTTGCCCTGGCGATTGATCGAGAAGAACTCCCCCGGATATTGAAGGGGGGAGAGTCTCCGGCCTATTCCTGGATCCCTCCCGGAATGTTTGGCTACGATGAAGCATCCGGTCTCCGGTTTAATCCGAAAGAGGCCGCCAGGCTCCTTGCGGAGGGAGGCTACCCTGGCGGGAGCCATTTTCCGAAAGTGACCCTTGCCTTTAATACCGATATGGTCAACAGCCTGATCGCGGAAAATATCCAGGCGCAATTAAAAAGAAACCTGGATATTCAAATTTCGCTCGACAATCAGGAGTGGAAGGTCTATCTGAAACGGCTTCAGGTCGATACCCCTCAAATGTTCAGGCTGGCATGGGGAGCCGATTATCCCGACCCCGACAACTTCATGAACTTATTTATAACGGGCGGGGGGAATAACCATACGCACTGGGGGAGTCCCCGTTTTGACCGGTTGATTCAAAACGCCTCTTCCGAAGGGGATGTCAAACAGAGGCTTTTCATGTATCATGAAGCGCAAAAAATCCTCACCGAAGAAGAATTTCCCATCATTCCTCTGTTTATCAGCGCGCAGAATTTTTTGGTAAAACCGTATGTTCAGGGAATGGAAACCAACCCGATGGAACTTCTCTTTTTAAAAAAAATAAAGGTAGGCGATTAGCGGAATGATCTCCTTTATTCTTAAACGGCTTCTCTACTCCATTCCGGTTCTCCTGATCATCTCCACGTTCACTTTTTTTATTTTACTGGCTGTTCCGGGGGGGCCTTTCGACCAGGAAAAGAAACTCCCGCCAGAAATTCAGGCGAATATAGAGGCGAAGTATCATCTCAATGAGCCGGTGATGAAACAATATGCGGAATACCTGAAAGGGTTGATGCGGGGCGACCTCGGGCCTTCCTATAAATATCCGGGGAGAACCGTCAACGAAATCATCGGCGATACATTTCCTGTTTCAATTGAGCTCGGATTGCTGGCGTTCGGGGTGGCGCTGGGGCTCGGTCTTGTATCGGGAATTTTTGCCGCGGTCTATAAAAACTCCTGGATCGATCGGATGGGGATGTTAATTGCCTCGATCGGGTTATCCCTTCCTGCTTTTGTCCTGGGGGCTTTTTTGATCTTTATTTTTTCCGTTTACTTCCGCTGGTTTCCTCCTGCTCTCTGGGAAGGATGGAATTACAGAGTATTGCCAGCGATGACTTTAGGCATCGGGGCTTCTGCCTATATCGCCCGGCTTGTCCGGTCGAGCATTCTTGATGTCTCGTCGCAGGATTTTGTGAGAACGGCCAGGGCAAAAGGGCTTTTCGAAAGGAGCGTTATCCTCAAGCATGTTCTGCGAAACGCGATTTCTCCGGTTGTCACTATTTCGGGGCCCCT
>JBGPKT010000069.1:0-12106 GCA_041486115.1 Nitrospiria bacterium | reverse complement strand
GAGTCGGTGAAGGTGAAACCTGACTGGAAAGTTTTGCCACAGACCCATCTGCGTTCAACTCCTTATAAGTGATCAGATTGCTGTTTCCTGAAGAACTTGAATAAACCTGCGTCCAGGCAAATTCAAGTTTTCCCATTGAACTCATGGCTAATGATGGTTGTGTTTGATCTGATGTTGAGGAATAAACATGAAGGGAAGTTGCGTTGCCAGTTCCCGTTAAGGCAAATGGAGTAAAACAAATCGGTGGATTGATGCAATTCGTCGAGATTGAATTTGGACCTTTTACCAGATTGACTTGATATGGCCCATTAGAATTATCATCCCAGGCAATATAAACTCCCGGGTCTCCGGAAGAATCAACCGTATTGTCTAGTGCGATGACGGGATTTTTTACCGTCCGGTTTATAACCGTATAATTCAATAAGTCCCCTAAAAGATCATGAGGAGTCGAAAAATTACCGTTTAAATCCCCTTTTGAATACCACAAATGAGTTCCATAAATACCCGAACTAATGGCCCAGGTCACGTAGGAATTTTGATTAAACACCGCCATATGAAAGCCGAGAGGGGTGCCTTGAGGATTAATCGTGCCTGTAATATCATACGGCGTAGAAAATGAAGGGACGGAGCCGGTTAAGATATAAAAAGAAATGGCATCATTTTTTGTTGAGTCGGCCGCCGACGCGGCCCGAACGGTCACCGGATTTTGAGGGGGAATATTCGCGGGAGCAGAGTAAAGCCCGTTTGAATTTACCGTGCCATTAATACTCGTTCCATCGACGCTCCAGGTCAGGCTCGACTGGGGAATCATCTGGCCCGATAAATCTTTTGCGGCAAGCTGGAGGGTACCCCCCTTTTGTGCCGCCAGAGGGCGTGGAGAAATGAGGACTCCCGAAACCGCTTGCGGAGAAGAACTACCTCCTCCGGAACAAGCCTCAAAAAAAAATAAACAAACTAAAAATAAATAGGGCCGCTTCATATTACGGGCCTGTGGTTGCCTGAACGGAGTTCGACTGCGGCGATTCATTCCCCGACCGGTCATAGGCCGAAATAGTATAAGAATAGGTGGTCGAGGGTGTCAATCCCGCATCGGCAAAACTGGTCGAGGTGGTATACATATATAAACTTCCGTTCCGGTAAACCTTATATCCCGCCACTTTATCGTTATCCGTAGAAGGGGCCCAGTTTAAACTGATCTGATGGGGCGCCGCGAGAGATGCAACTAAACTTGAGGGAACCGACGGTGGCGTGGTATCCGCAGGCGTAGTCACAGTTGCATAGGCAGACTGAGCGGATTCATTCCCTGCCATATCAAAGGCTGAGACACGGTAATTGTAGGTGGTTTTTGGAACCAGCCCCTTGTCGGCAAATATCAGCGAATTTGCCGTTGTGGTTCCTATCGCGTTGGTCAGATCGCTCCGGTAAACTTTATATCCCGCAACTCCGCTCCCCGTCCCTCCGCCGGAAAAATCAATATCTTTGGAAGCGCTCCAGGCGATGTCAATTTCAGACACACTGACCGCAACCGCATAAGGCGCCCCGGCCGAACTGCATGGAGAAGCCAGATCGATGCAGGGAACGGCAGGAGGATAAACGTCGGTCACCGCGGTTACAGGAGCCGAGAGCGAAGAGACATTTCCATAAGGATCGTAAGCTGAAATCTGATAAATATAGGTCTGATCGGCCTGGAGGCCTGAATCCGTATAACTATTCGAGAGCGTGATCCCGACCTGAACGCCATTCCTGTAAATTTTATATCCTGACACGATCCCGGAGTTATCAATAGACGGAACCCAGCTTAAATTGACCTGAGTCTGATTTGGCGCCGTGAATACAACGATCCCGCGTGGAACGGTCGGCGGAGAGGTATCGCCATAAGTGGTCCCGCTTGCCGTAAGACTCTGTGTCGAGAGAAGGCCGGAGGTATCCGCCGCAACCAGATAATAATAATAGGTGGTTGACGGAGCCAAATAACGGCTGTCGATATATGAGTTGACCGGCGAAGTGTCTATCTGGACAAATGGACCTGTCGAGGCGGTGGACCTGTAAATACTATAATAGGCAACGGCGACATTGTCGGCAGAGCCTGTCCAGGAAAGGCCGAGTTTAGAATCGCTGACCGGCGTGACCGCGAGGTTTGCCGGCGCCGATGGAGGCGCTGAATCGACCGTTGTTGCCGCGCTAAAGTCCGGAGAGGGGACCGAAACATTCCCGGCTGCATCGAATGCGATAATATGAAAATAATAGATGGTGCTCGGCTGAAGGTATAGGGCTGTATAACTGGTATTGGATCCCCCCAGTTGAGAACCGACTTCGGCAAAATTGAGATTGTTGCTCATCGATTGCCAGATCGTGTAACCAGCCACCCCTGCATTATCCGTCGCCGCGCTCCAGGACAGGTTGATCTGGCTCGCTCCATTTGCTCCCGAAACCGGGGATGCCGAAAAAACGGCAGTGGCAGGCCAGACCGGTTTTATCTGGTCAAGGGTCGTTGCCGATACCGGAGAAGAGGCGGTTGAGTAGTTGTTCGAAGTATCATAGGCCTTTATGGTATAGGTGTAGGTTGTTCCTGCGGAGAGCCCCGAATCCGAATAACTCGTCATCAAGGAGGATAAAAGAACCGTTACGGATCCTGCGGTTCGGGTAATCTGATAGCCGGCCACGGCTACATTATCTGTTGAGGGAGCCCATGAAAGATTAATTTGCGATCCGCTGACGGCCGATGCAGAAACATTCGTCGGAAACGTGGGAGAAACCGTATCTGGAAGCGTGGTCGCTGAATAAGTATTGGAAGCGCCTGATTGGTTATTGGAAAGGTCCACGGCGGTCACATAATACCTATAAAGGGTATTGGGCAATAGGCCGCTGTCCGTATAGCTGGTGGTGGTCGAGCTTCCTATCTGGGAAAAGGAGGAGACACCAATCGATCGCCAGACCCGATAAGAAGAGATGGTCCCTGAATTATCGGTCGATGCGGTCCAGGTTAAACCGACAGAGGTCACTCCGATGGAAGAGGCCGTCAGGCCTGATGGCGCCGTTGGAGCAACGGTATCTCCCGGAGTAGATAAAGGGCCTGCCGTCGACGACGCGGGGGAGAAGTTTTCGGCCAGATCGGTTGCTTTGACATAATAGTAATAGGAGGTGCTGGCCAGAAGACCGGTATGTGAAAAGGTCAGAATATTCCCGCCTACCACGCCGGCCAGGGTAAAATTGACGTTGTTGGTCGAACTGTAAATAAAATACTGATAAATAAAACCTGAGTTGTCTGTGGCTGCCGTCCAGGAAATATTGATCTGGCCGGGGCTAATGACCGTACCAGATACCGATGCGGGAGCGGCAGGGGGAGTAATATCGTTGACCGCGTATGCCGTATTTGATCCTCCTGAAATATTTCCCGAAAAATCATAAGCCTTTACCATATAATAATATTTCTGAATGACGGACAGGCCGGTATCGGCATAAGTTAACGATGTTGAGAAACTGATCTGGGTGAAAATGACGTTATCGGTCGATCTCCAGATCTGATATCCCGCTACCCCGACATTATCAATCGAAGGATACCACCATAAATCAATTTCACTCGTTGAAATCGGTACCGCATGAAGACCGCCGGGTGATGAGGGCGCCGCCGTGTCTGCCAGCGTGACGCTGCTTGCCACATTTGAGGGGAGAGAAACATTCCCCGCCGCGTCATACGTTTTCACATTGTAATAGTTGATGGAGGAGGGGCTTAACCCTGTGCTGGAAAATGAGGTTCCGGTGACATTGGCAATCTGAACATATGTTGTCCCGTTAGTCGATCTCCAGACCTGATACCCCCTTACCCCTATATCGTCGGAACCCGCTGTCCAACTTAAATTAATCTGAGTTGAACTGGCCGATATTGCGGTCAAATTGGTGGGAGACGTCGGAGGGACATTATCTGCGAGGGTAGAGGCTTTTAGAGGGGATGAAAGAGCCGACTTGTTCCCGGCGAGGTCAAAGGCAAGAACCTGATAGCTGTATTGAATTAAAGGTTGCAGACTGCTGTCGATAAACTGGGTGCCGCTCAGGGTCGCCACAAGGATCCCATTTCTGAAAACCTGATAGGCCGCGACGGCGACATTGTCGATTGAAGGGCTCCAGCTTATTCCGATCTGGCTGTCCGAACTCGAAATCACTGCCAGCCCGCCCGGGATCGATGGAGGACTGACGTCATACTGATTATTCCCGAAAATCAGATAGACCCGTCCGGCAAAAGCATTAATGAAAGGAGAGACCTTTACGGCCGGACTCGCGCTATTCGCCGCTATAACAATATCGGGAAGGGAATCGCCATTGATATCCCCGGTTGCATCAAAGGCTCCTCCCGCAAAATCCCCGGCATAGGCACCGTTAATGATGGTGTCATACGTGGTAGCCAGGCTGATGACCGAAGGGAAAACAGCTTTTCCAAGAAGAACATAAACCGAGCCTGCATTAGCCCTCTTTCCCGGACTTGCGTTAGGAGCTCCGATCAGAAGGTCGACATAACCGTCGCCGTTCAGATCGCGGGTACTGCCCAGCACCCTCCCCGATTGGTCGCCGCTCCCTGCGCCGTTGATGGTGACATCTGCAGACGTTAAATCAACGATCTTTGTGACCAGGGCGGTATTGCTGCCAGAAACAATATAGGTAGAACCAGCATTGGCTTTTCCGTTAGGGCTTGCCAGACGAGCGCCGATGATGATATCGGCTTTTCCGTCTTTATTCAGGTCTCCAAGGGCAACTGCCGAACCGGCTTCATCTCCATTATTCACTCCGAAAAAAGTGACGTCGGAATTTGACAGTTGTGTCGCGGTAGAGGGCCAGGACTTTCGGCCATAAAATAAAAAGGCTCCTCCTGCCTGATAGCGGTTAACGCCGCTTTTTGTTAGCGGGGAGTATCCCTGAACCCCCACGAGGAGGTCGTTGATTCCATCCCCGTTGACATCTCCGCTGATCGAAATGGAACTGGAAAGGCCATTGGTTTGAAAGTCAGAGATAATGACATCGGCTCCTCCGGAGGTCTTGCTTAAGTCAATTAAGCCGGGCAGGGTGTTTTTGCCAAAGATGATATAGACCTGACCGGCAGAGGCGACAGTGTTTCCGCTTACTTTTGGAGCAGTCAAAACAAGGTCTGAAATAAAATCTCCATTAATATCTCCGGCGGTCGTCACGGCATCGCCCGTCGTGTCACCTATGCTTGCTCCTGTTATCGTCACGTTAGCCGCGGATGGAACTGAAAGATCAATCACGCCGGTAGGAAAATCTTTGTAAAAATTTCCTCGTCCGTTAATAATATAGACCTGCCCGCTTCTAAATTCCGTTCCTGTAGTTTTGTCGATTGGGCCCGCATGGGGAGCTCCGATCACAATATCCGCAAAACCATCCGCGTTTAAATCTCCCGCAGTCGAAACCGAATGCCCCAACTGATCGCCGGGATTGATCCCATAAATAACTAAATCGGCTTGATCAAGCGTTGTGGGAGAGGGCCAGCCCGACGGCCTCCCGAAAAATAGATAACAAACTCCCGCATTGGTCCTGCCGGGCGGATAAGAGCTATTGGGCGGGGCCATGGCCTGGTCGGCGCAAATAATCAGGTCTTTGATTCCATCGCCGTTGACATCGCCCCCGTTGGAAACGGCAGACCCGGCATAATCGGATGAATTGACCCCGTTAAACATCGTCACCGGGCTCGACAAAAGTTCAATATCGGGCTGTCCGTAAAAAGGAATCAAATAGGTGTTAAAAGTCTGGTCAAAGCCCCAGGATGTCCCCCCGTTGTTGGCAGCCACAATTCTGAAATGATAAAGTGAATAAGGGGAGAGACCGGGAACATGGATTGAAACAAAGTTATCAAAATTGCCGGTGAGTGGAACCGCCTGAGTCGCATTGCCATAAGCGGTCGTTAATCCATATTCATACCAGGCGCTCCCGGGAACCCCATTGGGATTAGCCGTTCCGTTCAGGGTGACAGAGGTCGTGGTCTTGTTTGAAGCGATTCCGGTCACGACGGCCGGAGGATTGGCGATAGTCACAAAAGAACTATCCCCCCCATAAGTTGTCCCGAAACTGTTTTTCGAGGTCAGCCGGTAATGATAGGTTGTTCCCACTGCGAGCCCGGTCACCATCGACGAAAGAGAGATCGTGGTATAACTGGATGAAAGTGAAAATGAAGGAGTCGAACTTCCATAAGCGGTGGTAATTCCGTAATCAAACCAGGCGGTAGCCGACTGGCCATTCGGATTCCCAGTTCCGTTTAGTATGGCGGAGGTCAGTGTGATTCCGGTTGCGGGAGAAGTCTGCACCATCGGGAGAGACGCAATATTCAGAGTAACCGGAATGGCATGAGTCTCTCCTCCTCCGTTCCCCGAAACCTGTAAAGTGTAGGTCCCAGGCACCGCGGAGAGCGAAACGGATAGCGTCAGAGCTGCGGACGCTCCGGAAGGAGTTGGAGTCACCGGATTGGCGCTGAAGGCCCCCGCGACCCCCGAAGGAAGCCCTCCGAGAGCAAGGGTTACCGGAGAGACAAAGCCATTTAAGCTCGTCAGAGTCTGAGTGAAGCTGACGTTGCTTCCGGCTCCCGCCGTTAGAGAGGCCGGAGTCGAGGCAAGAGAAAAATCCTGGAGAGCAAGATTAAAAGTATTGCTCCCCAGATTTCCGGAAACCACTTGAAGAGGGCCTGATGTACTGTTCAGAGGAAGCGTAAAGAGCGTCGAGGTGTTGGACCATTGCGAAATATTCGAATCAGGAACCTTGACTCCATTAAGGGAAAGATAATCCGTTGATGTTGATCTTAAGCCGGAGAGGAGATCCCCAAAATAATTTCCGGAAATGGTAATGGCCGTTCCTACGGCTAAATTGGATGTAGGAGCGACGCCGCTGATGGAGGGGGGCGGACCGGCAACATTTTGTCCCCAGAGGTCGCTTCCGGTCGGAGGATTTCTAAAATCGGTCCAGACGGTCAAAAAATTCGATCCGTCACTCCCTGTCGCAGGGTTTTGTTTTTGAAAGGTCGTGTTGGACATCACTTCAAGACCAGTCGGTTCAATCACAGCTCCGGATTTTGAAATTCTGGATCCATAGATATCCCCATTCCCTGTGCTGTTTCGGTAATCCTGCCAAGAAGCAAAATAAAAGTTGGCTCCTGAACTGAATGTCAGTTTAGGCATCAACTGGTCATTCGCGGCGGAGGAGACCGTAAAGGGGGCTCCCGAAAGAGTCAGATTGAAAGTGATCAGCTGACCGGCAATATCTCTGCTTCCATTGCTCCCCTTATCATAAACCACTAAAAAATTGGTTCCGTCAAAGGCAACCGAAGGATGTCGTTCAGGGGTTGACGCAGTCAATGCGACCCCTAATCCTGGTCCCGCGGCTCCGACTGTTGTAATCGTATTGGCGACAATATTTCCCGACGGATCTGCCCCAAAATCTTCCCACACGACAAGGTATCTGGCTATCGCTGAATTGCTAAAACTAATTTGCGGAAGAACGGAGGGAGGGGTAGTCGAAGTTACCGCGCCTAAAGTGACCGGGCCTCCCGCCAGGCCTGACTTTGAAACGGGGACCGCTTTGACCGCCGTGCCGCTATCGAGATAGGCCACGTAAAACCCTGTACCGTCATAAGCTACCGAAGGGTATTGCTGGTTCCCCGCTCCCCCGGCAATCAGAAATGGAGTGCCGACGGTTGTATTGGGTGTTGAGGTCGTACTGTAAGAGACAAAGGCGCCGGAAATATCATAATCGGACCCGTTAAACGTTTGATAAACAATTAAAAACTGATTGGAAGCGAAGCTTGAAACCGCGGGAAAAGTCTGGTCATTCAGGGCGTTATTGATCAGAAATGAAGGAATAATAGTTGTTCCGGAAGGGTTCAGGATTGCGGCGTAGATATCGTTTGAATATGAACTTCCGGTGGTGCTCTGCCAGGCGACTAGATAATTTGTTCCGTCAAACGAAATGGATGAGTGATCATCAGCTCCGGTTAGGGAGTCAACCTGAATAGGACTCCCAATGAGGGAGGCATGGGCGGAAAGAGAGACGCCGGTTAAGATAAGCCAAAAAATGAGTAGGCTTTCTGCCCCCCACCCCCGCTGCTTCGGCAGGAGGGTTTTTGGTATTATCACTTTCATTGACCTCATGGACTGGGTTGGATGAATTTAAGCCAACGTGATTTAATGCATGTTTTATACCAAAAATATCCAGTTTTTATCCATAATAACGAATAAAATTGAACTTTAACTACTTGAAACTACGGGGTTATTTATTTGATATCCAGGGAGGCTCATTTTTGACAAAAAAGAGAACTTTTTCTTTTCAATTTTTTGTCAAGAGGAGGCATTCTTTTTCCCATATTTTCTAAAACCAAACATGCCACGTTCTTTTATTAACGGTTAATTAAGAAGTATGCGGATTGGAGGCCGATAATTGTTTTGCCATCTTTAATCTGACCATTTTCGATCATCTGCAACGCTTTTTTCAGGTTGACCTGGCGAATTTCCAGGACTTCATTGGGTTCCAGATGCTGGGATCCCGGAGTGAGAGATCTGGCAAGAAAAATATGGATAATTTCATCGCAAAATCCGGGCGTGGTTAAAAATGAGACAAGCGGATCATATTTTTTTGCGGTATACCCGGTCTCTTCTTCGAGCTCCCTTTTGGCGCACTTTAACGGGTCCTCTCCATGATCGAGCTTTCCCGCGGGAATCTCGTAGATAAATCCACCTGCCGCATAACGGTACTGATAAACCAGAACCACATTCCCGTCGTCGAGGAGAGGCACCACGGCGGATGCCCCGGGATGATGAATGATTTCGAGTTCAGTTTGATGCCCGTTAGGAAGAGTCACCTGATCAAGTTCGATATTGAGAATCTTCCCTTCGTAAACCCGTTTTCTGTTGGCCGGCTCTTTCATTATTCCTTGATGGGCTTAAACCGCAACTGCGATAATCCTTCAAAAAAAAGAAGCCCTTTGCAGGGCTTCTTTAAAAAATCATATTCAATTCAAAAACTATTTACCGCCGAGGCTTCTTTCGTAAGCGATCACATCCCATCCTTCTGCTTCGGTAATCTGGGCAGGGATGACTGCAATCATCGGGGTGTTGGGACTTCCGTTTTTGAGGACCCACATCATTTCACCAGGCGTTCTTAATTTATGAAATTGGGGATTGGTGAAATTCCGGGGTGACGGTTCCATGCCGGCAGCGGCAATACCATCGCCTTTTCCAGAATCTCCGTGGCAGCTGAAGCATCCCCCTTTACCCGTGAAAATGGCTTTTCCTCTTGAGATAACATCGGCGGCATTGAGGTCAACCGGAGCCTTTGTTGCTTTGGCTTTTTCAAGCTCACCGGCAGGGACGCGGGCCTTGGTGACATCTTTTTCTGCGGCGAACGCGGCAGGTACCATTAATGCAGTGACTAACATTCCACCTAAAACCATTTTTGCTAATTTCATTGACGACACTCCTCGTTAAAATTTATTATATATGTAGTTTTAGACTGACTTTGACCCGCTCTTATCCGGGCTGTGAATCAGTTAATTCCAAGACCTGAAAAGAAAAATTGGAAAAACTCGCTTTTCTGTTGATCCCCCCTTTCATCATCTCATACAGCACAGCGAAGGTATATTACAGGAAAGATTCCGGAATTGTCAACCAAATCTCTCCAGTCTTTGGCAAGTAAAAACCGCTTGATCCCCTTCCCCTCTTTCAACACCAGTCAGGGAAAAAAGTTACGCTCTTTTTCTATTAACGCTGATGCTGAGGGTCCAGATAATCTCTTAATCTGTCTCCCAAAGTGTTTAACGAAAGAATGGTAAAGAATATCGCCAGGGATGGAAATAGAATCAAATGGGGATAAAACTTCATACTGCTCCACCCTTCATTCGCCATGATTCCCCAGCTGGCCGAAGGAGGGGCGAGCCCCAGACCCACGAAACTCAATGTCGACTCCGCAAGAATCGCCGCCGGTATCCGGTAACTCAACGTGACGATCAACGGCCCGAAAATATTCGGAAGAATATGGAATAAAAGAAGACGGTGGGGCTTTGCTCCAAGGGCGGCGGCGGCTTCGATATAAGCCTCTTCTTTGACTCTCAACACCTCTCCCCGGACGAGCCTTGCGACAGTCACCCAGCTGACAAACGTTAACGCGAGAAAAATCTCGAAGAACCCTCTTCCCAGGAGGACCATCATGAGAATAATCAGCAGGAGATCGGGAAGCGCAAACACCACGTCGACAAATCGCATCATGAGCTGATCATAGTATTTGCCCAAATAACCCGAAATTCCTCCGTAGAGGGTACCAATCATTAATGCGGCGAAGGCCGAAGAGATTCCGATAAAAAGGGACAACCTCCCCCCTTCTGCAAGTCTCGTGAAGAGATCCCTCCCCAGCTTGTCTGTCCCCATCCAGTGACGGGCGGAAGGGGCCTCAAGGAGCGCATGAGGGTCCTGCCGGTCATAAAGATAAGGGGAAAGCCATGGCCCCGCAATCGTCAGCAGGAGGAGACCGCAGAGAAAGAAGATTGAAACCGTCAGGGTTTTATTCTTCACTTATTTTTTGCCTCGGGTCGATCACAAAATAAAGAAGATCCACAAGAATATTGGCAAGCACAATTACCACCGCATAGACCAGGGTCACCCCCATAATCAGCGGATAATCTCTATTCGTCACCGCCGTGATAAAATAGCGCCCCATACCGGGAATGGAAAACAGATATTCCACAATAAAAGAGCCGGTGATCAACCCGGCAATCAAGGGTCCCGAAATGGTCACGACCGGAGATATAGCGTTTCGCAGGACATGCTTGAGGATAACGCTCTTTTCGGAAAGCCCTTTTGCCCTCGCCGTTCTCACAAAATCCTGCGACGAGACATCGAGAATGCTCGACCGGACCAGCCGGGCGATATAGGCAGAGGCCCCTATGCCTAAAGTCATTGCCGGCAACACCCTGTAAATCCATCCTTCCCAGAGAGCCGGGGGAAACCAGCGGAGATAAACGGAAAAAATAAAAATCAAAAAAGCCCCCAGGACAAAAGCGGGAAGGGACAATCCGGCCGAGGCAATCAACATTCCCATCCGGTCGATCCAGGAATGTTTATAGACCGCGGCAAGAATTCCCGATACAAGACCTAGCCCCAGCGCCGCCCCGAACGCCAGCAATCCGAGCTCGATCGAAACAGGAAACGTATCGCCTATGATTTCATTGACGGTTCTCCCAGGATATTTATAGGAAGGCCCGAGGTCGCCCCGCATCAACCCTTTCAGGTAATCTGCATATTGCTTCCAGACCGGCTCATTGAGATGATACTTCGCTTCTATATTCGCCTGAATGTCGGGCGGGAGTTTCTTTTCCTGGTCAAAAGGCCCCCCCGGAACGACCAGTAAAATAAAAAAAGTGAACGTGGAGATGATCAGGAGCACCGGAATGGAATAGAGAAGCCGTTTAAAAATAAAGGGAATCATTCCGCTAATCTCCTACCTTAATTTTTTTTAAGTAGAAAAGTTCCATCGGGTTGGTTTCCATTCCTTGAACAGCCGGTTTTACCAAAAAATTCTGTGCGCTGATAAAAAGAGGAATGATGGGAAATTCTTCCTCGGTCAGAATATTTTGAGCTTCCTGATACATGAAAAACCTCCGTTTGACGTCTCTTTCGGAAGAAGCGTTTTGTATCAGCCGGTCATAACGGGGATTCCCCCAGTGCGTATGGTTATTTCCCCCGCCCGTTATAAATAAATTCATGAAGTTGTCGGGGTCGGGATAATCGGCTCCCCATCCCAGCCTGAATATTTGAGGGGTATCGACCTGAAGCCGTTTGAGATAGACCTTCCACTCCTGATTGTCGAGAAAAATGTGAATGCCCAGGTTTCTTTTTAATTGCGCCTGAATATTTTCCGCAATCAGGCTATTGACCATATCGGTATTAAAGGCAAGGGTCACTTTCGGAAAATGAATTCCTCCGGGATAGCCTCCCTCGGCAAGGAGACTGGCGGCCTTTTTCGGATTAAACCGGAGGCCGGACATTTCGTCGTAGCCAAACATTCCGGGAGGGATCCAGGAATAGGCCGGAGACTCTCCCCCCTTCAATATCCGGGGGAGTTCTTC
>JBGPKT010000068.1:0-12229 GCA_041486115.1 Nitrospiria bacterium | reverse complement strand
TCCAGCTTAATAAAAGGGTTAAAACCAGCAATAAAACTCCGACGATCCAGTTAAATTCTCTCGGGGGTTTGTACGACCCGGTCAAGAATACTCGGGTCATGTGGAGCCAGACGAGGAAGACCATCGCATGCGCCCCCCATCGGTGAAGATTCCGCATTAAATTACCGAAATACAGGGCATATTGGAGGTCTTTGATATTCTGATAAGCGCTTCTGGTGTCGGGAACATAATAAAACATCAAAAACACTCCGGTGATCGTGAGGAGAATAAACATGAAAAAAGTTAACCCTCCCAGGCACCAGGTGTAGCGAATCCGAAGTGCGCTCTTCCGGACCTTAACCGGATGGAGATGGAGCAGAACATTTGAAAACATCACCAAGGCCCGGTTGGTATCTGTGTCTGGAAATCCATGGCGGAAAATCGATTTCCAAACCTGAGTTTCAACTATTTTGTTCTTTAAATTTTCTAAAAAATCAGCCATTACTTATGTCTCCCATCGGATGTTGGTCGTATCAGGCGTTTTTAATAAAATATGGGGCCGCTTCCCGTGGAGCCTCTTCCACCATTAAACCATTTGCAGTTGATTCGGGGTCCGGATCCTGCCGGGTTAAAAAGTTCACCACAACCTGGTTATCGACGGCATCTAAAGTCACGCCTGCTCTCCAAAGCGTCCTTGGGGCAGGTCCGCCTCTTACATTTCCGAAAATATCATAGATGCTTCCGTGACACGGGCATCTGAACCGCTGCTGATCAGGAAACCAATTTGGCGTACAACCCAGATGGCGGCATATCGCCACCAGTACATAGAGGCCCCGCTCATTTCTGACCACCCAGATCTGACGTTCTTTTTTAAGCCGTTCGTCGACACCCATCCCGAAATCGGTGACCTTTCCAATTTTAAAAATCGTCGGCGGCTCGTAAAGGACTGTCGGAAACATAAACTTATAGGTTCCGAGCGCGGAACCCCCTGCTGATGCCAAGAGCCCCCCCCAACCGATCAAATTAAAAAATTTGCGGCGGCTCATTTCGCCCGATTTATTTGTTTTATTTTTTTCTTCGTTGCTCATGACCCCCTCACTTCCTGTGTATATTCAAGGTGCTCCATTGTAATCGCTTGCGTGGGGCAGCGTCTCGCGCAATACCCGCACCGGATACAAACATTGCCATCCCAAATCATTGCCGTTCCAAGTTTGCTCAGTTTGACGTCCGGTTTGCCTTCGGCAGCGTCTTTGGGGCTGGACTCCGCGCCATTCAATGAAACCTCATAATAATTTTCAATTGCTTTTTGAAGTACCGGTGTCGGCTCCATCTGGTCCAGGGGGACCATTTTTAATGCATATTCAGGACAGATATCAACACAGCCCCCGCACAAAATACAGAGATCGCCGTTGAATATCGGATTAATATGGCATTTCAGGCACCGGGTTCCTTCTTCAACCGCGGCTTTTTCGGCGTAGGAGAGTTCGGCCAGATTAAAATTGTTGGCTCTGAGCGATGGGACTAAAAGGGCGGGATTTTGCCGGGGAATGCGTGTCCAGTCTTTAGGCATCTGGTGATCTCTGATGCCGTCGCCAACTAACGTGGAAACTCCCTTATTGAGAATTTCAATATTCTTTCCGGTCACGTAAGAATGGACGGCCATGGCGGCTTTTTGTCCGCCGGCGATTGCTTCAATGAAAATCCTGGGACCTGTAACAACATCCCCCACCCCATAAACTCCCGGGACATTGGTTGACATATCGGGATTTACAATAAGGGTCCCCCCTCTTCCAATTTTAAAACCTGGAATCTGGGGAAGGAAAGAGACATCGGATGCCTGTCCAATAGAAGCGATAATCGTATCCGCCTCAAGAATCCATTCGCTATTTTCAAAAAACTGGGGGTTGAACCTTCTCTGATCGTCAAAAACCGATTTGACTTTTGTAACTTCCAATCCTGAAACCACGCCTTTTTTTTCCACAGCCCGTTTAGGGCCGTTAGAGGGATGAAAGATGATCCCCTCATCGACAGCATCCTCAATTTCCATAGGATCAGCAGGCATTTCCTTCCATGACTCCAGACAGACGACATGGACTTCTTTAGGCCCGAGCCGGACGGCGGTTCTGCAGACATCCATCGCCACATTCCCGCCTCCGATGATGACCACTTTTTCACCGAGGTCGATCTTTTCATGACCAATATAAACCCTTTTTAAAAAATTCAAACCTTCCATAAAACCTGGAAGGGTATGGCCTTCAATATTCAGAGAACGTGGAAGCCAGCATCCCACGCCGACGATAATGGCCTTGAAATCCTTTTGGATTTCTTCAAAGGAAATATCTTTGCCGACGCGGGTGTTTAAACGGGCTTCGATTCCCATACTCATGATCGCTTCAATCTCGGCTCTGATTAAGGGGCGGGGTAAACGATATTCGGGGACGAGATAAAACATCCCGCCGAGAAAGTCGTTCGCATCGAAAATGGTCACCCGGTAACCGAGCCGGGCCAGATCATGAGCCGCGGTCAGTCCTCCAGCTCCCCCACCGATGATCGCGATTTTCTCACCGGTGTTGATCCCATAAGGCCTCCCCGGCGCGGTAGAATATTTTAAAGTTCCGGAAGGATCCTTTATAGTCTCTACGCCATATTTTTCTGTAACAAACCTTTTTAAAGCGCGAATGGCGATGGGACGGTCAACATTCCCTTTATTGCAGGCCGTTTCACAGGGAGCATTGCAGACCCAACCGCAGATCGAAGCGAAGGGATTGGGCCCTCTTGCGATGGCGTAGGCTTTTTCATACTCCTGATTGGCAATGGCCTGAACATAGGCTCCGGCGTCTGTTCCTACCGGGCACGCATGCCTGCACTCAACTTCCCGCGCAAAATACTCGACACCCGGCACTTCAATATTGTACTTATGGTTATCGCTGGAACTTAAATTCATGGGGCACTCCCGGGAAATATTGGCTGCCTATTTAAGTGCTTTTCTCTGTTTAAAAACCGTTGCCGTTAAAAAAATAAAACCGATAACCAATAAAAATCCGGCGATGAGGCTCCATCCCTGATTGTTTTTTCTCTCCTCGGAGTGAGCGAATTCAAAATTTAGTTCCGCTTTTCTTTCAGTTTTCTTATCTTCAGGGTTAAAATCCGCTTTAATCACCTTTACCATAGACCCGGCGGATACCCGGATTTCATCCCCTAAATTGCTGTTGTGGACATGAAGCAACACCTCATAAAAACCGTTCTGATCGGTAAAAACCGTGTTCCCCTCACCGGTCAACGTATCCGAAACTGTTACTTTTACATTTGGCCGGGGAACGCCGGAAGCCTCTTTGACCAGGCCGTGAACCGTATAACGATGATCGGTTTCATGGGTGGCCAATGCGGTTTTTCCGCCAATAAAAATGAATAACCCAGACACGATTAAAAAAAGAGATAAAAACCTGTTCATTTTAAAAATAATTAATAAATTCCAAATAACCCCGTATATTTTTTAAAAACATTCCAAAAATGAAACAAAGTTTATCTGATATATCATAGCTATTTTTTAATGTCAATTTTTTTTTTGTCCAATGAGTTCTTTCTTAAAAATCCTGTAACTTTTTGTTTTTTCATCTATTTAATATGATAAAATATGTAATTGAATTGATTTAATTTAATTTTGATATAGTGATCTTGTGAAGCAACTCCGTTCAAAAATGAAACACCATATTAACAGGGGATCGGGAACAGTGAAACCGATAGAAAAAATTGGAATCATCGCCAAACCGTTTGGCTTCGATATCCAAAAAATTGCCGGGGACCTTCTTCATTGGCTGAAGAAAAAAAATAAAAAAGTCTTCCTTGGCCAGGAAATCGCTTTACATTTAAAAGAAAGTGCGGCGCTTTTCAATTTTCCCCTGATCCCCCAGGAGGTGGACCTGCTGATTGTACTGGGAGGCGATGGAACGCTCCTTTCCGCAGCCCGCCTGATTGAGGGACAACATGTTCCCATTCTCGGGGTTAATTTAGGTGGACTCGGTTTTTTAACGGAAATCACCATTGACGATCTCTACCCGACCCTGGAAAATATTTTTCAAGAAAAATATTCAGTCGATGAAAGGATCATGTTAAAAACCAGCGTTACCCGGCAGGGTAAGAAAATCGCGCAATCCCATGTTCTGAATGATGTCATCATCAACAAGGGTACCCTGGCAAAAATGATTAAACTGGAAATCTATTCCGATGGCCAATTCCTCTCAGCCTTAAGAGGCGACGGCCTGATCGTCGCCACCCCGACAGGATCGACCGCTTATTCCCTTTCAGCGGGAGGACCTATCATTCACCCTTCTATCGATGCAATGATATTGACGCCGATCTGCCCCCACACCCTGACCCAGCGTCCCATCGTCATTCCCTCTAAAATGAAGGTGGAAATTGTTCTTAAATCAAAGGAAGAAGGGGCCATGATTACTTTTGACGGCCAGGTTGGTTTTTCATTGCGGCTGGAAGATCAAATTCACATCGAAACAAACAATGCCAAAACGGAACTTATCCGTTCTCCGGGCCTGAGTTATTTCGAGGTTTTGAGGAATAAGCTGCACTGGGGCGAAGGAAGGAATAGATAGAGGCTTTTATGCTTCCGGCCCGACTTTCCGACCTGCGGATCACTTGCGCGGAACGTTTTGTCCGCGATCGCCCCCAAGACCGGATGGATCGGTCGATCCAAAGACCGGAAGGGCGCTCTTGAGAGATATTAACCGGTCGGCCATCTCCTGGGAGAGTCTTCTCACCTTTCCGTTTAATCCGACAGAGACCAGCTTGGTATTCCCTTCGACCATCCGTTTTCCGCTTTTCTTTTCAAGGATCCTGTAGCTGAAATTTAAAACCGTTCTTGTCGCTTCGGTTAAATAGGTTTCTATCCGGAGAATGTCTCTGTATCTTGCAGGGGAGAGGTAAAATATTTCACACTGCACCACGGTAAACACAATCCCTTCACCCATTAAATCAGACAGGGAAAATCGGGCGGCTTCCAGGAGTTCCGTCCTTCCCCGTTCGAAATACTTTAAATAATTGGCATAATAGACGACGCCCCCGCAATCGGTATCTTCATAGTAGACGCTGATTTCCATTGCCTGCCTTATGATATCGGGGGGCCTTCGTGAAATTCACTCAATGCCCCCCGTGCCCCCGCGTGAAGCACCCCTCAAAGGGGTTGCTTCACTTATTATATTGGGGAGGCCTTCGTGAAATTCACTCAATGCCCCCCGTGCCCCCGCGTGAAGCACCCCTCAAAGGGGTTGCTTCACTTAGCTTCCTGATTTTAAAAAAGATCTTTAAACGCTCCGGAAGGCGGCCCTCCGATACCGGTTAAAGTCAACAAGAACGAGACCTGGTTCTTGTCCGGAAATATCACATACCCGAAAGTTATTCCCCAGCACCCGGAATTGTAGCGGATTCCATAATCGGATTCGGTCAAGATGTTATTCTCGTAATCGTAATAAATTTTCGTGGCCACTGTCAATTCCCTGGAAAGATAAATTCTCAAAGCGGAGGTCACAAAACGGATCGGCACGGGTTGGTTTTGCTGAAGTCCGAGCGATAAGGGGTTGAATAGATCCCCTTTTTGGGGAATACTTCCCTGTTTTGTAAACCGTTCTCCGACCGACAGGTTCCACTTGCCGGGTGAATCGTATAAAAGGTCAAAATTAAAGATATCGGTAAACCCTTCGTATAAATTATGATAGGAGTCGGTTTTGACCTTCAAATCCCAGAGTAAAAACATCATCTCGGATCTTAAGTCTGAAAACCTCCCCTCTGTGGGATTGACCAGATAACTGTCTGTCAATTTCAGATAAAAGACTTCTGTTTTTTCTCTTAATAAGCGGTTGGTCAATGAATACGTGAAAAGGTTTTTATCAGGAATCAAATCGATGTTGTCAAATTGAGGAACATCCGACTGATCGGCCGGTGGAACATATTCATAAACCAAAGACGATTCAATGACATGGGTCAGAGGGTGATCTCCGCGATAAACCCTGCTCAGACTATTATTAAACCCGACGCCCAGTTCGGTAATATTTCTTTCAATAGAGGAATCCCGTGAAACACTCCTGGAATAAATCGTTTTGCGGAAACCGGCGCGGGGGGTCAAGACTCCCAAATGAGCGATCGGCAATTCATCGATCAACTGAAAATAGGTATCGGATCGGCCGGCTTTCAATCCCTCCTGGCGATAAAAATAGGTTGCCGTGGAACTAAAGTCAAGATAAAGAGGGGTATTAAATAAAGGAGACGTGTGAAAGGAATACCCGATTTCAGGGAGCTTTTGAAGCGTTAAACTGCTGTCAGCAGTTAAATCTTTTGTAAATCGCGTTAATAAATAGGCCGTCTGATTTTCCCATCTGCCGGTTAAATAAAGATTGGATTCGACGCTTCTCTGGCTGATGTCCGCCGTGGAGACGCTTAAATCCCTGAAAAAAGCCTGATCACTGACATAATTTAGAGAAAGTCGGGCATCCACATGTTCGGAATAAATCTGTGTATGATTGTACCGCACTTCGGAACGATCGCTTCCAACCAGAACATCTCTAAAGTAATGGGTGAACAAAACACCGCTGGAATACCGACTGGCGATATAGCGGTATTCCATCTCGGCTCCGGTTCCCCTTAGCGACCGGTAATCGAGCGATAAGGTCAAATCCTGGTTTCTGGCAATCGCCCAATAAAAAGGCTGAAGAATTCTGAACCCATCCTGGCTGTTATAGTCGAGGTTCGGGATTAATAAACCGCTTTGACGCTCCAGGGTAACAGGGAGATAAATATAAGGAGAATATAAAACGGGAACATTCAAAACTTCAAAAAAAACATTCCTCCCGGTGACATAATGATCGGGATTGGTCTTGAGTTCACTAAGACGGATTCTCCAGGGGATCCGGGGGGAACGGCTGTAATCAGGCTGACTGCACTCGCAGGTCGTGACAAAGGCCTCTCTGGCCATATACTCTTTCGGGGAGACTTTTTCGATCACTTTTCCATCGAGATGATAATGTTCGGGTCCGAAGATCATATGCCCCCGATAAATAATGCCCGTCTGGCTTTTAATATTCAGCGATATCTTATCGGCCTTGATCTGATTGATCCCCTCAATAATTACCACGTGTCCGGAGATGTCCATCTGACCGGTCTTCTGGTTGAAATTAAAAAAATCTCCGGTCATCTCCTTTTTCCCCTGGGAGACTTTCAAGTTCCCGGAAGCCACATACGTTTGAGTGTCTTGAAAAAACTCCAGATGATCGGCCTTCAGCTGAACAGGCTCTTCTCCCTGTTCTTCCGGTCTTTGGATCGACCGATCCGCAGGTCGGATAATGGTCTCCTGGGCGGAGGCGACATGGAGCAATCGAGAGCTAAAAATGAGGAAGAAAAACAAGAGACAAAAGAGAAAAGGGCCCTTAGCCATGAAGAGGAACGGGGATTTTAATCCCTTCCAGCGCCGCTCTAGCTTCTCCAACGGTATAAAGGGACCCCGTGAAGCAGACCACATCATTGGAAGAACTTTTCGCCTTTAAAAACTCCAGTACTTCTGGAATTGTATCGATCAGATGTACCGGTTTATCTACGGGAGGGAGCGCGGCAAGAAGTTCCGCAGGAGAAGCCGCCCTCTGAAAACCGGCCTGAGTCAGAATGATTTCATCGGCCCAGGGAAATAGCTTTTGACCGATCGCTTCAATATCCTTGTCTTTCATAATTCCAAGAACCAGAAATCGCTTTCCCGGCGCCTCAATTTTGTGCAAGAAACTAAAAAGGGTACTAGCTCCGGAAGGATTATGAGCGCCGTCCAGGATGATCAACGGATTCTCCTGAATGACTTCTATTCTCCCGGGCCAATGAATATTGAGAAGACCTGCCCGGATGCTTTTTTCACTGGAAAAAAATCCCTTTTTTCGGATCGTTTCAAGCGCCGCAATAGCAAGAGAAGCGTTCCGGGCTTGATGTTCTCCCAGTAATGGCGTTGAGAGATTCC
Source organism: Nitrospiria bacterium (assembly GCA_041486115.1). GTDB lineage: Bacteria > Nitrospirota > Nitrospiria > JACQBW01 > JACQBW01 > JACQBY01. The sequence continues at coordinate 4,248 of JBGPKT010000068.1, read as the reverse complement.
TGTAACGGGCGTCCATGCCGCGGAAGTGAAAAACGTTCGACCTGAAAGGAGCATCTACAGGCTCAGAAGCAAAATCGGCCCCCATCTGGAAAAGAGGCGCCTCCAGAGGAGCTGCGGTTTCAAAAATAAGCTCGCGAAGTTCGAATTGCGAGACTCCTGAAATAACGGGAATGTTTTTCTTGATAATTCCCGCCTTCTCCCCGGCAATTTCCAGAAGCGTATTTCCCAAAAACTCCTGGTGATCAAAATCGATATTGGTAATAATGACCGCAAGAGGCGAAACCACATTTGTCGAATCCAGCCTTCCCCCCAGGCCAACCTCTATCACCGCGATATCGACCTCTTGTTCCATAAAATAGAGAAATGCCAGCGCCGTCGTAAATTCAAAAAAGGTGGCCTGATGGCTTATGGAGCTCCGGCTTGATCTTCCGACCTTTGGATCGGACGGTTCATAGATCGAATGGATCGGTGCATCCAGTGACCGGATCAGACCGGCCAGGCGGACCACGTCCGATTGAGAAATGGGAACCGAATTGACAACGATCCGTTCGGTAAAATCGACCAGATGAGGGGAGGTATAAAGTCCCACTTTATACCCTGAAGAGTGGAGACACGAAGAAAGAAATGAACAGACCGACCCCTTTCCATTCGTTCCACCCACATGAAGTGTTTCAAAATAATGATGCGGATTGCCAACGGCTGACAGGAGTTCAAGCATTCTGGAAAGACCGGGTTTGATCCCTTTTTTCTGGAGTTGAAATAGATATTGAAGGGTTTCTGGATAGGTCATATTCCTCCCCGGGAGAGGAGTGCCGTTTCAGTCGAAATCCGATTTTTTAAACAAAGAACTCAATCAGGTTCCCAAGGGTTTCTTTGAGTTTTTTCCTTCCCACAATCATATCGAGCATCCCATGTTCCATTAAGAACTCGGAACGCTGGAAACCTTCGGGAAGCTGTTGCTTGAGCGTTTGTTCGATTACCCGGGGGCCGGTAAACCCGATTAACGCTTTAGGCTCGGCAATATGAAAATCTCCGAGCATGGCAAAACTGGCGGTGACACCGCCAAAAGTCGGGTCGGTCAAAATAGAGATAAACGGGACGCGGGCGGCGCTTAATCTGGCGATGGCGGCAGAAGTTTTAATCATCTGCATCAGGGAGAAAATCCCCTCCTGCATTCTTGCGCCCCCGGAAGAACTGACAATAATCAGGGGAAACCGGTTCTCAGCAGATCTTTCGGCGGCCCGGACGATCTTTTCGCCCACCACGCACCCCATGCTCCCGCCCATGAAATTAAAATTAAAGACGCCGAGGACAACAGGATGATCCTTGATGGTCCCGTCTCCGTAGACCATGGCGTCTTTCCATCCGGTTTTTTCCTGATAAACTTTCAGACGGTCTTTATACCTCATGACGTCCTTGAAATTAAGGGGATCGGTCGCCTCCAGGGAGGCATCGATCTCTTTAAAACTATTTTCATCAAGGATTAGAGCAATCCGTTCATCTACCGAGATCGGAAAATGGTAATCGCATTTCGGACAGACATGGACATTTTTTTCAAGTTCTTTCCTGTAAATGAGCTCCCGGCAATTATTGCACTTGACCCAGAGCCCTTCAGGTATTTTGACCCGTTTTCCTTCGGAGGATTCGGGTCTGCTGGTCCGTTTAAACCACGCCATTAAGTACCCATTTCCCAGGAAGCTAAATATTTTTGCTGTTCGGCGGTCAGTTTGTCAATCTTGATTCCCAATCCATCCAGCTTGAGCCTGGCGATCTCGTGATCGATCTCTTTCGGAACCGGATAAACCTTTTTTTCAAGCTTAGAAGCATTTTTAAGCATATATTCCGCGGACAATGCCTGGTTGGCAAAGCTCATATCCATTACCGAAGAAGGATGTCCTTCCGCCGAGGCAAGGTTGATCAGTCTCCCCTCGCCCAGAAGATTGACGCGCTTCCCGCTGGGGAGCGTATACTCCTCAACAAATTCGCGGATCACCCTTTTCTTTTTGGACATTTTTCCCAGGGCAGTAATATCAATCTCGACATTGAAATGGCCTGAGTTGGCGATAATGGCTCCATCTTTCATCACAGCAAAATGATCTTTACGGAGCACATGAATGTCTCCGGTAACCGTACAGAAGAAATCTCCCAGTGAAGCCGCTTCTGACATTGGCATCACACGATAACCATCCATCGCCGCTTCGAGCGCTTTTAAAGGATCGATCTCGGTCACAATGACGCTGGCGCCCATTCCATGGGCCCTCTGGGCCAAACCTCTTCCACACCACCCGTAGCCGGCGACCACAAACACTGATCCTGCAATCAGCCGGTTGGTTGCCCGGAGAAAACCATCGAGGGTACTCTGTCCGGTTCCATACCGGTTGTCAAACATATGCTTTGTTTGCGCGTCGTTGACTGAAATCACGGGAAATTTTAAAACTTTTTTATCCGCCATGCTCCGGAGGCGTATCACTCCGGTCGTCGTTTCTTCGGTGCCGCCGATCAGATGCTTTAACAATTCGGGCCGTTCTGAATGAACCGTCGAAACAAGGTCGGCCCCGTCGTCCATCGTAATCCCCGGACGGATATTTAAAACAGCCTGGATATGGCTGTAATAAGTCTTGTTGTCTTCTCCTTTAATGGCAAAGGTCGGGATGCCCAAATGATCGACTAGCGCGGCGGCAACGTCATCCTGGGTGCTTAGAGGGTTTGAAGCGCAAATATAAACATCCGCTCCGCCAATTTTGAGCGTTTCCATCAAATTTGCCGTTTCGGTGGTCACATGAAGACATGCGGAAACTTTTATGCCGGCCAACGGCTTTTCCTTTTTAAACCTTTTCTTGATCAGCCGGAGCACCGGCATGTTTTGCTCGGCCCACTCAATTCTTAATTTTCCCTTCCCTGCTAACTTAATATCTTTGATATCATAATCCATGTAAAAACCCTCTTCTTGGTTAAGTTAAATGATTAAAGGTTGATTATATCCCCGCGGCTTTCTTGATCGTTTCCGCCAGATCGGTTCTTTCCCAGGTGAATTCCGGCTCGTTCCTTCCAAAGTGCCCGTAAGCGGCGGTCTTTTTATAAATCGGCCTTCTTAATCTTAAATGGTCAATCATTCCCTTGGGCGTTAAAGGGAAATGATCCCGAACCAGTTTCGTGATTTTGTCCTGAGGAAGTTCCGAGGTATTGAAGGTATCGACAAAAATCGAAACAGGATCGGCTACGCCGATAGCATAAGCCAGCTGAACTTCGCATTTTTCGGCAATCCCGGCGGCAATCAGGTTTTTCGCGACATATCGGGCCATGTAACAGGCCGAACGATCGACTTTTGAAGGGTCTTTCCCTGAAAACGCTCCCCCGCCGTGACGACCCGCTCCGCCGTAGGTGTCGACAATAATTTTTCTTCCCGTCAAGCCGGTATCCCCCATCGGACCTCCGGTCACAAAACGACCGGTCGGATTGATATGATAGATAACATGCTTTGGATCGATTAATTCGGCAGGGATGGTCGGCTTAATAACATTTTCAATGATCGCCTCGCGAAGATCGCTCATTTTGACATCAGGAGAATGCTGGGTGGAAATCACGATGGTGTTGACCCTCCGGGGTTTTCCGTCAACATATTCAATCGTTACTTGAGATTTTCCATCCGGCCTTAAAAAATCAAGAACCTTGTTTTTTCTCATATCGGTCAATCTTTTGGTTAACTTGTGAGCCAGGAGAATCGGCATCGGCATTAACTCGGGGGTTTCGTTCGTGGCAAACCCGAACATCAGCCCTTGATCGCCGGCCCCTCCGGAATCAACACCCATGGCGATATCAGGAGATTGGCTATGAATGGAGGTCATGACCCCGCAGGTTTCATAATCAAAACCATATTTCGCCCGGGTATATCCGATATTTTTAATGGTTTCCCTGACCACATCCGGAATTTCAACATAGCAGGAGGTGGTAATCTCTCCTGCCACAAAGGCGATTCCTGTTGTTAACATCGCTTCACAGGCAACCCGGCAGGTCGGGTCCTGGGCAATAATCGCATCCAGCACAGCATCGGAAATCTGATCGGCAATCTTGTCGGGGTGTCCTTCGGTGACAGATTCAGACGTAAATAAATGGGTTAATTTACTCATTTCAGGGCTCCTTCGTTTTTTCAAATTTTACAAAAAAAAACCCTATGCAAAAGCACAGGGTTTTAAACTCTGAACTCTTTAGCACTTTTTTTGGGTGGTTGCAATTCTTCGTAAATCAATC
>JBGPKT010000067.1:0-12253 GCA_041486115.1 Nitrospiria bacterium | reverse complement strand
TTTTTCCATGAAATCAACTGCTGTTTAAACAGCTGGCCGTCATTGTCGTAATAGTCGATTTTTTCAGTTAATCTTTCGTCTTTGGATATCCAGCTTTGAACTTTGTTGTAAGGATAATTCGGGTCTTTCTGTTTTGGGGTCGACTCTATGACTTCGTATGTTTTGTTTGAAATCGTTTCTTCCCGTAAAAAGCGGTGTGCGTCCAGATCGATCGGCCGGACCATCATGTCAGACGGCTTGATGTCCGATTCCTGAAAAGACTCGTCGCGGTTGCTGGTGTCCGGAAGCTGTTCGATCTTTTTTAAAAGGGGAATATACAGCCAGGCTTCATTTTTCTTTCCCGAGCTAGGACGGTAAAACCATCCCATAAAACTTGACCCATTCGTTTCGGGGGGATATTCCTGGAAAATGAGGACCTTTGAATCAACCCCCTTTTCACCGTTATAATTTTTCCAGACCCGCCTCATCACAATCTTCCGCTCTTCTCCGGACGCCTCTTTAATAAAAAAAGTCAGTTTTGACTGCTGGTCCTTTCCCCCGTAGACCTGATGGGCTCTCTCGACAATCCCTCTCCCTTTTCCCCCGTCATCTTCCGCTTTCGCCAACACGGAGAAACCGAAAACAACCAACAAACCGAATAAGACACTCCACTTCATGTTCTTCAAGAAATTCACCAAGTTTTCCTTTCATACAAAATGAAAAAAGCGCTCCACGTTCAGAACCTTTGTAACTTTCTGGATTAACCTCTCTTCCGCACCTGCCGAATAAGGGTAATTGTTAATATTTAAAAATTTACGTAAAAAAGTCAAGGGAAACCTCCAATTGAGGGGTTAACGCTTTATGATATAGAAGTGAGTGTCAGGATCACAAATTATCCTGGGGAATACTCCTTTAGGTATAACTCAGCCCCGCAAACGCTCGGGTAGGGAGCTAGATTTATTCATAGTAATCCACCGTACAGAACAGAGATCAGGGGAGAATATCATCCAAGGCAGAAAAGACGGCTCGTCCATAATTCTTTTCAACGGCCTGTTTCAAAAACCGGTCGGCGTATTTTTCTTCGACGCGCGCTCCGGCGGAAGGGGCGGTGGTTTGGTCCCAGGCCTTAAAACAGGCTTTTGCAATTATCCTGTTGAGGGGGGCCGGGTTATAAAGCATTTTCTTGATACTCATCGGGTTTAGAGAAAGAGGGTTATACCCCTTTTTTAAATACCCCGACTCAATAAGCTCCGCTTCAAGGTCGGTATGGGGCTGTATACCGAGAAAAAAGAGGACGGGGACTACCCGTTCTTCGCCCAGAATCTCCTTGATTTTTTTGTACGACTCGACGCTGATTCTTAAGGTTTCTTCCGTATCTCCGGGAGAGTTCAAAGAGTAGTTGAGAATGATTTTTCCCTGATACCCCGCTTTTTTAAGATATTCAACCCCTTCATAAAGCTTATCGAGTCTGAACCCGAGTTTCATCCCATTAATGACTTCCTGGTCGCCGGAGGTGATGGCGACTTCAAGGTCTCCCAGGCCGGTTCGGACCATCAGATCGGCGATTTCAGCCGAAATCAGGCTGGTCCGGATATATCCCGACCAGGTGATTTTCAGGCCTGATTTTAAAATCCCCTCAAGGAGCCGGGTGACCTGGGAAAGGGAGTTCGAGCCGGGGATAAACTGGGCGTCTGTAAACCAGAAATGACGGGTCCCCCAGCGGTCGTGAAAGGTTTTAATATCTTTCAGAATCAGGTCGGGATTTCTGTGCCGGACCCCTTTTCCTTCGATATAGGGGTAAACGCAGAACGAGCATTCATACGGGCATCCTCGTTTGGTCTGGATGCCGATGACCTCTTTGCTGTAATTTTTATATTGAGGAAAGATCGATTCGAGATAAGGGAGGTCGATTTCCATCTCTTCAAAATCGACGGAACGCTTCTGCACCCCCTGATGAACCGCCCCGTTTTTTCTGAAAATCACCCTTTCGTCTGAATAATCTTTGCCTTCGGCGATTTTCAGGAGAGCGCTTTCCCCCTCTCCGATCATCCCGATGGTCCCTTCTGGAAGTTTATCGATCACCTGCTTCGAAAAGACATTAAAGGCCCCTCCTCCGATGACTCTGGTCATATCAGGGAACTCCCGTGAGACCAGCCGGGGATAAGAGAGAGATTCGCGGATGTTGTCGTAATATTGATAAAGCGATTTCAAACCATAAAAAGAAGAGACGATTTTTTTGATCGGGTTCCATGAATAATAAAAATTAAAGGCGTATTTAATCGAATCATGCCCTTCGTGGGGGGAAAAAATCTGAATGTCGCGCCAGGAAAAGGCGACAATGCCCGGTTTGAATAAGCGGATCGCCTCTCTTAAAACTTTCTTTCTGAGCGGGCGGGGGTAGAGAGAGAGGTCGAGGATCTCCTGGCGGATCTCCGGGTTCTTGAGGCGGATATAATTGGCCAGGTAGGTGATTCCCACCGGATATATTTTTGACACCGGAAGCCAGACATATAAGACCGATCGTTTCATAAGCCTTAAACTAACATAAATGATCTTTTCAGAACAAGAAGACCTTTTTCTTTGACCGTTGCTCTTAATTATTATATGATAAGCAAAAGGATATCTTAGTGGTTCACTCTCTTCGTTTTTTATCTCCCATGGCGGGTTCTATCGCTCTTCTGGCTCTCTTTGCCTGCGGCAAAGTGGAAACGCCCAATCTGGTCGATCCTTACGCCAATTTAACGGGAAAATCACTTGGTTTTGACTCCGATCCCCCATTTTTCGAAAAGGATGCGTCAGGAAACCAGAATGGTCTTGAATCGGCGACCCGGGGGGCCTGCGGGAATGTCCTTCTTCAATGGAACCCCGCTTCCGATGCGGTCAGCGGATCGAATATTATTTATTATATTTATCAGGCCACGGCCTCCGGCAAAGAGGATTTTAATAATCCACCCACCTATAAGACGACCCATTTTTATTTGACCACGGGCAGCTTGATTCCTTATCTGGTTCAGAATCTTTCCCCGGCAACGACCTATTATTTTGTTGTTCGGGCCGCGGATGAGGCGGGAAACCTGAGTGTCATCAATCTCAACCGTCTGGTGGAGCGTTCTGTCACCACGCAGGGGACACGGGGAAGCGGCGCCAGTCCCAATCTCTATTGCCCCGGCGGGTATGCGGGAGACACCGTGGTATTAACAGGCACATCGGTTGCAGGCTCAACAACGGCTTCTTTTGCAGCATTTCCTTCACCGATTTCTGTGCCGGTCACGCAGGTTTCGAATAATGAGGTTTTGGCGATCGTTCCGGCTAACATTCAAACCGGCTCGATTCAGGTTAATCCTCCGGGGGGGCCTGGCACGGCGGACTCTTTTCTCTTTTTTCCTCCCGGACAGAATATTTCCAAAAATGCCGGTTTCTCAACAGAGCCGGCCATTGCCGTATCGGGCACAACGATTGGAATGGTCTGGACAGATTCTTATTTAGGGACCGGCAGCGGACAAGGGGTGGTCCTATTTTCTTTTTCTACCGATAGTGGCCAGACGTTTAGCGCTCCCTTCGCTTTATCCGATCCGGCCAGGACCTCTTCCGCACCGCATCTCTCTTTTGGACCCGGAACTCCCCCTACTGTTAATGTCGTCTGGACAGATTTGGATACCACGAGTAATAACAGTGATATTTATTTTAGCCGCTCCCTGACCGGAACGCTCACCAGTTTTAGTCCGCCGGTTAATCTCTCGGCAAATGCGGGAGCATCGCTTCACCCCCGGGTCACTTCATCGGGAAGCTCCGTTTCGGTGGTTTGGGATGACACTTCTGTCTTATACGGATTATCGGCGGTCTGGGGATCGACTCTTAATTTTAAAGATGTCTACCTGGCAGGAAAAGGGGGAAGGATCTACCATTCGGCAGACCAGGGGCAAAGCTGGGCAAAACAGATAGTGAATACCCCATCCGATTTCAATGGGATCTGGGGAAGCGGTTCGGCTGATATTTACGCGGCGGGAGCGGGAGGGACGATCGCTCATTTTAACGGATCCGCGTGGTCGTCTGCGACGGTGGGAACTTCGACGCTCAATAGTGTCTGGGGGAGCGGCGCTTCTGATGTTTACGCCGTGGGAGCGGGAGGGACAATCGCTCATTTTAACGGATCCGCGTGGTCGTCTGCGACGGTGGGAACTTCGACGCTCAATAGTGTCTGGGGGAGCGGCGCTTCTGATGTTTATGCGGTGGGAGCGGGAGGGACAATCGCTCATTTTAACGGATCGGCATGGTCGTCCACGACAGTAGGAACCTCGACGCTCAATAGTGTCTGGGGAAGCGGTGCTTCTGACGTTTACGCCGTGGGAGCGGGAGGGACGATTTTACATTGGGACGGGATTGGCCCCTGGGCCGCTCAGACGGTTAATTCGTCTGATTTAACGGCTATCTGGGGAACCACCTATACTCCTTCGGGAACGATCAATTCAAAAGAAATTATCTATGCCGGAACCTCTGCCGGAAAGATCATCAAAAAGGACGGCCTCCTCCCCTGGGACGCTTCGAGTGTGGGGGTCGGCGGAGATCTGGGGATCACCGGGCTATGGGGGCTGATCCTTTCCGGAACGAATGGGATTACAGCCAATATTTATGGGACTGAAGGGGATGGACCTCTGTTGCAATGGACCGGAGCCAGCTGGACCTACATGCATAACATAGACGCCACGCAGGGGAAGATTTTCTACCGCCTGTCTTCCGACGGAGGCCTGACTTTTGGTCTGCCGACAACGCTTTCCTCTGCTCTGGCATTGGGCCCTCAGGCCGAGAGGCCAGAGCTTGTTCAAAGCGGACTTCATTTGACGATTGCCTGGTCGGAATCGCTATCGGGAATCCATGTGATCCAGTCATCCGATGGAGGAGCAAATTTTTCGCCGTGGGTGATTTCTCCCTTTGGATCTTCATCCTACCCTCATGGGCAAAAAATGACATGGGATGGAGGGGGATATTTTTACATGGTCTGGGAAGATACATCTCTTTTTCCCGCTCAGATCAGTATGGTGAAGTTTCCGGTAAACAGCCTTCCTAACTTTAATACTTCAGCGCCGTTATCCGCCTCAGGGAGCGCCTCCGAACCTTCCGTCACTGCAGTGGGAACCCGGGTCATTGCCGCGTGGGTGGATCAGGTCCAGCAGAAATTCGACAATAATATTCCTCAAAATGAAATATTTTTGATCTCCTCTCCAGACGGTGGGATATCGTTTACCCCGCCAGTTAATTTTTCATCTCCGTTCCTCGATGCGTCAGAGAATCCGAGCCTGATCAACAATGGGACGGGGGTTTTTATGGCCTGGCAGCAGTGGGTCCCCCCGACGGGACCGTTGCCTCAGAACTACGAACTCTTTTTCAGCCACTTTTAACCTTTGGTAGGATGAAGACGGAGTGGTTTTTAAATTCCCTGCCAGATCTTCAGACCTTTTTTGTCTTGACTTTTATAGGCATCAACCGGAAAATTCAACGTTCATTTGATCTCTAATCAAGTTGGATGGAAAATTTTGTTGAATAATCAATACGACCCGAAAGCAATTGAAAAAAAATGGCAGGGCATCTGGTCCGAGCAGAAATATTTTAAGTCCGAAGATGCCTCAGACAAGCCGAAATATTTCTGCCTTGAAATGTTTCCCTATCCCTCGGGAAAGATCCATATGGGGCATGTCCGGGTTTATGCCATTGGCGACGTGATTTCCCGGTATAAGCGGTTAAGGGGGTTTCATCTGCTTCACCCGATGGGGTGGGACTCCTTCGGCCTTCCGGCTGAAAACGCTGCGATCCAAAAAGGAATCCATCCCGCGGAATGGACGCTCAGGAACATTGCCGCCATGAGGGAGCAGCTCAAATCGATGGGGCTGTCGTATGACTGGGACCGGGAAGTCACCACCTGCCTCCCCGACTATTACCGGTGGAACCAATGGTTTTTTATCAAGATGTTTGAGAAAGGGCTCGCCTACAAAAAGAAATCGTCTGTCAACTGGTGCCCCTCCTGCCTAACCGTTTTGGCCAACGAACAGGTCGAAGAGGGAAAATGCTGGCGATGCGAATCGGTGGTTGGCCAAAAGGAGCTGGAACAGTGGTTTTTTAAAATTACCGCTTATGCCGAAAGACTTCTGGAGGGGTGCGAGCGCCTGACCCACTGGCCAGAACGGGTTCTGACGATGCAGAAAAACTGGATCGGTAAAAGCATAGGCGCGGAGATTGATTTTCCCCTTGAAATTGAAGATAGCCGGGGCGCGCTGAGGGTCTTTACTACCCGTCCCGACACCCTCTTCGGGGCCACGTTTATCAGTATCGCTCCCGAACATCCTCTGGCGGTGATCCTTGCCAGAAATACCCCTCAGGAAAAAGCGGTCGGGGCTTTTATTGAAAAAATAAAGGCCCAGGATAAAGAAAGCCGGACCTCGGAGTTGGCTGAGAAAGAGGGCGTCTTTACAGGTTCTTATGCCATTCATCCCCTGACCGGCTGGAAAATTCCGATCTGGGTGGCCAATTTTGTCCTCCTGGAGTACGGGACAGGGGCGGTCATGGCGGTCCCGGCGCACGACCAGAGAGATTTTGAATTTGCCGGGAAATATCATCTCCCTGTGAAAGTGGTCATTCAGAACCCCGAAGCCGCGCTTTTATCCGGTCCGGTCTTGGGATCGACCGATCCACAGGTCGGACCGATGCGGGAGGCTTATATCGCGCCGGGCGTTCTTGTTGATTCGGGGCCATTTACCGGCCTCCCTTCCGAAGAAGCCAAAGGAAAAATTACCGAACGGCTTTCCAACGAGAGGAAGGGAAAGGCAAAAATTAATTACCGGATCAGGGACTGGGGGGTCTCCCGCCAACGCTACTGGGGAACCCCGATTCCGATGATCTATTGCAAGGATTGCGGAACGGTACCCGTTCCCGAAGACCGCCTCCCGGTCATCCTTCCCACCGATGTTCCGTTTACCGGAAAAGGGGGATCTCCTCTTGCGGAATCTGAAAAATTTGTTCGCGCGGAATGTCCCCGGTGCCATCAGGAAGGGAGAAGAGAGACCGATACCATGGATACGTTTGTCGATTCGTCCTGGTATTTTTTAAGGTATGTTTCGCCCCATGCCACGGACCGGCCGGTCGACCGGAAAAAAGGGGAGTTCTGGCTTCCGGTCGACCAGTATGTCGGAGGGATTGAACATGCGGTCCTCCACCTTTTATACGCCCGCTTTTTTACCAAAGTCCTCCATGATCTGGAGGTTATTTCAATCGATGAGCCCTTTTCGAGTCTCCTGACGCAGGGGATGGTGATCAAAGACGGCGCGAAAATGTCGAAATCCAAAGGGAACGTGGTCGATCCCGACTATTTAATCCATCAATATGGCGCCGACACGTCAAGGCTCTTTTCCCTTTTTGCAGCTCCTCCCGAAAAAGACCTCGAATGGAACGACCAGGGGGTCGAGGGATCTTACCGGTTTTTAAACAAGGTCTGGAACCTTTACACGGCCTTTCATGAGCCGTTTAATAGGACGGTCTCCTCCCCGCTGGCCGGTCGGGCCGAAGGAAAAGCCCTCTTAAGAAAGACCCATCAAACGATCAAAAAGATCACCGAAGATATGGAAAAAGATTTTCATTTTAATACCGCGGTGGCCGCATTAATGGAGCTGTTTAATACCGTGGCCGATTATGTCTCCCGGCCGGAGAGGGTTGAGCCCGGGGCCTTGAAGTTCACGCTTGAAACCTTTGTCCTTCTTTTATCTCCTTTTGCCCCTCACATTGCCGAAGAGTTATGGGAAAGCCTGGGAGAGAAGACCCCCATTTTCGATCCGCGATCCGTCCGGTTGTGGCCCGCTTTTGACCCGGAAGAACTGATTGCCGATGAGATGGTGATCGTCATTCAGGTCAACGGAAAACTCCGGGGAAAACTCCAGGTCCCCTATCATTCAGACGGAGAATCGATTAAGCAAAATGCCCTAAATGACCCTAAAATTAAAGAATGGATTCAGGATAAGAGAATCCATAAGGTGATCTATGTCGAGAAGAAGCTGGTCAATATTGTCGCCGGTTAACCGGATGGCCACCGGATTTCTGTTCCTTTTTTTCCTGGGAGGCTGCGGTTATCAGGCCTCTCTGGAAAAATCCCCCCCCTCCAGCCTCATCCAGACAGAGAGCGAAGGTGGGCCGCAAAGGCTGTCCAGAATTTCCATTCCCGTCTTTTCCAACAAAACCTACGAACCGCTCATTGAAAATACCGTGACCCGCCGTTTCCGCCAGCAAGTCATTATGGACGGGCATTTGAAACTGGTCTCTTCCAGGAGCGAATCCGACATGGTCCTCGAAGGAGAGGTCGTTTCTTTCGGACAGACCCCTCTCTCGTTTGATACCCAGAATGTCGCATTGGAATACCGGATCGCGCTGGTGCTGCGGATGACGCTCAAAGACGCCCGGTCTGAAAAAATGCTCTGGCAAAAATCGGTGATTCCGGGAGCGGCCGACTACTATGTGAATGTCGACTCATCGTTAAACCGCGCGGCGCTTGACCGTGCGATTGACGAAGCGAGCAAAGTCCTTGCGGAAGATACTTTAAGCGATATTCTTAACCTCTACAGGTAAATGATGAAAAACGCGGAATCTCAAAAAAGTAAAAAGGAGGAAGCCTTCGGTCCTCTGATTTTAATCACCGGAGAAGAAGAGCTTCTCATGGCCGACTGGCTGGAAAAAATAAAAGCGACGGTTGTCGACCCTTCCGCGGCGGACTTTAATTTTAATCTTTTTTATGGATCGGCGGCATTGGTCGATGAGATCCTGACGGCGGTCCAGACGTTCCCATTTCTTTCCGACAGGCGGCTGGTCATTGTGAAAGAGGCCGACCTGATCCCTGCCAAAGAACTGGAAAAGCTGATCCCTTATATCAACGGGCCTGCCCCTTCCACCTGTCTGGTTTTTGCCGCTCCGAAAGCGGATATGAGGAAAACCTTTTTTATCCGGCTCAAGGAAAAAGGGAAGGTGATCTCCTGTCAGAGGTTGTATGAAAACCAGGTCGGCCCCTGGATCAGGAACCGGGTCAAAGAAGCCGGCATTGAGATTGAAGAAAATGCCGCGGCCTATCTAAAGCTGGAATTCGGCGCCGATCTTTCAAAACTCTCCATGGAGATTGAAAAGTTAAAAGCGTATGCCGGAGGAAAAAAACGGATTTCCTTTGAGGATTGCCAAGTATTATCGAAGGGGCAGAGGAACTGTTCGGTCTTTGATCTGGTGAATGAGACCGGGAGCAAAAACCGGAGCCGGGCGCTGCTCCTCCTTGCCAGCCTTCTCGAGGAAGGGCAGCAGCCGCTGGTCTTGCTCGCGATGCTTTTACGCCATTTTAGAAACCTTTTGAAACTGGGGGAATGCAAGGCTTCGGGATTTTCAAAAGGAGAAATTTCAAAAAGTCTCGGAATACCGGAGTTTTATCTTTTCGACATTCTGAAACATTCGACCCTTTATCCGCAGAAGGAGATCGCCGCGGCGTTTCCTCTCTTTCTGGAAGCAGATTTTCAGCTAAAAAACAATGTGAGACCTCCCGAAAGGGTGATGGAGGCGCTAATTCTTGATTTGTGCGAGGGAAAGCGGCTGCATAGCTCAGAGGGGATTCAGAACCTCTGAGCCTATCGGGCATTATATCGGGAGGCCTTTGTAAAATTCACTCAATGCCCCCCATGCCCCCGCGTGAAGCGCCCCTAACAAGGGGTTGCTTCTCCTTAATATGTGTTATTTGGAGGTGATCTGGTTGACCTTCAGGGTCATTCGTGAAACTTTTCTTCCGGCGGTGCTGTGATGGACAACCCCTTTGCTGGCGGCGCTATCGAACATGGAGGTGACTTCCAGCAGGGCAGTCTTGGCATCCTCTTTGTTTTGCGAGTCAACCGCGGTCAGGACTTTTTTGGTGGCCGTTTTTAAAGAAGAGATAATCCTTCTGTTTCGCTCATTTTTTCTTTTAGTCTGGCGTTCTTTTTTAATGGCATCGCGATGTATAGGCATTGGAATTCCCTTTTTATCTGTTTAACTAAATAAATAAAGGGTTACTTATACCAGATCTTCTTTTAAATTACAACCTTTTTTCTCCTCATTTCCATAGCCCGCAGTTTTTTAATCTTGGTCGGGGATGGGACCTGTGATATACTTTCCGAAAAAATGAAGCCGCAAGAGTTCAAATTAAAAGAAAAAGTTCCTCCCACCTATCAGATCGGCCGTTCGTACGAAGAGAATTACCAGGAAGGTCCCTTTTTTAAAGGGGTATTCCCGAAAAAGAAGCAAAAGCCTCTCAGGAATTTTATGGGGTTCAAGGTCAATTCCTGTTTCGGCGTTCCCGCCGGCCCTTTATTGAATTCAAAATGGATAGCGCTCTACGCAAAGCTTGGTTTTAACCTCCTGGTTTATAAAACGGTCAGGACGCTCCCTTATCCTGCCCATCCCGCTCCCAACTGCGTAGTCCTTAATATCGCCGGCCAGCTTGAAGAAAAAGATTTCGGGTATACGCTGGTGGCCTCGGAACCCCGGGAAGAGGGGGGAGAGACGCTTCCTGTCACAATCACCAATTCTTTCGGAATGCCCTCCAGAGAGCCTGCCGTCTGGCAGGAAGATGCTCAAAAAGCCAAATCTTTTTTAGACCCGGGGCAGGTTTTTATCATCAGCATCGTGGGAACCCCTCAAAAAGGGAAAGACCTTGCCGAAGATTATGTGAGAGGGGCGTTAATGGCAAAAGAAGCGGGCGCCGATATGGTCGAAATCAACCTGTCATGCCCAAATGTCGTCACCGGAGAGGGTAGCCTCTATTCCGATCCGGGGGCTTCTTCGGCGATTTCCAAGAAGGTCCATCAGTCGCTTCGGGGGACTCCCCTGATCATTAAAATGGGGTATATTTCCGATCCGCAGGTTCTGGAAAAAGTCATTCTGGCTAACGCTTCTTATGTCGAAGGGATTTCGAACATCAATACCCTTCCGTTCAAAGTCGTCGGCCCCGGCGGGAGCCAGGCTCTTCCCGGTCCCGGACGGCTTCAATCGGGGGTCTGCGGAGCGGCAATCCGGGATTGCGGCCTTAAGCAGTCTGAAAAAATCGTCAAGATCCGCCAGCGCGATAAACTCGATTTTTCGGTTATCGGCGTGGGGGGGATTATGAAGGTTGAAGATATTTTGGCCTACGAAAAAGCGGGGGTCGATGCCTCTATGAGCGCAACCGGCGCGATGTGGGACCCTTATCTGGCTTTTAAATATGATCAGGCCGCCCTCCAATCCGGATGAGTGAAAACAAAAAGATAACCCGGGCGGCGGGGAAAATCGGGCTGGCCACCCTGACCAGCCGGATTTTAGGATTGATCCGGGATATGGTTGTTGCCCGCCTCGGCGCCGGCCTGGCCACCGACGCCTTTTATGTCGCCTACCGGATCCCCAACCTCTTAAGAGAACTCCTTGCCGAAGGTTCCATGTCGGCCGGATTTATTCCCGTCTTTACCGAATACTGGACCGCCCGTTCAAAGCAGGAGGCCTGGGAGCTTTCCTGTAAGGTCTTTACCGTTTTACTCGGCATTCTCCTTCTGGTCTGCGCCTTCGGCATTCTTTTTTCTTCCACCCTCGTTCCTCTGATTGCCCCCGGTTTTACCCACGAAGGGGGAAAGCTCGACCTGACCATTTATCTGACCCGGATCATGTTCCCTTATTTATTATTTATCGGCCTTGCGGCCCTCACCATGGGAGTCTTGAATTCTATCCGTTCCTTTGGAATCCCGGCGCTTGCTCCGGCGGTCGATAATTTCGTCATCATCGCGAGCATCTTTGTTTTAACCTGGTTTTTAAAAGACCCGATCGTAGGAATTGCCATCGCCGTGATCCTGGGGGGGATGGTGCAGTTTCTTTTCCAGCTCCCGACCCTTTATAAACAGGGGCTTTTTTTCAGGCTGAATTTTCGGATCAACGATCCGGGGGTGAAAAAGATCTTTACCCTCATTTTACCGACCCTTCTCGGCCTTTCTGTGGCGCAGATTAACCTGCTGGTGAATACCTACTTTGCCTCTTTGCTGGCCGAAGGGAGTGTCACTTACCTTTATTACGGCATCCGCCTGATTCATTTTCCGCTCGGAATATTTGCCATTGCCATTGCGACGGCGATCTTGCCTTCCCTCTCGGCACAGGCGGCCAAAAAAGATATTCAGGGCTTAAAAGAAAGCGTCTCTTTCGGACTCCGGCTGGTCTTTTTTATTTCGTTTCCGGCAATGATCGGGCTGATTTTTTTAAGGGTGCCGATCAT
>JBGPKT010000066.1:0-12380 GCA_041486115.1 Nitrospiria bacterium | reverse complement strand
TTTAAAATGGCGGTCCTCAACCGGGGGTTCCCTTCCGGATCGCCGCCGCCGATCCTTGCGGCGATGGTCACCTCACGGATGATCTTGGTGAAAGATTTGCCCCGTTTGGAGTCTATCAGAGCTTTTTTATGTTTTGTGGTCGCCCATTTCGAATGACCTGACATCGCCTTATCCCTTCGTTACAACGCTAAAGTACAACTATTCTCCCCTTTTTTGTACCATAAAAGCAATAAATGAGTCAAACGTTGAACATCAGTCTGCAAGGAGAAAATCAAAATCGGACCTGGAGATTGAAAACCCTATTCCGGTCTGCACGGAATTCCCCATGACCGCTTCGTAGAGCGCCTGTTTCTTTTTCTTCAACGTCATCATCTTCTCTTCGATCGTATGGCGCATGAGAATCCTCATGATCGTTACCTGGTTCTTTTGCCCGATCCGGTGAACCCTGTCCGAAGCCTGGTTTTCGACAGCCGGATTCCACCAGGGGTCGAGATGAAAAACATATGACGCCCGAGTCAGGTTCAGCCCCTGCCCCCCCGCCTTTAAACTGAGGAGGAAAACTGCCGGCTTCTCCCCCCCCTGGAAGGCCTGGACAAGGTCCCTTCTTTTTCCGGCAAGAGTCGAGCCGTCGAGTCTCGAAAACGCGATTCCTTCTTTTTCCAAATCTTCTTCCAGAATATCCAGAAATGACGTGAACTGCGAAAAAACAAGGGTGCTGTACCCTTCTTCCAAAACCTGTTTGAGCTGTCCGGTTAAAAACTCAATCTTCGGAGAAGGCTCCCTGTTTTCAGGATCGACTAACCGGGGAGAAACGCAGATCTGTCTGAGTCGCAAAAGGGCGGTCAGGGCAATGATCTGCGCCTGAGGACCGGTTTTAATCCGGTACGCCTCATCAATCATCGCTTTTGTCCGGGCAACGGTCAGCTGATAAAGCGCTCTCTGTTTGATGGTCAGATCCAGATAGATATTCGTTTCTATTTTCGGGGGGAGGTCTTTTAATATTTTTTCTTTTGTCCTCCTTAACACAAACGGCCGGGTCCGGCGGAGAAGCCTGTCGAGAAAAGGAGAGTCCTCGGCCTTGATCAGCGGTTTGAACTCGTCATAATCCCCCAGGAGGCCGGGGAGGCCGAGATCGATCAGGGAATAGTATTCTCCAAGGTGATTTTCGAGCGGCGTTCCGGTCATCACAAGCTTGAAGCCTCCTTTCAATTGCCGAACCGCGCCTGTGGTATCGGCGTAAATATTTTTAATGGCCTGACCTTCGTCAAAAATGATGACATGGAACGATATCTTTTTTAAGAGGGCGATATCCTTTCGGACAAATCCATACGTGGTGATGACCAGATCGGCATCTTTAAAATCCGCGCTCCGCTCTTTGCCCGTATAAACGTGGACTTTCAGGCCGGGATAAAAATGGGCAATTTCATTTTCCCAATTAAAGACCAGGGAGGTCGGGACCACAACCAGATGGGGGGCATGAGCGGCAAAAAGAGAGGGGATTCGGCCTTCTTTAATCCCCCCCAGCAGGCTGATCGCCTGCAGGGTCTTGCCCAGACCCATATCATCGGCCAGGCATCCCCCCAGCCTGTGCTGATAAAGGAAAGCAAGCCAGTCATATCCTTCTTTTTGATAGGGACGGAGTGTCGCCTTCAGATTGTCCGGCAGAAGCGTTTTTTCAATTTTCTCGAAATGGGTCAGCCGGTCGATCAGCCGCTCGTCTTCGGGCAGTAGCTTGATGATGACTCCCTCTTTTCGGAGACTGATCCAGTCGAGAAGCTGAAAACGCGGCATTCTGACAATCTCTTTTTTGTCTCCTCTGCCCGCGCCGGAGGTTCTGGAAATATCAAAAATCGATTTCATGATGGCCTGCGCGTTTGAATCGACCACCTGGACAGAGTCTTCCCGCTCGACGATCCCCTTCCGGCTCAGAAAATCGCCCCACATCTTTTCCTTAACCTCCTCGCCGTCGCAACGGATCTCCGGTTTAATCTCAAACCAGTCGATTCCGGTTGAACGGGTCAGGTCAAATGAAAATTCCCAGGAAGAACTTCTGACCTGCTTGTGGTTATAGTAAAGTTCTATGCCATGTTCTTTTAGCTTCAAATAAAGCGCGGAGAGGTTTTCATGAAGCCTGCTCAAAGGAACCGACATTTTATCATGAGCGGCCATCCCTTTAAAAACATCGACTCCGAAAAGTTCATAAGGGATCTGATAGAGAAGCGCCTCTTTGGCTTTGTCATTCCTGCTGACAAACCATCTCCCTTCATTCAGCCAGATCCGCTCATCCTCCGCTTTAAAAATCGAATGGAAGTAACGCAATACCTGCTTTGCCGATTTTTTGGTTTCGGCCCGGCTGAAATCTCCTTCGAGAAGCCCTTCTCTGATTATTTTTTCAATTTTTGACTTTTTATCGGCCTGCAGAAGCCTGAAGAAAATATCATAAATGACTTTTTTTCTTTTTTGCGCGCTCAGAGACGGATGAAATTTTTTGCCGGTTTCAATCAGCGGAAACAATCTGAAGAGAGACGTCAGGGTGGCCCCGGCCGTTTGGCCCATTCGGGTCTCGGTCTTTAATTGCGCCTGATCGGGGCTCCCCTGATGAAGATGAATGGACAGGCGGCAGTCTGGCGCACTTTCGAGAAGGGGAGAAACCTCTCCATTGACCTTTAGAATCAAATGGTTCGACAATTCTTTCCGAAAATCGGCCTCCAAAAGGATCTGAGCCGATTTAAAATGATCGTTGGGCGCCTCAAACACGCTGACCTGCTCTCCATCCAGGAATACGGCAGAATCAAGCTCTTCGCCTCTGTCGAAATGATCTTCATAACCATAAAACAAATCTCTCAGCCGGTCAAACAAGCGCCAACCCCCTTTTTCTTTTTCCATTTTGATCAGCCGGTTTTTTCCAAGATCGGCTAAAAAACCAGAAAATCTGAAAAAGGTTTCACAGGGAGCGCCGTCGATCAGGCATCCGGCTTTAACGGCCACCTTTTTCCCCGAAGCATCCAGTTCTGTCCAGGTTTTCACTTTTAATTCCGGCTCCCACCGGAGGAGCCGGTTCCCCTTTTTAGTTTCCAATACCAGAGGGTAGGTATTGCCGAAACGCGCTAAATAGGTGGCCAGATCACTTATCGCATAAAAAGTAGAATACCCGGAAAAGGTATGATAAAAAGAGGAGGCCAGCTCTTCAGGAATATCCTGAGGGGAGAAAACCTTTGCTCCATTTTTCCGGAGGGAAAGAACGGGAACGCTAAACCGGACGTCAATGACAACTTCGACTCTATTTTCTTTTTTCTTATGAACCAGTTTTTTATAGGGAAGCTCATTTTCGACCGCGGAGTTCTCATTCAAAGCCTCTTTGCTCTCTATGGAAAGACTTTTCAGCAGAGATGCCTTATACCATTCGTCAGAAAGGGGAATGGAAGAGACCTCGGGGGAAAGAAGGCTCTTGGTGGTTAAAAGGACGCAGATCACATGTTTGCAGGGGAAAGCCGGCACCCAGGCCGGACAGGTGCAGGAACAATGGATCTGGTCGTCCTTTATGAAAACCTTAATTTTGTAACGCCGGGTTCCCCGGACATAAGCCGTTAAAACGGAAAAATCATAGTTCCATTCGAAAAGTTCCAGCTTCTTCCCTTTGACATATTCAAAGCCGCGGATCAGAACTTCTCTCGAACCGAGCGTATAGATCGTATTTAAAGGGATCGTTTTCAGGCTGGTGTAAACTTCTGGCTGTTCGAGAATCATATTCCTGGTTTTCCCCGGTATTTTCTAAACAGAAGGCCGCCGGCCATCCGGTCTTAGGTTCGATCGACTCTCCGATCTTTGGACCGATCGATCCACTGGTCGGAAGGTCGAAAACCCTCAGATTATGGAAGAAACAAAAAATGAAGTAAAGATATTTTGAGACGGGAAGGAATTGGAACTTTCAGGGGGAGAAACGCTATTCTATGGGATGCAGCTCCTGATAAAGTTTTCGGGCAACCGCGGAACTAATCCCTTTGACCTCTTCCAGCTCGGCAAGCGCAGCGGTTTTTATTCTTGCAACCGTTTTAAAATGTTTTAAGAGCTCTTTTTTCCGTGCCGCCCCGACCCCCGGAATATGGTCGAGAAAAGAGGCGATCATCCGTTTTCCCCGCAAATTCCGGTGATAGGCGATCGCAAACCGGTGGGCCTCGTCGCGGAGCTGGACCAGCAGACGGGTGACCGGAGATCTCGGGTCCAGAACCATGGCCTCGGATTGGCCGGGAAAATAGATCCGCTCTTCTTTAACCCCTTTTTCCTTTGCCAGACACACCACAGGCAGAGCGCCCATACCGGCGCTTTTCAGGGCCTCCAGCGCGAGAGAAAGCTGCCCTTTGCCCCCGTCAATGACCATGAGATCGGGAAATGCGCCCTTCTCACCGTCTTTTCCCTCCTTTTTGCCGAAACGCCGGGTAACAATTTCATAGATCATCGCAAAATCGTTGGCACCCTCAACCGTTTTGATATGATACCGGCGGTATTCACTTTTGTTCATCTTCCCGTCGGTCATCACCACCAGAGACCCCACCGCGTCGGTTCCCATGATATTGGAAATATCGATCCCCTCGATTCTTCCGGGAACCGCCTTTAATTTTAAAAGGGACTCCATCTGCTTTAATACCGCATGGCTTCCCTCTTTGGCCAGGACCCTCGTCTGCAGGGTCATCCGGGCATTTTCTTCGGCCATTTTCAGGAGCCGGTAATCTTTTCCCCTGCCGGGAGAGCGGAGGTGAACGGACTTGCCTCCTTTTTCGGCGAGCCATTTTTCCATTAACGCTTTTTCCGGAAGTTCGAACGGAACGAAAATTTCTTTGGGGATCAGCCGCTCTTTGGCATAAAACTGTTCGATAAAAGAGAGATAGAGCTCTTCGTCTTTTTCTTCCGTCAGGCGGTCCCAGAAAAAATCGGACCGGCCGATCAGCAATCCTCCGCGGATAAACAGAATCTGCATATCGGCATATTTTCCTTCGCGGGCCAGCGCGATCACATCCTGGTCTTCCAGCTCGGTCGAAGAGACCCGCTGGCGCTCGAGGACTTTTTTTATCTGAAAAATCCGGTCCCTGATCTTCGCGGCCTCTTCGAAGTTTTCGCGGTCGGCATAGGCTTCCATCTCTTTTTTAAAACCCGACAAAAGCTCTTTATCTTTGCCCTCCAGAAATAACCTGACCTGGTCGACGATCTGCCGGTAGGCTTCTTTCGACTGGTTTCCGGTGCAGGGAGCAAAACATCGCTTGATCTGAAACTCAATGCAGGCTCTCTCTGCCTTCCCGTTGATTTCAATATTGCAGGTGGCCAGCGGGAAATATTTCTTGATCCATTTGACCGTTTCGCGCATCGCCACCGAGGGGACATAAGGCCCGAAATAAAGATTGCCATCTTTTTTTACCTTCCGGACGATTCTTAAACGGGGAAAGTCCTCCGTGATCGGAAGGCAGAGATAAGGGTAATTTTTGTCGTCCCGGAGAATGATATTATATTTCGGCTGATATTTTTTGATGAGGTTGCTCTCGAGGAGGAGGGCTTCCAACTCCGATTCGGTGGCAATCGTTTCAAGATCGGAAATTTGCGAGACCATCAGGGTGGTTTTAAGGGAATGGGCGGCGCCGGTTTGAAAATAAGAACGGACCCGCTCTTTTAACGACAGAGCTTTCCCGATATAAATCACCGCCTCTTCGACATTTTTAAAGAGGTAAACACCCGGTGTCTGGGGCAAATGAGAAAGTTTTGTTTGAAACGCTTCGGTGGCCGCCATTTCAAAATTTTAACAAAGATTCTTGAGGAAAACCATCACTACTGAAATTCATTTGAAGGCTCGCTGATCTACCGGTCTTGGGGACAACCTTCGTCTCCGACGGCGTTAAAGTTTACCCGTCATTTCTATATTTTAAATTAGGGTAGGGTGCCACACTTTGCCGAGTCTCCGCGAAGGCAATCCCCAAGACCGGTAGACACGAAACGATTGCTCTTTATTCCTTTAAAAAGTGGCAGAAAGGGAGAATTGAGATTTGATGACATTTTCGCCGACCGTTGGAATGCCGGTTTTTTCGGCGATTTCTTGCAGGGCGTCTCCGGCTTTAAAATAGGCAACTCCGGCTGAAACTTTGAGGTGATCATCGATCGGATAGGTTCCGGTGATATTCCCTTCGGCTCCGATGGTTTCATTGTTTAATCCTAATACCCCCCGGTCGATCACGGTCACCAACGGAAAGAGCTCGATATTGACGCTTAATTTTCTAAAAAGATTAAAGGAAACAAATCCTTTGATCGATTGGAAGTTATGGCTGAGGTGACTCCAATATCCTGAGGGGTCTGCCAGATCGGCCATCCCCTGGTTCAGGTCAATCCCGCCGCCAAAATGGGTCTGGTTGTTGAGTAAAACCCCATGCCCGCCGATAAAATCTCCGGCAAACGCATTATAAGAAGTTTCGCCGGTGCCGGCCCTTCCCTTAACCCTCATGAACTCCATGCCCGCCTTAACACCGCTCAACTCCTTTGATCCCATGAAATAGAGATTCGTTCCAACCCTTGGTAAATTAATTGTAAAGTAACCATCATGCCCTGAAATGTTATCCAATTCCCCTGACCAGTCTATTCCGATCCACTCGATCTCCAACGTCATCCCGAGGGCGAGAGCGGTCGTATCATCTTTCATCAGACCGGTGACTTTTTGAAATTCAGAAGCGTAAAAAAATCCGAATGTATGCGTTTCGTCGAATTTGAGCTTCAGGTCGAGCAATAGGCCGTTTTGGTCATAATCATCAGGCGTTCCATAACTGCTGGAATCAGGCTCGATCAGTTTTAAGTAGGCAAAGTCAAGCCTGGCGATTCCGACGATGGGAAAATGAACCGTGATATTATCGGACGTGTCATTTAAAATGATCCCATGCCCGAGCTTGATCAGGCTCCGCCCAAGAGTAAAATAAGGGATCTCTAAATAAGCCTGGTGGATCAGAGGCCCTGTTTGGAGACTCGAACTGTACGGACCGCTGGTCCCCAAAATATTTCCACCCGTACCTTGATTGCCGGAAGAAAGGTTATTTAAATAAAACTGAACGACTCCGGTAGTCATCCCTTCGTGAACAGCCGTATTCAGCGTGGCCTGTTGAAGAATATAGTTTGAAGAGGAGTCCGGCTGATAGTCATTAAAACCCCTGACCCGGAATTCTCCGTCTATTTTAAGACCCGCAACGGAAAGGCGTGGATAAAGAAATTCTAAAAACAAAAATAAAACGAATAATGGGGAAATGAGCTTTTGACCGGTTTGCATTCTGGCTATTTTAATCAACTTTCGTTTTTTTAGAAAGAAAAAAGGTATTGCTTGCCCCGCAACTGCGATAATTCCGCAAAAAAAATGCCCCGTCAACGACGATACATTGACGGGGCCATAAGGATTAATAACCGGTTAACCTAGAATGTATAGGTTAACGCGGCATTGATTTTTGTTACGTTCTTTTTTCCTGTTCCGCCAAAGGCAGGAGCTATATCTTTAATCACATCGCCCGTGTTAAAGAAAGCGGCCACACCCGATAATTTTAAATTTTTATCAAGATTAACACCGCCATAGATATTAAACTCCTGGCCGAGATTGGTGTCAGTTGGTGCAGATCCAAATAACACGGCCGCATCTACTAATTGAACCAGGGGATAGATTTCAATCCCGGCTTCTGAATCCGCGGTGGGTTTAGTCACCCCATAGAGTTTAACGGCATGGAAATTACTGTTAAGCCCCTTGTTGCCAGTATAACCAACACCGCCTGTATCTACTACGCGGGTGGAAAGATCAACGCCGCCGCCATAACGGGTCTGGTCGTTAAAGAGAATTCCATGCCCGCCGACAAAATCACCGGCAATCGAATTGTTAGAAACATCGGTTGAACCGGCACCGGCGCCGGTGACCCGGAGATAAGCAAGCCCGACGACTCCAACTCCAATGTTGCCGTTGACATTAAGCAGCAGGTTAGTCCCTTTATAACTGGGTGCGGTAACGCCTCCCCCTACAGTTCCCCCTAACATATCCAGTTCCAGATTAACCCCGAGCGGACCGGCCTGACCATCGGCTGAAACGCCAAAAGCTGTTTTGGTATCGTTCTCCAAGGCAGCAGCGTTTTTTTGAGTGGTTGTGACATAGAAAAGACTGAGACTCATGGCATCCGAAGGCTTAAGGCCGGCGTTTATTAAAATCCCATTGTTATCCAGGTCAGTACCACCGGTATTATTGTCTAGCTCCACCAGTTTCAAATAAGCCAAATCCAACGAGAGCATCGAAAGAGGCAAGCTAAGCGCAAGATTATCGACGGTCTCATTTAAGATGAGGCCATGGCCCAATTTAACGATCCGGCGGCCGGCATAGAGGTTTGCCATAGGAAGCGTCACATTCAGGTAAGCCTGATGGACTCCGCCATGTTTAATATTTGAGGTCGTCGCACCGTTGGTCCCCAAAATATTTCCCCCTTGATTATTCGGGTTGGTACTTCCAGCCGTTGTATCAAGAAGTTGCAGCTCCACCTCACCAGTCGTCATCCCCTGGGTCACCGTTCCTGTTAACAAAAAACGCTGATCCAGATAATCTGCGCCATCTGATAGGCCTTCGTAACCAGTCACCGTATTATAGTTATAACCCCGAACACGATATTCGCCATTTACTTTTAAGTCCGCGGCAAAAAGGGACCCGGCCGTGACTAAAATAAAAAGGGCGGCAAAAAGAATACTTAAAGATTTTTTCATTCTTTCCTCCTTGATTGTTGGTTTGAACGTCCTGCACTTCCTTTCCGGTCACAGGATCGATCCCAAGACCGGAAGAGACTTGAATAAATGAACTTTTATCTTCGTTATTTATTTTCGTGATCCAAAATCAACACGGGAATCTGCCTATATTTATTATATTCCCTGTAATAATTATATTCTTACCAGGGTGTGCCGCGCCAAATATTCTTTATAATTTTACAATACTTATAAAATCTGTCAAGTCCCGGCAGACCTCAACAATTTTGTTGGGTTTTATATAACACTCGAAAACATGAAGTGTCAAGGATTATCTAAAATTTCTAAGGGATTGGATTCCCCAGCATTGTGACGGCACTCTGCGCATAACCGATTAACGGCGCCGGATAAATCCCCACCGTTAAAATCACCAGAAGGGCGATGATTAAGGCCACCGACATCGCCGGAGAGCTTGCCAGAGAATATTCTTTGTCAGAGTCTTTCATATACATCACCATGACGACCCGCAGATAATAATAGGCTGAAATTGCGGATAACAGGACGCCGATGACCGCAAGATAGGTATAGTGATGATGGACCGCCGCCATGAAAATATAAAACTTTCCGATGAAGCCGCCAGTCGGCGGAAGACCGGTGAGTGAAAACATAAAAACCAGCATCATAAAAGCGGCCAGAGGATATTTTTTTCCCAGACCGGTTAAATCGGTAATTTCTTCGCCATGGAAACCTCCTTTGTTCAGGAGGATAATCACGCCAAAGGCCCCGAGATTCATAAAGGCGTAAATCATCATATACATCATGAGGCTGAAGGTCCCGTCGCCTCCCCCCGCGATCATTCCGATCAGGGCGTAGCCCGCATGGGCAATGCTCGAATAAGCGAGCATTCTTTTGATATTCGTCTGGACGATCGCGAGAATGTTCCCGACCAGCATCGTGGCGACCGATATCACGATCAGAAGCGTCGTCCACTCCGCTTTGATTCCACCGAAAGCTTCGAGAAAAACCCTCAAAAACACAGCCAGAGCGGCGGCCTTCGGGCCGACGGACATAAAAGCGGTCACCGGGGTAGGGGAGCCTTCATACACATCGGGGGCCCACATGTGAAAGGGAACCGCCGAAACTTTAAAACCGAAACCGACCACCAGGAGGATCATCGTCAGCAGGAGGCCGGGGTTTAAAAGAGAATGGGTATTGATAAAGGCCTCGACCGCGCCCAGGTTGGTACTTCCGACAAAACCAAACAATAACGAAATACCGAACAATAAGATACCGGAAGAAAACGACCCGAGAACAAAATATTTTGCCGCGGCCTCGATCGATTTCCCTTCAAATCGTTTAAACCCTGCCAGCACATAAAGGGAGATTGACAAAACCTCGATGCCGAGGTAGATCGTGATTAAGTCCCCCCCGGAGACCATGATCATCATCCCTGCCGTCGCCAGGAGGATAAAGGCATAATATTCTCCCAGGTGGATATCTTCTTCGTCGAGATATTTCATCGATAACAGGATGGTCAGCGCCGATCCGATATAAATCAGATATTTAAAAAAGTTTGAGAAGGGGTCGAGAATGAACATTCCGCCGAAGGCGTAAATACTTCCCAGTTTAAGGACGAAAAAACTGGTCAGCCCGGCGAGGAGAAGGCCGGAAAGACTGAAATAACCGAATTGATACCGCTGTTCTCTCGCCGAAAAAGGTTCAAAGACAAGAATCATGCAGGCATAGATGGAGATGATAATTTCAGGGAGAACGGCCATAAAATGGTTGATCGGTATTGTGGTCACTTATGTCCTCACGAAAAATGGAACAGAGATTGAAACAGAACTTTCCAGGTCAGGGCGTAAGCCGACTGGGCATTCATCTGCTCTAAAAGATGGTTGACCGACGCATGCATCGTGTTTAAAAACGGATTGGGGTAAAATCCAATATAAAAGACCAGAATCAGCAGGGGAACCAGGGTGGCAAGCTCCCGGAAATTGACATCGGGAAGTCTGGCATTCGACTCTTTAGTGATTTTCCCGAATATGACCCTCTGGAGCATCCAGAGCATATAAACCGCCGCCCAGATTATTCCGAATGTGGCAATGACCGCAATGACTTTATTGGCCAAAAAGGCGCCGATGAGGACTAAGAATTCTCCGATAAAGGAGTTGGTTCCGGGCAAGCCGAGAGAAGAGAGGGAAAAGATCGTCAACAGCGCGGCATATACCGGCATGTTTTTTGCGATTCCGCCATAATCTGAAATAAGCCGGGAGTGAGTCCGGTCATAAATAATGCCGACGCAGAGGAAAAGGGCTCCCGTCGTAATCCCATGGTTGATCATCTGGAGGATGGCTCCCTCGATTCCCTGAATATTAAACGCAAAAATCCCGAGGGTAATAAAACCCATGTGGCTGACGCTCGAATAAGCGATCAGTTTTTTCATGTCGGACTGCGCCATCGCCATGAACGCGCCGTAAAGGATCGCAAAAACCGAAAGCATTAAAATAGCCCCTGCGTAGGCATGTGAAGCCGAAGGGGCCAGCGGAAGGCAGAACCTTAAAAATCCGTAGGTCCCCATCTTGAGGAGGACGGAGGCCAGAATCACGCTCCCCGCGGTCGGCGCTTCAACGTGGGCGTCCGGCAGCCAGGTATGAAAAGGAAACATCGGGACCTTGATCGCAAAAGCCAGAAAAAACGCCCAGAAGGTCCAGAATTGAAATACCGGGCTGTATTTCCCTTTCATCAGGGCAAGGATGTCAAACGATTCCCCCCCGGCGAAATACAATGCGATAACGGCAATTAAAAGAAGGAGGCTTCCGGCCAGCGTATAGAGGAAAAACTTCAACGCGGCATAAATCCGGTTGGGTCCGCCCCAGACGCCGATAATCAAGTACATCGGAATCAGCATGGCTTCCCAGAAGATGTAAAAAAGAACAAAGTCGAGGGCCATGAAAACACCGAGCATTCCGGTTTCCATCAATAGGAGGGAGATCATAAACTCTTTAACCCGTTTTTCAATCGCATGCCAGGAGCATAAGATGCAGATCGGGGTTAAAAAGGTGGTCAGGATGACCAACCAGAGGGAAATGCCGTCTATTCCGAGCGTGTAATTGATATGGAACTGGGGAATCCAGGAATGGGTCTCCCCCAGCTGCATCCGGTAGGTGGTAGAATCAAAATGGAATAAGAGGGGCAAAGAAAGAACAAAATCGACCACGCTGGCGCCGAGTGCGATCGACCGGACCATTTCGTTGTTTCTGACCAGCAGAATCAGGAGGATTCCGATCAGGGGAAAAAAGATCACCGAAGTTAAGATGGGAAAGCCTGATGAATTATAGATAATTTCTTCCATTAATTTTTCTCTAAAAGAATAAATAAATGCTGACGATAATAAAAATCCCCACAGCCATCACCATGGCATAATGCTGCAACTGCCCCGTCTGGAGATAGCGCATCTGCTTCCCCCAGGCCTGGATCATTCTCGCGACGCCATTGACCAGGCCGTCAACGATCAGAACATCGAATGCCTTCCAGAGGGCCCTGGCAAATGCAATCGACGCGTTGACAAAGGCCCAATCATAAAACTCATCAATGTAAAATTTATTCAGGGAGACCTGATAAGGGCCTTTCATCGAGGCGGCCAGCTTTCCAGG
>JBGPKT010000065.1:0-12499 GCA_041486115.1 Nitrospiria bacterium | reverse complement strand
GGCTTCTCTGGAACCGGTGATAGACTCCGTCGACAGGATTCTCGAACCCTACGGAGGGTTGGGATCCTATGGACGGTCTGAACAACTATCTCATCGTTTTATCAGCCAGGAAATCATGCAGCAAAAAGCGATGGCAACAACCATTCCCGCCATTTTTCTCGGGGTTGCGGCATTTTTACTCAACGTCGTCATCGGAAGGCTTGTCAGCACTCAGCGGGAACAGATTGCTATGATGAAAGCGATCGGCTATGGAAATTTTCCGATTGCCATGCATTATTTTAAGCTGGCGAGTTTAATTGTCATTGCGGGCGCTGGCACAGGCCTGATCGCCGGGATCTGGCTTGGGGAGAGAATGACCGCTCTCTATTCCGATTATTTCAGATTCCCGCTACAGATTTACCGGTTGAACCCATGGCTTCCGGTTTTGGCCATTGGAATCAGCCTGATTGCCATGACCTCGGGTGTCCTTAACGCGGTCTACCGTGTCCTGATCTTGAAACCGGCCGAAGCGATGCGCCCTCCTGTTCCCCCGGCTTACCGCGAGACATTTCTTGAACGGAACGGCCTGATCCGATTTTTTTCTCCCCAGGTCCGGATGATCATAAGAAACATTGGAAGGCGTCCCCTGCGGTCCGGACTGACTGCTCTCGGTGTGGCGTTTGCCGTGGCTATCCTGATATCCGGTTTATTTGCCTATGATGCGATTGATTATATGGTTCATGCTCAGTTTTACGCCTCGGATCGGGAGGATGCCATGATAGCATTTACTCAGCCCGTTACGAAAAGAACGCTTTATGAAATCGGGCATTTACCCGGTGTGCGGTACGTTGAAGGTTTTAGGGATGTTCCCGTCAAGTTGCAGGCAGGGCATCGCTCTTACCGGACCGTCCTATTGGGAATTCCGCAATCCGCCGAGCTCAAGCGCCCCCTCGACATCAACTTGCTTCCTATAAATATTTCCCCTGATGGAATCCTACTGACAGACCGATTGGCAGAACATCTGGATGTCCATCCGGGCGATCGTGTGACCATCTACGAACTGCAGGGAGGGAGGACTGAACGGGCGGCGATCGTCACCGGGCTCGTGAACGACCTTGTGGGTCTTTCGGCTTATATGGACTTTGACTCCGTGAACCGGCTGCTGTCAGAAGGGGAATCGATTACCTCTGCCGCTGTCTTGATTGATCGAATTTATGAAGATCAGTTTTATTCAGCTCTTAAACAACTGCCGAAGGTCTCAACAGTGATTTTCAGGCTGGCCTCCATTCAGACATTTCTAGAAACAACAGGGAAGTACATTTTTGTTTTTATTGGTATTTTAACGGGGTTTGCGGCGATAATCGCAATCGGGATTGTTTACAACAATGCCCGCATCGCCCTATCAGAAAGAGTATGGGAACTGGCGAGTCTTCGCGTTCTTGGATTCACCCGGAGGGAAGTTTCGTCTATTCTCCTTGGAGAACTTGCCGTTGAACTCCTTGCGGGAATTCCGTTAGGGTGCTGGATCGGTTACTTATTCGCCTCAGCATCGATCCATCTGACCGATACTGAAATGTTCAGGCTTCCCCTTATAATTGAACCGAAGACTTATGCCTATGCAGTTGTTTCGATTCTGTTATCAGGCATGGTAAGCGCTTTAATTGTTCGTCATCGCATCGACCATCTTGATCTTGTTTCGACGTTAAAAACCCGAGAGTAAACAGATGAAAATGCTTAAGAAATTCATGCCTGCCATCGTTGGAATTTTTGTCGTTTCAATCCTCGCCGCTGTTTTTTGGACGAAACCAGCAGTGATTGAAGTGGGAATCATAACCCGAGGCAGTTTTCAGCAGACCATTGATGAAGATGGAAAAACTAGGACCCGAGATCGTTATATTGTCTCTTCTCCCCTCGCAGGCAATCTTCGGCGCATTCGTCTGAAAGCGGGTGACAGGGTTGATCCGGACGAAATTCTTGCAACGATTATTCCCAGTTTACCTCCATTGCTCGATGTGAAGTCAGAAAAGGAACTTAAAGAGCGTCTCGGTGCCGCCGAGGCGGAAAAATTACGCACGGAAGCAACGGTGGAGCGGGCGAAGGTTTCCCAGGATCAGGCGAAGGCGGAATATGAACGAAACCGGAAGCTTGCCGATAAGGGTTTTATATCCAATCATGAGGTGGAGGTGACTGAGTTTTCCGTTAAACTTGCCCATAAAGAATGGGAGGTGGCCAAATTTCAGGATGATGCGGCGGGACATGAAGTTGAAACCGCGCGTGCGGCGCTTGCCAGGATTCGCCGCGAGGTCCTTTCAGGGAAAAGGAACGGAGAAAAATGGGACGTTCGCTCGCCTGTTCGCGGCCGTGTGCTGAAGGTGTTGCAGGAGAATGAAGGATA
The DNA here is from genome assembly GCA_041486115.1 of Nitrospiria bacterium. Taxonomy (GTDB): domain Bacteria; phylum Nitrospirota; class Nitrospiria; order JACQBW01; family JACQBW01; genus JACQBY01. The sequence continues at coordinate 10,125 of JBGPKT010000065.1, read as the reverse complement.
TGTGTCTCCGGGAACGCCTCTCGTTGAAATCGGTGATCCTGCAGATCTTGAGATCGTTACGGATATCCTTACTTCGGATGCGGTGCTTGTCCACCCCGGAGATAGGGTTAGAATTGAACGATGGGGCGGTCCGTCGCAATTGAACGGCCGGGTCCGGCTCATTGAGCCTTCGGCTTTTACAAAAATGTCCTCTCTTGGCGTTGAAGAACAGCGGGTCAATATTATTATTGATATTATTTCTCCATCCGAGGAGTGGGTGGGGCTGAAAGACGGATTTCGGTTAGATGTCCATATTATTGTCTTCAACTCAGATAACGCTGTTAAAGTGCCTGCAAGCGCCCTGTTCCGGGAAGAAGGCCATTGGTCAGTCTTTGTCGTATCCAAAGGGAGAGTGCAAAAACGGGTTGTTGAGGTAAACAGGCGAAGCGGGCTTGAAGGCATGGTAGGCAAAGGTCTTGATCCCGGAGAAAAAGTTGTGATTTATCCATCCGACGAGGTAAAGGATGGATATCGAGTTAAAATAAAACAGAGGTAGGGGAGTATTGAAAATCTATGGAAACCGCAATATATTAGAACCGGGAAATAATGATAAATGATAAAGGGACTCGTCCTCGGGGGTTATCAATGAAAAAACCGTATGATCTGACCATCATCGGATGGATTTTTTTATCCAATGTTCTGATGGATAGTTATTTAATCTTTGCCAATCCTCATTACGCTCTAAAATTATTTGGAACCAGTTTTACCGGTATAGGGGGGTGGATCGCAAAGATTCAGTCGCCCATTCTCCACGGATTCATTGGAATCGGTTTTTTGAAGCAAAAAAGGTGGTCTTATCTCCTTTACATGGCCTACGCCGCCTTTGGGTTGGCCAATGGGTTCGCCAACCTATATCTTCTGGGATTCGGCAGAATTCGAATTGTTTTTATTACTTCCCTGATGATCATTACTCTTTATATTTATGCTCGGAGAAGAGCGTTTCATAGGTAGGCAGATAACATCCTCGATAACGCTTCCATTTTTAAAATGTTCATTCATTGAAAGGGACTTTGTCTTGACGAACTGGTTTTTAAAACATCCCAGAATGTTTGGAGCAATCCTGTTTATGGTAAGTTTTATGATCGCTTATTCACTCCTCTGGTTTCTTTCAAAATAAAAACCTCCTTTGTCAATGTAACGCAAATGCCAGTGCCGGCATGACGATGCGACGTGATCCACTCGAGTTTGGCTGAGCGGCCCTGCCGCTTCAGCCAGAGTTCCATCTTTGACGCTTCACTCCGGTTGGCGAATGGTTGGGATGCCAATACCTTCACTGGAGGGTTAATCCTTGTAAACCGGGCTCCCTTTCCGCTGGCATGTTTTGCAAACCGTTTGGGAATGTTATTCGTGATGCCGGTGTAAATCAACCCGTTGGCACATTCCAGCATATAGACAAACCAGGGGTTAATCAGAATTATACCCGTCATCATGCTCCCGATAGGATCAAAAAGAATTAGCCGCTGCAGTTTTTCATGATACTGGATCAACAGGCAACTGTCCAAAAAAATCTTAAAACATTAGCGAGGATAACCACCCACATGACAGGGTCTGAATATTCAATCTCATCAATTGCGAATTTAATAATATCGGCTATACTTTATTTTGTTCATATTATCTTCACATTATCTTCATATTATCTTTAATGAAGGCAAATAAATAAAATGATTTAAAAAAGGAGACGAGGCATGTTGAAAGGAAAAACGTGGGCATTTCTGTTTGTATTGCTTTTGTCGGCGTCTGTTACCAGGGCAGAGAATGGCGTGACCGAAAAAGAGATTTTGATCGGCATGTCCAATGCTCTGACCGGGCCTACTTCTGCGCTCGGCACCGGAATGAAGAGTGGTGCCATGGTTTATTTCGACAAGACGAATGCCTCGGGAGGGGTACTGGGGCATAAGATCAAGCTGTTAACCTATGACGACGGGTATGAACCTGATCGGTCCATTGCCAATACGCGTAAATTGATTGAAGAGGACAAGGTCTTTGCTCTGTTCGGCTACGTAGGTACGCCGACCACGACGGCGGTGGTGCCGATTTTCTCGAAAGCCAGCGTCCCTTATATTGCTCCCTTTACAGGGGCCGAAAATTTCAGAAACCCGATCAATAAGTATCTTTTTAACGTCCGGGCGAGTTATTTTGACGAGACCGAAGCCATGGTAGAGCATCTGACCACGGACCTTGGAATCCATAAAATAGGGGTTTTCGCCCAGGCAGATGCCTTTGGCGATGCCGGCAGGGCCGGAGTTAACCGGGCGCTGAGAAAACGCGAACTCTCTATGGCGGGCGATAGTAAATTCCAGCGCAACACCGTGGATGTGGAGGGGGGGTTGGAGGAGTTGATCAAAGCGAACCCCGAGGCGGTGATTATGGTGGGTCCTTATAAACCGCTGGCGGTATTTATCAAAAAAGCCAAAGCACGCGGATTCAAGGCTAAATTCTTAGCGGTTTCGTTTGTGGGAATGGATGCCCTGATAGGCGAATTGGGGGGAGAAGGAGACGGGGTTATCGTCACTCAGGTGATGCCGAATCCGAACGACAGTTCCCTCCCCATTGTCAAACAGTATCTGGCTGATATGAAAGCCGCCGGGCGTCATTCCGATTTCATGAGCCTTGAGGGGTATGTTGATGCGGCGGTCATGGTGGAGGCTTTGAAGAAGGCCTAGTCCCTTACCCGGCCTTCGCTTCTATCCTCTTTTGAAGGCCTGAATATAAACTTGGGCGGTTTGATCGTGGGATTAAGCCCAACGAACCATCAGGGATTAAAACAGATCTTTTTAACAAAAATCGAGCATGGTAAAGCCGTTACCATTACAAAGTTTGACCGATAACGAAGCGGCTGAGAATGATGCTTACATCTCTTTTCACGTTCAATTCCATCAGCAAGAAATTCCTGGTGCCGACTTTGATCTTTATAGTCATCTTATTGAGCGGATTAGGGAAGATCATTGTTGATAAAAATCAGACGACTGTTCGCTCCCTGATGGATTCAAAGGGTAACGCCATGGCCGGGCTTCTTGCCCAGATCAGCGTGAATTACCTTATGAATTACGATCTTTCAGCTCTGGAGGGTTTTGTCAGGGAAACGCTGAAAGATCCCGAGGTTGCCTTTGTGATCTTCTACGATGCGGATAAAAAAGCGTTGACTGAAAACAGTAAAGTTCCGATTAGTATCGGATCATTGCTGATCTACGATCGTGAGATTAGAGACCCTCAGGCAAGCGACCGGCTCCTGGGGTATCTTAAACTGGGCTACAGTGATAAGACCCTTTCCAGCAGTCTCCGCGGCGGAATTATCACGGTTGTCATCGGCAACCTCGTTGCGCTGATCCTCTTAATTTTCGGCGTAACGATTCTGTTCAGGGGAATTACCCGGCCGCTCGGAGATCTCGCCGGGGTGATGGAAAACGTGGCCAAGGGCGATTTGACTGTTCAGGTGGAGTCCATGGGCGCCCAAAGCCATGACGAAGTGGGCACTCTGGCCAGATCCTTTGCCAAAATGTCGGGCAATTTGAAAGGTGTCATCCAGAGAATTCAAGAGACTTCCAAACAGGTTAATTTCGTGGCCGGGGAGGTTTCCGCCAACACCAGGAGCGTTAATGATGGGGCGGTTTATCAGGCCGGGGCGGCCGTAAAAACCTCCTCCTCCGTCGACAAACTGAACGTTTCTATAAATAAGATCGCTGAAAATGTCGGCAGTCTTTCTTCCTCCGCGCAAGACACTGCCGCTTCACTGACCGAAATGAGTACGGCGATCAGCCAGGTGGCCGATAACACCGGAGCACTCTCTTCCACGGTTGAAGATACCGCTTCTTCACTGATAGAAATGTCAAGCGCGATCAAACAGGTCGTGGATCACATTGATACCCTCACTTCCTGCGCGGTAGAGGCGGCCTCCTCTATGAATGAAATGCATGTCTCCATAAGAGAAGTTGAGAAAAATGCGAAAGAGTCTGCGCTTTTAACTGAAAAAGTTAATCATGAAGCATCGGAACTCGGAATTGTGGCGATAGAACAGACCATTGAAGTGATGGAGCAGATTAAAAAAAGCGTCGATAAATCGGCTTCTGTGATCAACAAACTGGAAGAAAGAGCCCAGCATATCGGAAACATTCTCGTTGTGATCGATGATGTCATGCGCCAGACCAATTTGCTGGCCTTGAACGCGTCCATTCTTGCGGCTCAGGCTGGCAGTGAGGGAAAAGGTTTTGCGGTTGTGGCCGAGGAAATTAAACAGCTGGCAGACAGGACCGCGACATCGACTCAACAGATTGCCCAGTTGATTCAGGATGTTCAGACCGAAACAAAAGACGCTGTGGTTTCGGCCAGAGAAGGATCGAAAAGCGCTGAGGAGGGAGTCCTCCGCTCCATGAACGCGAGGATCCCTTTGAAAAAGATCCTGGATAGCTCCAAACTTTCTTCTGATATGTCCCGCCATATCGAAAAGTCGACTTTGGAACAGGTGAAAGCGGCCGGCCAGGTTGCCGGGTTAATTGAAAAGATGAATACGATGGTGCAGCAAATTAATCATGCCATGAGGGAATTACAAAATGGCACGCTGCATATCACTCAATCCTCCGAAAAAATAAAATCAATTACCCGCCAATTGAAGATTGCTACAGAGGAGCAGGCAAAGGGGAGCAAACAGATCAGCGGAGCTGGTGAGAATGTAAACTTGCGGATTCAGGAGATTTCCAGCGCAATGCATGAGCAAAAAAAAGGGAGTGAAGATATTATCAAGTCCATTCTTGAAATCCAGCAAATCGCACAGCAGAGCGTCCAAATGGTTCATCAGATGAATCAGTCGATGGAGGGATTGATCAGTCAATCTAATTTGTTAAAAGAAGGGATTCACCACTTCAAGATTTAGAGGGTCTGACAAATTCTTCTGTTTCATAGGCATTTAAAAAGTGTCTTTAAAAAGTTTCTAAAGAAATGCTTTCTCATCTTTTCCTGCCGCGCCAACACATTCTGTCTCCTAGTTAATGTTTGAACTTGAAAGCTCCATTCATGTATAATAAATAGGCTTAAAGAGCGTTTCCTGCAAAAATTAATGTTAAAAGGGGAGGAACCTAAAATCAAATGGAAAATTCCAAACAAAACCTGATCGAAGAAGAGATTAAAAAAGAAATTGCTCAGCACAAGGTCCTTGTCTACGGAAAAGGGACCAAAGGGATGCCCCGGTGCGGCTTTACACTCGAAACTGTTCAATTTTTCAGTAAATATGGACATCCCTTCGAAGTGATTGACCTCTTAAATGATCCCCCGAAAAGAGAACTCCTTTCCAAAATCACCAACTGGCCGACGCTCCCCAAGGTGTTTATCGGCGGAGAGTTTTACGGGGACACCGACATATTGGATGAGATGGAACGGAAAGGCGAAGTGAAGCCTCTCCTCGATAAGATTTTCGGAAAATAAAATTGACGAAAGAGAGCGGGAACATGACCAAAGCGAATCAGAACAGCCGGGTTCTTCTCGAAGGAGCCGATCGTGCCCCTTCACGGGCAATGTTAAAATCGGTCGGATTTACCGAGAAAGACCTGGAACGTCCCATTATCGGCATTGCCAATACCTGGACGGAGATAGGTCCCTGCAACTATCATCTCCGGAGGCTGGCGGAAAAGGTGAAAGAGGGTGTCCGGGCAGCCGGAGGGACCCCTATGGAATTCAACACCGTGACCATTTCCGATGGCATCACGATGGGGACTGAGGGGATGAAAACCTCTCTGATCAGCCGTGAAGTGATTGCCGATTCTATCGAGCTGGTGGCAAGGGGAAATCTGTTTGACGGTCTGGTTACCCTTTCAGGCTGCGATAAAACAATTCCCGGAACGGTCATGGCCATGATCCGGATGAATATCCCTTCTTTAATGCTTTACGGCGGATCGATCATGCCGGGACGTCATCATGATAAAGATATTACGATTCAGGATGTATTTGAAGCAGTAGGGGCGTTTGGAAAAGGAAAAATCAGCGAAAAAGAGTTAAATGAGATTGAAAATTCCGCCTGTCCCGGCGCGGGAGCCTGCGGAGGCCAGTTTACGGCGAATACCATGGCTACGGCAATAGAGATCATGGGCCTTTCGCCCATCGGTAGCAACGGCGTTCCTGCCATGGGCCCGAAAAAGGACGAAGAGGCGTTTAAAGCGGGGAAGATGGTCATGGCCATGGTAAAAAACGGCCTTCGTCCGGCTCAGATCGTAACCCGCCGTTCTATTGAAAATGCGATTCTATCGATTGCCACAACAGGCGGATCGACCAACGGAGTCCTTCATCTTCTCGCCATCGCAAAGGAAGCGGGGATTCCCTTGAAAATTGACGATTTTGAAGAGATTAGTTCACGCACGCCGATGCTGGTCGACCTAAAACCGGGGGGCCATTTTGTGGCAAACGACCTATATGAGGCGGGAGGAATCCCTCTGGTCGGACAAAGACTTCTGGAAGGGGGATTTCTCCACGCAGATGAAATGACCGTCACCGGAAGAACGATCGGCGAGGAGGTCCGTCAGGCCCGCGAGACGCCGGGACAAAAAGTTGTTCATCCTCTTTCTAACCCGATAAAAAAAAGCGGGGGACTGGTGATCTTAAAAGGAAATCTTGCCCCCGAAGGGTCGGTGGTGAAGCTGGTCGGCCATGAAAGAATGTATCATCGCGGTACCGTCCGGGTATTTGACCGGGAAGAAGACGCTTTTCAGGCTGTTCAAAAAGGGGTGATCAAATCGGGAGATGTGGTTGCCATCCGGTACGAAGGTCCTGTCGGCGGACCCGGAATGAGGGAGATGCTCGGAGTGACCAGCGCCCTTGTCGGCGCCGGAATGGGGGATTCGGTTGCCTTGTTGACTGACGGGCGATTTTCCGGAGCCACTCGCGGCCTGATGGTCGGACATGTTGCCCCGGAAGCCGCGCGCGGCGGACCGATTGCCGCCTTGAAGGACGGGGATATGGTGGTTTTTGATATTGCCAAACGAGAATTAAATGTAGAACTGTCCGAAGAAGAAATGGCAAAACGGCTAAAGAGCTGGCAACCTCCTGTTCCCCGCTACAAACAGGGAGTTATGGCGAAATATGCCAGACTGGTTTCGTCAGCAGCAACCGGAGCCACTACCGGATAGATTAAAGAGAAAGCGAGTTTTCAACAAGGAGGGGTTCTTCCCTATGTTTGAAGGCCCGCTTTTTTATTTTCAAGAGCTTCCCAACGGTTAACTCTCTCAAGAAGGTCTGACTCAATTCTTTTGAATTCTGTCCCAAGCTGGTTCACGGCTTCGCGATCGAGAGAGGCGGGGTTCCCCATGGCTTTTTCGATCTCGGTTTTTCTTTCCTCCAGGGTTCCGATTTCTTTTTCTAGCATTTCCAGCTCCCGTTCTTCTTTGAAACTTAATTTCTTCTGCCCTTTTTTTGGGGCAAGGTTAGACAAAGAAGTCTCTTCCTGTTTTTGACTGTTTTTTCCCGAGAGGGTTTTTTCTCTCTTCCAGTTTAAGTAGTCCTGGTAATTCCCCTGAATATAATGGGTGGTTCCGTCCTGTTCAAAACTCAGTATGCCGGTGGCGACTTTATCCAGAAAATAACGGTCGTGGGTAACCATCAGGACACATCCGGAAAACTGAATGAGCGCTTCATCTAAAAGCTGAAGACTCGGAATATCAAGGTCGTTTGTCGGTTCGTCCAAAAGGAGAAAGTTCGCATTCTCCAGCATCAATTTTGCCAGACTCAACCGGGCCTTTTCTCCTCCCGACAGTGTGCGGATGATCTTTTTTTGCTCCGCATGGGTAAAGAGAAAAGACTCCAGATACGAGGACTTTAAGCGGGTTTCCTCGCCAATTTTTAGCCAGAGTCCTTTTCCGAGCGCTTCTTCCACCCGTTCGTTCGGGTCAAGGCTCTCCCGATGCTGATCAAAATAGGCAATTTTCGTTTTGTTTCCCAGGACGATGGTTCCCGATGAGGGGAACTCCTCTTTGAGGATGATCTTGAGGAGAGTTGTTTTTCCAGAACCGTTCCGGCCGATAATTCCGATCCGGTCTCCCTTTTTCATGGAAAGGAGAAGATTTTTAAATAGAGATTTTGGCCCAAAAGATTTACTCAGATATTGCAGTTCAAGAATAATATCGCCGAGGCGGGACTCTGTTTTAAAATCAAACTGAAGGGAAAGGGAAGAAGGGCCTTTTACCTGGCTCTGCAGCGTTCCATACCGCTCGATCCGTGATTTGGATTTGGTGCCGCGCGCCCGGGCGCCTCTCATAATCCAGGCCGTTTCATTCCGAAGCAGCGTGATAAGCCTGCTCTGGGACTTGTTCTCATGATTGAGGAAGTCAGCCTTCCTCACCAGATATTCAGTATAGTTCCCGGGAAAGGGATAAAGTTTGCCCCGGTCTATTTCAATGACCCGGCTGACCACCCGGTCCAGAAAATACCGGTCGTGGGTAATCAGCATGACGGCACCGTGGTAACCTATCAGAAAATCTTCCAGCCATTGAACGGTATCCGCATCGAGATGGTTGGTCGGTTCATCCAGCAGGAGAAGAGAAGGAGATTCTAAAACGAGTTTGGCTATGGCGACTCTTTTCTTCATCCCTCCGGATAATTTTCCCATGAACTCATCGAGACCCGTTTCGTTTCTATCTGAACCCTTGATCGAAAGGTGGCTCAGAACCTCTTCCAGTTTGTGGTCGAGATTCCATCCTCCCTGCTCGGAGATCTGGTGGGAGAGCATCGAGTGTTCATCGAGGAGAGTTTTTTTATTTTCATCCGGGGCATCATGAAGAAGATGGCTGATTTCTTCAAAGCGTTCGAGAGCGGGGCGGAGTTTGTGAAAGGCGGTGAGCAGTTCTTCTTTAATCGTATGGGCGGGATTGATGACGGGGTCCTGAGGCAAATAGCCTATGGTGGCTCCCCGTTTCATTGAAATGACCCCCCCATCCGGGCTTTCCAGAGAGGCGATAATTCTGAAAAGCGTCGATTTTCCGCTGCCGTTTAGTCCGATAAATCCGACTTTTTCATCTTCTCCGATGGTAAAGGCGGCCTGATCGAGAACCGGTTTAACTGCATATTTTTTGCTAAGCTGTTGGACATCGAGAATATTCATAGGATCAACATTCCTGCCATTTTAGGTAAACTCTTACCATAAAGTAAATGAGGCGATAGGTCAAGAACCAGTATCGTGTGGGTATTTCTATTTTGGGTTAATAAAAAATGCGGAATCAATTGACAAATAAGGAGTTTTTGATACTCTATGGAAAGATATAAATGTTTTTATTTTAAGGTGTTTCTATATTTTTTCCACTTTCCAAATTATTTTGAATTACAAACTGGACCAACAATCATGAGGATCTGAATATATGGATCAATTAGATGATAATAAAACGGCAATGGTAGAAATGAATGATGGCAGGAGGAAGGAAGATAGACGTAGTCAAAAGGAAGTTGTACCAGATCCTCAAGGTGAAAGACGCAGACGGTCCCGGCGACAAGGTTTAAGGGAAAGGCTGACAGCTCGATTTGGAAAGACTCTTTCCGTCAGGTTCAAAATAGATAGCCCTGATTTTAAGGGTAAAGATCTTACGGCTGTGTCCAGAGATATCGGAAATGCTGGAATGTTTCTTGAATTTGCACCCCAAGAAACTTTATTAATGGATTTCCTAAAATCAAAAAGTTACAGGATTAATGTTGAAATTCAATTGCCAGATCGTGACGTTAAAGTTATAGTGGCCGCTGAGGTTGTTAGAGTAAATACCAATGATAGTCTTCTTGGAAAGAAAATCGGTCTGGGATTAAAGTTTGTAGAGGTATCTGAAGACAAAAAAGCGGAGTTGACCAGATATCTCAATGAATTAATAAAAACAGACCGACAAATTATAGATATACCAACACTGGAACCTTCGGAAAGGAAAAATTTTATCTTTAATAAAACGCTTTACCTTACAGATACAAATGCCCTAGGCAATGCGTATTTTGCAAGATATTTCGATTGGCAGGGAATGGCTCGCGAAGAATTTATGAGGCGAATTATCCCTGATCCAATCGCCTTTTTTAGATCAGGAATGAAGATTTTTACAATCAACGCATCGATGGAATATAAAGCCGAGCTCGGTTTGT
>JBGPKT010000064.1:0-12878 GCA_041486115.1 Nitrospiria bacterium | reverse complement strand
TAGACCCAAAAATATTTTAAATTATTTTGTATTATACAATAAAATCAATGTCTTATGATATTTTATTAGATTGAGTAATTTTTTAGTATGATTCTTGCTTTTAAATAGGTCATAGTAATATCGATCTTAATTTGAATTCGGAGATTTAATCGTGAAAAATAAAAAGAGTAGTTTATTTTTAAGGAGTTTGGGCGGTTTATTCCTAGTGTTCGCCTTATTACTTTCCGTTTCCTCCTCTGCCTTTGCTATTTCAACTCTCCACATCGGATTTGGAGCGGGAACAGCCTGTGCCGTTGGATGCGGCGGAGATCCGAATCTCTCCCCCGGTTATTCGAATACTTTTGATGTCTATCAAACTTCAGGTGGAGCATCCAGTGTGAACCCGGTCTACTTGATTATCGGTGTTCCCGATCAGAATGCTTCAGGTTTATTTAGCAGTTCTTCGATTACAGGCTTGGCTTCATATAATCCCTATCCGGGAAGTTCTGTTTCATCAAGCGTTTTCTCCTATGTGGGTTATATGGGGAGCTTAACCCCCGGGCACGAAGTGTATGGTGACGTTCTTGGTCTGACGGGAGCAAATAATTCTAATAATTTCACAAATTGGTATGGTGCAGACTTAGCGGACAATTCGATTAACGCGGCTTATTTCGGAATTTATGAGTTTGACCTGGGGGCGAACATGGGACCGCATGGATTACTTAACATTACTTTTGGAAATAACGTGGTGCCTGTCGGCTCTTATGTTATTGCGTATGCCGGGAGTGGAAGAAAATTTTATGATACGCCTTTTACAGAAGCAGGCCTTGAAAAAAAGTGTTGCAATAATTCGGTACCAGAACCATCGTCTCTTTTGTTAATCGGTTCCGGATTAATCGGGCTGGCAATCTGGGGCAGGAAAAAAAGTCTTTTAAACTAAAAAGAATTCGATTCTAATTCGAGATACAAAATACAAAAACGGGGGTAGGCTTAATATGAGCCTGCCCCCTTTTTTATGCTCAAAAATATAGAAATCATTATGTTTTTTTTTAGAAAAAAAGTATAATAAGGGTCACTTTTGTATGGATATTTATTGATAAGGATACCGATTTTATGAGAAATTCAAGTAAGGGTTTAGCGGTTTTGTCTTTTTTTATTTTATTATTGGCTTCTCTGAATCTGATATCGTGCAGTTCAAAAGAAGCCAAGATAGAGAAATTTTATAATAAAGGGCTTGATTATTTTCAGCATGAGAAATATTCAGAAGCGGTGATCGAGTTTAAAAATGTCCTTAAATTAAAACCTGACCATGTGGATGCAAATTACCACCTGGGTCTGGCTTATATTAAACTGGGTGGAATGGGAAACCTTCGAAACGGGTATAAGGCTCTGACAAGAGCGGTGGAATTAAAACCCGATCTCGTGGATGCACAGGTAAAGCTGGCAAGCCTCTACTTACTTGCCAATGATCTTAAATCGGCAAAAGAAAAAACCGGACTGGTTTTACAAAAAGATCAAAAGAATTTGGAAGGGCATCTTATTTCGGCAAGAATTGCCCTTCGGGAAAAACATTCCGATGAAGCCGAAAAAGAATACAAGACCGTTTTAGAGCTGGACCCGAAACGGCTTGCCACTTATTATGAAATGGCAGAATTTTATTTTAGTCAAAAAAATCTTCAGACAGCGGAACAAAATCTTCAGACAGCCATTAATTTAAATCCCCGGTCGATTGATTCCCATCTGATGATGGCCCAGTTTTATCAAAAGACCGGCCGCGCAATTGATGCCGAGCAGTTTTACTTAAAAGCCATTGCGCTGGAGCCGAATAATAAAGTCCTTTATTTTAAATTGGCAGATTTTTATTTGAGTGAAAAACAGAATGCCAAAGCAGAGGCCAAACTCATTGAAGCATCAAATCTGGATAAAAAAGATGTTGAACCGGTTTTGGCCCTCGGCAGATTTTATATTAGAGAAGGAAAGAGAGATGAAGCGGAAAAAGCATTTTACAAGGCGGCAGAACTCAAACCAGAGGATTTACGAAGCAGAAAACAACTGGCAGATCTTTATCTGAATCAAGGGAAGATGAAAGAAGCTCAAACAATGATTGACCATATTTTAGCCAGGGACAAAAACGATCTGGATGGTCATTTTATGAGAGGCCGCATCTTATTGGCTGAAAACAAATCCGGAGAAGCGGCAGATGCTTTTAAAAAAGTCATCCAGTCCGAACCGGGTTATCTTTCAGTCCATTATGATTTAGGTCTGGCCTTTTTGATGGAGCACGATCTTCAGTCGGCGAAAGCGGAGTTTGCCGAAGCCGTTAAACAGAGTCCAAGGGATAGCCGGCCCCGGATTTCGCTGGCAGAGCTTTATTTAAAAGAACATGCTTATGATCTGACTGTGAAAGAAGCTGAACAAATTGTACAAATTGCTCCCAATGATATTAGAGGGTACATTCTTTTAGGAGATGCTTCTATCGCTAAAGGAGATATTCAAAAAGGGGAAGAAGTGTTCCAGAAGATTATGAAAGCGGCCCCGAATCAGCCGATAGGATATTTGAGAATAGGTAATATCAGGCAATCGCAGAAAAAAGATCGGGAAGCCGTTTCGTTATACGAGAAAGCCCTGTCGCTGAACCCCAATTTGATGGAAGCGCTTTCCGGTATTGTTTCGGTAAATCTTTCAAATGGCCGGTCTGACAAGGCGATTGAGCGGATGCTGCTTCAGATTAAAAATTCCCCTAAAAATCCCGGTTACTATAATCTTTTGGCGAAACTGTATGTCAATAAAAAAGAATTTAAGGAAGCGGAGGAAAATTTCAAAAAATCGATTGAAGCGGATTCCAATTATCTCCCCTCCTATATGGATTTGGGAGAACTTTACACGGCAAACCGGCGATATGAAGAGGCGTTACAAAAATTAGAAGCCGCATTAAAGGTGAATCCCAACGGGAGTCAGTTTTATACCCTCATCGGAGTCATCCATGAAAATCAAAAACAATTCGATCTGGCTCAATCGGATTATGAAAAAGCATTAAAAATTGATTCCAAATTCGCCCCGGCGGCAAACAACCTTGCCTGGCAGCTGGCCGAGCAGGGTGGAAATATTGATCGGGCGCTCTCTTTGGCTCAGACAGCCAAGGAGGCTCTTCCTGACGATCCCGGCATTTCAGACACGCTTGGATGGATTTACTATAAGAAAAATGCTTATCTTAAGGCAATTTCTCTTTTAAAAGAAAGTGTGGAAAAATTATCCGGGAACCCGGCGGTTCATTATCACCTGGGGGCGGCTTATGCCAAAAACGGGAATAAAGACCTGGCAAGGAAGGAACTCGCGGAAGCGCTGAAGCTCCGAAAAGATTTTCCCGGGGCGGAAGACGCGGAAAAGATACTCAAGTCCCTTTAAGCGTGATCGTGAGATGGGATGTCGAATCGTTATGCTGTTGAATTGGGGAACTTGAACTCCCTATCTATTGGAGGAAAAAGAGTTGGTGTACAAGAAGTTTTGTTTTAATAATATTCTACGGGTGCTGGTGGTCGTGGCTTTGTTCAATGGCGCATGCGCCCATCGGACAAGGACACTCGCAAACAGAAGTGCAAAAAATGAAAGTTCTCCGGTAGCCTTTTCTTCCTCATTTAAAACGACGGATGGAAAAGTGTCTCAGCAAGAGGGGCAATCCTCCCAATCCAAGCCCGAAAACTCGACAGAGGGCGGAAAATGTATTTTTGGCTGTCAGAAGACAGACCCTTCCGGCTTAACGAAAGAAAGCAAGAAAGCATCGCTTGAAACATCTCCTTCTATTCCGCAAACTCCAGGTTCTGCCGGTTCTCAAACCAAAGAGGTTTCTCCGGATTATATTTTGGGTTCAGAAGATATTATTGATGTGTTGGTATGGAAAAATGAAAATCTTTCGAAAACGGTGACCATTCGCCCGGACGGGAAGATTTCTCTTCCTTTAATTGGAGATGTCCAGGCGGCAGGTTTAACCACTGCCCAGTTGCGTGAATCGATTAGGGAGAAGCTTAAAGATTTTAAAGAGAGTCCTGAAGTCTCAATTATTGTCAGGGAAATTAATAGTCTTGTTATTTACATTACCGGGGAAGTTGTTCATCCCGGAAAGCTCATGCTTCGAAGCAATACCAGCTTATTGCAGGCCCTTATCATGGCAGGGGGGTTTACTCAGTTCGCCGTTTCGAATCAAATCGTTCTATTAAGGCGAGTGGGCGGTATTGAAACGAGAAAGGTGATCCGTTACAAGGATATCGTGTCGGGAAGAAGGCCTGGCGATAACCTGATTTTACTCCGCGGAGATACAATTGTAGTCCCATGACCTTCCACTTTTTTCTTTATTTGTTGGCCTCCCTGATGTGCGGGGGGGTGGCTCTCCTGATTTTCCTGCAGGAACCCCGTTCGTTTATCCATCGGATTTTTGCTCTGGGAATGTTAATCCTTGGGCTAGCCGAGGGATTCGGCGGAATGAGGTTTTCTTCGCAAACACTTCCTGATTTTTTTTTCTGGGAAAGACTGCATTTAATTTCAGAAAGTTTATTCCCGGGGATATGGCTTGTTTTCAGCCTGAGTTTCAGCCGGTCAAACTACAAAGATCTTCTTTCAAAATGGAAGTGGATCATTGTTGCCTCGTTTGTTCTTCCTCTTTATCTTCTTTTTTTATTTCATACATCTTTCCTTAAAGGCCCGTTCGGAGATGAAGGGACAACGCTATTAACCCTTCCTCTTGGGTGGTCGGGTTATCTTTTCTATCTGATTTCTTTATTAACTTTTATCATCATTTTAGTGAACCTGGAGGGGACATTAAGATCTTCTGCAGGGATCAAACGCTGGCGGATTAAGTTCCTGATCCTGGGTCTGGGAGGATTTTTCGCCGTTGAAGTTTATACAACAAGTCAGACCATCCTTTATTCCTCGGTTAATTTCTCCGAGACTTTCCTGGGAACCTATGTCGCTATCATTGCCTGCATTTTAATACTCTTTTCTCTGGTCAGAAGCCGTCTGTCGGATGTCGATATTTATGTCTCTACGGAGTTTCTTTATAGGTCTCTGACCATTTCAGTGGTAGGAATCTACCTGCTGATTGTCGGGATACTGACTAAACTGATCAGTAATTTCCCAAACAATAAAGTGTTTTCGTTAAGTATTTTCTTTGTGTTCCTCTCTCTGGTTTTACTTGCCCTTATTTTATTGTCTGACCGCCTTCAGCAGGAAATTAAAAGGTTCCTTTACCGAAATTTTTATCGGTCCGGGTATGATTACCGAAAACAGTGGGCCGCCTTTACCGAGGGGACAAGTTCTAAAATCAATACCAAAGACCTCTGTCTGGCCGTGACAAAAATGGTGTCGGATAATTTTGGATCTCCTTCTGTCACAATCTGGATGATTGAGGATCCTCAGGAACAGATCGTGTTGGGGGGGTCAACGGTCTTTTCAGACATCGGGAATCTTGATTTTAAATTATACAAAAATGATTTTGAATTTCTCTTGCGGATGATGCGTGAGAGGGAATACCCGGTTGATTTGAATGTTTCGAATGACCCGCAGGTCATGGCGTGGCTGAACCGATCTCCGGAATTTCTTCGCGAAGCCAGAGTCCGGTATTGTGTTTCTCTATTTGCGGGCCAAAAAATTATTGGGATGATGACGTTGTCTGACCGTTTGACCAAACAATCCTTCTCAATCGAGGAATTTGATCTGCTCAAAGTTATTGCCGGTCAAACAGCGGGGAGCCTTCTCAACCTTAAGCTTTCTCAGAATCTGGTTAAAGCAAAGGAGCTCGAGGCCTTTCAGTCTTTATCGGCTTTTTTTATTCATGATCTTAAGAATCTGGCTTCTACCCTTTCTCTGACCCTGAAAAACTTACCCCTTCATTATCAAAATCCGGAATTCCGCGAAGATGCGCTTCAGGTGATTTCAATGAGTGTGGAAAAAATGAATGCAATGTGCGGCCGGCTGACCCTTTTGACAAAGAGATTGGACCTGGCGAAGGTAGAGACCGATTTAAATGAATTGATCAGGAAAACCCTTCAGGAAATCGAGGGTTCTCTTGGAAGACCTGTGGTCAGGCAACTTCTCCCTCTTCCGGGAATTAATATCGACCCAGAACAGATTCAGAAAGTTTTAATGAATCTTATTTTAAATGCCAGCGAAGCGATTTCAGGGACCGAAGGTGAAATCCAGATTAAAACCGAAACGATAGAAGGAGAAAAGGTCTGTTTATCGGTGAAAGATAACGGGTGCGGCATTTCTGAAGAGTTTTTGTCCAGCTCTTTATTCCAGCCTTTTCAAACAACCAAAAGCCAGGGATTGGGGATTGGACTCTATCATAGTAAGAGGATCATCGAGGCGCATCAAGGTAAAATCGAGGTGGAGAGTCGAAAAGGGGTGGGAACCACCTTTAGAGTCATCCTACCAAATGCTCCTGAAACCATTTAACCGTAATGCCTCCATTTTTTAATTGAGATAGCGCGTATACCATTTCAACGCGGCATCCAGACCTTGATCGATCCGGTGGGTTGGTTGGTAATTTAACAAGGTTTTTGCTTTGCTAATATCCGCCTGCGAATGGAGAACATCTCCCGCCCTGAAATCTCGGTATAATGGTTTAAAATTTATCAAGTGGAGGTATTGTGGTAATAAGCGGTCGTATATCAGCTTGTAAAGTTGATTTAAACTGGTCCGTTCATTGATGGCCACATTGTAGACCTGGTTGATCGCTTTCGGGTTTTCAGTCAACGCGGCAAGAAAATTGATTTGAACCACATTTTCAATAAAACAAAAATCCCGGCTGGTTTCTCCGTTTCCGTTAATGTATACCGGTTCATTTTTGATCAGGTTTGACACCCACCGCGGGATCACCGCGGCATAGGCCCCATTGGGGTCCTGCCTGGCTCCAAATACGTTGAAATACCTCAATCCAATAGTTTCTATTCCATAAACCCGGGCAAAGACATCGGCATAAAGTTCGTTCACATATTTGGTGACGGCATAAGGGGAGAGCGGTTTTCCGATAACCTCTTCGACTTTCGGTAAACCGGGATGATCCCCGTAAGTCGAGCTGGAAGCGGCATAGATAAACCGTTTCACCCTGGCATCTCGCGCGGCGACCAGCATATTGACAAATCCGGTCACATTGCTCGCATTGGATATAATCGGATCATCGATAGAACGGGGAACAGAGCCTAACGCGGCCTCATGTAAAACATAATCGACCTCCCGGCAAGCCTCCTGGCAGTCGGCAAGATTTCGAATGTCCCCTTTTATAAATTTAAAATTTTTCCATTGTAGCGGGGAAATTAATTCCTGGACCTGATCAAGATTTTTCTGGTAACCGGTTGAAAAATTGTCCAGTCCGGTCACTTTTTGATCAAGTTTGAGAAGATGTTCCAGAAGATGGGATCCGATAAAGCCCGCAACCCCGGTTACCAGCCATTTTTTGGGATTTTTTTTAAGAATTTCTTTAATTTGATTGTAGGCAGTCACCTGGTATCGTTCTGAATAAGTCTCATTTTTTTAAGATGCAAGCTTATAGGCCTCAACATTCACTTTATATCCTAATCGATTCAGGTAATTATAACAGTCGTCCCAGGTGAGTCCAAATTCCTTAACATCTGCCAAACCGATATGTCCCAAAATATCCCGTAAGAGTTCTGCCTGAGACTTGTCAAATTCTCCTTCAGAGATTATATTTTCAGTCCAATCAATCAATTCAGTAAGGGGTATTTCACGATTAATATATTGGAGTAACTTTTTTCCAACGACTTCTCCAGTAATCAGCATTTCTTACTCCTTTATCCTTTTGTGTCCTTCATCTACAGGAAACTTTTGATGGGTTTCTACCAGTACGCCCTTTTTATCATAAATCTCTTGACAAAATCGTACGGTGTCTTCGTTAGCGTTTACTTCTTTAACATATCTGGCTTTCCAGCCAAACTTTCCTTTTATTTCAAACCAGTATTTTCTGCCACCTTTTGGAAGATCAACCCAATTTAAAAACTTTGTCTCATTTTTTATCCGTTTTTGATCAATCTGGTCCAAATAGTTCTCGCTGAATTTTAATCTCTTTATAGTTTTAAAATAGCAAAAAAGAGAGAATATATCAATCCGCCGGGAACACCCGAGAACAGCAAAAGGATTTTCAAATCCTTGTTTTGCCTGTCATCGCGAGCGCAGCGAAGCCATCCCGTCCTCTTGAACCCAGATCGCCACGCACCCTACGGGTACTCGCGATGACAGATTCCAATCGTTGTACCATAATGGAGTTGCCACCATGGCTCCCGTGCTTGTCATTGCGAGGCTCGGTTTTTGAGCCGAAGCAATCTCACAATGCATCAAATAAATCATTCCATTCTGGATTCATATGGTTGACCAAAGTCATTTTCTTCTCCCTTGATCCTCCTTTAATCTGTTTTTCGCGAAAGATAGCGTTTTCAATATTATCGAACATTTCGTAGTATACCAATTTGGCGGCATTATACTTTTTCGTAAAACCAGGAAGAAGTTTCTGTCTATGTTCGTAAAGCCGGCGATGAAGGTTGTTTGTCACGCCAGTATAGAGGACAGTATTATTTTTGTTTGTCAGGATATAAATAAAGTACTTTTTCTCCATGGACAGATTGCTTCGCTGCGCTCGCAATGACAGAAACAAATTATTATACCATAACGGGATTTGCCACCATGGCTCCCGTGCTTGTCATTGCGAGGCTCGGTTTTTGAGCCGAAGCAATCTCATCGACGAAAACCCAAGAGGATGGCTTCGCTGCGCTCGCAATGACAGATTCAAATTCGCCTCAGAATGACAGGTGAAGGGTTCGCAATGACAAGTCATAAATTACAGGCGCCAGAAGCGGATTCCGTTCTCTTTGATAACAGCAGGATTGAAGATATGTTTAACGTCGATCAGCACCGGATGTTTATCTGAAAATGTTTTTAGCTGTTTTGGAGAAAACCGGCAGTAGGGCTCGTGAGCGACGGCAAAAACAAGGGCAGAGGCCGGTTTCAACCGATCCATCGCGGTTAAGGTGACTCCGTACTCCTGTTTGGCTTCGAGAGGGTCTGCCATGGGGTCATGAATCTGAACATCCACCCCGTATTCTTGCAGTTCATGGATAACATCAATCACTTTGGAATTTCGAAGATCAGGACAATTTTCTTTGAAGGTGAGGCCAAAAACGGTGACCTTGGAACCGAGAATTGGATGTCCCGCCTGAATCATCTCTTTGATGGTCCTCTGGGCGATAAACTTTCCCATTCCGTCATTGATTCGCCTTCCGGCCAGAATCACCTGGGGGCTATAACCCAGCTGTTCAGCTTTGTGGGTCAAATAATAGGGATCAACGCCGATGCAATGCCCTCCCACCAGGCCCGGCTTGAATTTCAGGAAATTCCACTTTGTACCGGCGGCCTCAAGGACATCACGGGTGTCGAGTCCCATCCGGTCGAAGATCAGGGAAAGCTCATTCATTAAGGCGATGTTGAGGTCCCGCTGGGTATTTTCAATCACCTTGGCCGCTTCGGCCGCTTTGATAGATGACGCCTTGAAAACTCCCGCGGTGACCACCGAGCTATAAACCTCGGCAATGGTATTTAGAGACTCTTTGTCCTGGCCCGAGACGATCTTAAGAATTTTGGTGAAGGTATGTTCTTTATCCCCGGGGTTAATTCGTTCAGGACTGTAACCGACCTTAAAATCGACTCCCCCTTTTAAACCGGAAACTTTTTCAAGTATCGGGAGACACTCTTCTTCGGTGACACCCGGGTAGACGGTAGACTCATAGACGACAATATCCCCTTTTTTTAACGCTTTTCCAACGGTTTCTGAAGCTTTAAACATTAAGGACAGGTCGGGCCGGTTGGCCCTGTCTACCGGCGTCGGAATAGCAACGATATGAAAATCGGCCTGTTTGAGATCTTCGATCTGATCGGTGAACAAAATATCGGCTGCCTGGAGGTTTTTGCTGTCAACTTCGTGCGTCCGGTCGATCCCTTTTTTCAGTTCTTTGATCCGTACCGGGTTGATATCAAACCCGACTGTTTTTCTGATCTTTCCAAAGGCGACTGCAACCGGTAGTCCGACATAACCAAGGCCGATAACCGATATAATTCGCGTTTTTGAATTCCTGGCATTCATGGTTTTATTTTCTTTTTTCTTTTATACGTTTATTTTATACGTTTACTATGGTGTCCGGGGAACGGATGGATTCGTTTAAAATGAATTTAACCTGTTGATTTTCCCTATTTTTAACGAAAAATGCAAGGCTTAAAACCGGCCCGGGAACAGAGATAGGAAGTTGTCATTGCGAGCGAAGCGAAGCAATCTCGCCTTCTTGAACCGAGATCGCCACGCACCCTATGGGTGCTCGCGATGACAGGCAAAACAATGAATTGCAAATCCTACCTCTGTTACTGGTACCGGTTTTATCCTGTTTTTTCTTGACACGATTGGGCATTATCGATAATCTCTTGAGAAAGTTTTTCTTTTGCAGGGTTTCTCTTTAACTTCAAATAAATAAGGAGTCAACGATGTTTCGGATATCCAGCCCTGATTTTTTTCTTAAAGCTATTTTTTCGTTTTCAGTGGTTATGATGTCGGTCATTCAGCTGGCCGGAGTTTCGGAAGCGACGAACGGTTATTTTCCTCACGGATACGGGACGATCAATAACGGATTGGGGGGCGCCGGCGTGGCTTTTCCGCAGGATACTTTTGCCCCGGCTACCAATCCCGCGGGAAATGCTTTTCTTGGAAACCGGTATGACGTAGATGTCGCCTTTTTTAACCCCAACAGGGAATATACGGTAACGGGGACGTCAACGGGTTTTAATTTAACTCAGGGAACGTTTGGTAGTGATTCCAGGTGGTTTGTGATTCCCGGAATCGGCGCAAACTGGATGTTAAATGATGAAAATGCAATTGGTCTTTCAATTTATGGTCATGGCGGGATGAATACTGATTATCCGACATCGACGTTTTTGGGTTCTTCTCCGACCGGCGTAGATTTATCTCAACTGTTTATCGTTCCCACATTTGCCCGGAAGTTTCTATCCAAGCAGGCTATTGGAATTTCCCCGGTTTTCGCTTATCAAAAATTTGAGGCCAAAGGATTGGAGGCGTTTTCCGGATTTTCGAATGATCCGGCTCACCTGACCAATAATGGGCATTCCAACTCTTATGGCTATGGAGCAAAAATCGGCTATACCGGAACGGTGGTCTCTGGTTTAAATCTGGGGGCTTCTTACCAGACCCGGACAAAAATGAGCAAGTTTTCCGACTATGCAGGATTGTTTGCCGAACAGGGGAGCTTTGATATCCCTTCGACTTGGACCCTTGGCTTATCCTATAAAGCAGTTCCCTCGTTGACTTTTTTATTTGACGTTCAGCAGATTAATTACAGTGAAGTGAAGTCCATTAACAATCCGTTCCTTCCCAACCTGATGACCAGTAAACTGGGAAAAGATGATGGAACCGGGTTTGGCTGGCAGGATACGACCGTCTATAAACTTGGAGCCCAATGGCAGAGTAGTGAAGATTGGACCTGGAGAGCGGGTTACTCGATATGCAAACAACCCATTCCAGGAAGTGAGGTACTCTTTAATATTATTGCGCCGGGCGTGCCGGAACAGCATGCCACGGTTGGTTTTACCAAATCTTTTTCCAACCACCAGGACCTCAACTTTGCCCTGATGCGGGCATTTTCAAAGAGTGTCAGGGGTCTAAATCCGCTTGATCCTTCGGGCCAGCAGAATATCGAGTTGAAAATGGATGAATGGGAAGCCGATTTCAGCTATTCCTGGAATTTGCCGGGATAAAATGAAGCGGCAGTCTGTCTGGAACGGAAAAAGAATGGCTGGGGAGAGAGGATTCGAACCCCTGTAAACGGAGTCAGAGTCCGTTGTCCTACCACTAGACGACTCCCCAATTAAGGTCACATTGGAGAGGTTATTTTAGGGAAATCGTTTGAACCTGTCAAGGGAAGAATCTCCTTGATTTCTAAGGTCGATTAGCCTACCTTTTTATTTAAAAAAAAAGGAAAGGGAAAGGTTATGGCTTTTAGACCGCGGTATAATTGGACGACAGACGAAGTTTCTCATATTTATCATCTTCCCTTTCCCGAATTGATCTTCCAATCTTCAAACCTCCATCGTCAGCATCATGATCCCACCCGGGTTCAGTTTTGCACCCTTCTTTCGATTAAAACCGGAGGATGCCCTGAAGATTGCGGTTATTGCCCTCAAAGCGCTCATTATGAGACTCCGGTAGACCGTTCGGAAATGCTCGAAACCGGCATCATTCTCAAGGCGGCTTTAAAGGCCAGGGAAGAAGGGGCTACCCGTTTTTGCATGGGGGCCGCCTGGCGGGAGGTTAAAGAAGGCAAAGATTTTGACCAGGTCCTTCAGGTGGTCGAAGAGATCGCCGGTTCCGGGATGGAAGTGTGCGTCACGCTTGGCATGTTAACCGAAAGCCAGGCCAAACAACTTAAAAAAGCCGGTTTGACAGCTTATAATCATAATCTGGATACCTCCGAAGCATTTTACCCGAAAATCATTACGACCCGGACTTACCGGGACCGACTCGATACCATTTCGCATGTGATGCATGCGGGCATATCGGTCTGCTCCGGCGGCATTATCGGAATGGGCGAAACCATTCAGGACCGTTGCGCCATGCTGGCTCAACTGGCGAGAATCAATCCTCATCCGGAATCGGTTCCGATTAACCTGTTGATTCCGGTCAAGGGGACTCCGCTTGAAGATGCCCCGCAGGTCGATTCTTTTGACCTGGTCAGGATGATCGCCGCGGCAAGGATTTTAATGCCCCTTTCGCGCATCCGGTTATCTGCGGGGAGGCTTTTGTTGAACCGCGAAGCGCAGGCCCTCTGTTTTCTGGCCGG
>JBGPKT010000063.1:0-13386 GCA_041486115.1 Nitrospiria bacterium | reverse complement strand
TCGTCAATGAGGTGATCCAAAAAAAATCTTTTTCATGGACAGGTTTTTTAAACGATCTCGAAAAAGCGATCCCCAAAAATATTTCTATTAAAAAAATTGAACCCCGGTATACCGACCAGAGCGTCAACCTTTCGGGCGAAGCCCTGACGTTAAAAGATTTAACCCTCCTGATCCTTCAGCTTGAGAGGACTTCCCGGTTCAACCATATCTTTCTACTCGACCAGAAACAGTCGAAAGGAGACCGGATAGAGTTTCTGGTCCATTTGAATTATGAAGAAAAAGGGGAAAATGCCGGATCTTGACCATTTACATTTTTATAAAAAAGAGTCCGTTTTCCTGGGGATACTGGCTGGGATATTCCTGATCTCCTACTTCTTCGTTTTCAGGGCATCCGATCAGGCCCTTTTGAAGAAAGAAGACCGGCTGAAAGAGATGAGAACCGAGCTGGGGGAGCTCCTCCGGCAAAAAAGGGTCGAAGAAAAACTCATCCAGTTCGGAAATCTCCTTGAGGAGGAGGGGCGTTATACCCAGGTTATAAATATCCCGGGGGAACTGGCCAAAAAATACCATTTAAATGTCCCTTCGGTCACCTATCAAAAAGAGGCGCTCGAGGGGAATTTCCTCAGGGTCTCCTCTACCTTTTCGGTGACCGGGAGTTATGAAGCGATTCGGAGATTTATCGCGGACCTTGAATCTTCCAGATCGCTCTACATCATCGAAGATATGAGCCTGGGAAAATCGAGCAAAGAGGGGAGCCTCCTGGAGTTGCAGATCAAGGTATCGACCCTGTTGAAAACGAAGATATGACCCAAACGAAAAAAATGTTTCTATTAATCTTTCTGGCGCTCTCATGGAGCGGGTTGTTTTTTTATCAATACCTTCAGCCGGGAGCGAAGCATGTTCCTTTAAAGTATAAGAAAGGGGAGGTCTCCCGGGGAAGCGAATCGCGCCGGCCCCCGGACCTTCCGGTCAAAGGGGACCTTTTGAAACTCCCGAAGAAAAATCTCGAAATTACCAAAAATATTTTTGCGCCGATTTATATATCCCCTCCTACAAAACCCAAAGTTGAAACACCCCCTCCTCCCGCTCCGGTGGTTTTTCCCGCCGCCCCTTCGCCGGAAGAGCTGGCCCGGGCGGAGGCGATGCGGCTTCTTTCTGAATTCAAATATCTCGGATATCTGAACAAGGGGAATGGAAAAGAACAGGGATTTTTTTCAAGGGGGGGAGAGCTTTTGATTGTGGGAAAAGAGGAGATCATCACGGGTAGTTTTATTCTTAAAAATATCGACCCCAATCAGGCAGTTTTAAAAGACAAGGTAACGGGCGTGGAATCGACGCTTGTCCTTTCAAATCAATAATGAGTCCGCAGAATCAGTATATCCTCGTCCTGATGACTTCTCCCTCGGTGGAAGAGGCCAAAAGAATCACTCATGTACTCGTTTCCGAGAAATTGATCGCCTGCGGCAATATCGTTCCCGGGATCCAATCCGTTTTTTTCTGGCAGGGAAAAGTGGCGGAGGAGAATGAAGTTCTGATCATCGGAAAATCAAAGAGATCCGCCTTCCCTGGGATTGTCGAGAAAGTCAAATCACTTCACAGCTATACCCTTCCTGAAATTATCGCCATCCCCCTTATTGAAGGTTCTTCGGAATATCTGCGCTGGATCGAAGAGACCGTTCAATAATATTCCTCAAAATTCCTATTTCAAATATTTAATCCTTTAACAGCAGTTTCCTGCTTTGACAGATTTTCAATCCTCGGCTATCTTTAATAAAACCACTGTTTCTCCGGTCTGTGGATTGATAGATTCGCAGGTCGAAAGGGAGTTACTTTCACAATGTCTGAGACAATGAGAAGCCATGTCTTTACCTAAACTCAAAAGAAAAATGTTGGGCGAAATGCTGATCGCGGCTGGCTTGCTGACGCCCGAACAGCTTGAAACTGCCATTTTGGAACAAAAGGCCAAAGGGGGCAGAATTGGGGCAATTTTAAGAAGTCTTAAATATGTGACCGAGGAAGAAATCATTAAAGTTCTCGGAAGCCAGATGGGGATTCCCCACATGTCTCTTGAGAATGTCATCATCGACCAGGACGTTTTGAAAGAGATCTCCGAAACAACCGCTCGCAGGTATAAAGTCTTTCCGGTCTCCAAACGGGGAAAAACTCTGACCGTCGCGATGTCCGACCCCCTGAATATTTTTGCCATTGATGAAATCAAAAAAATGACCGGTCTGGAGGTTCAGACGGTCGTCACGACCGAAAACGATCTCTTTCGGGTCATCGAGCAGTTCTACGGGATAAACAGCTCCCTTAATGATGCGCTCAAAGAGGTTCAGCCTGTCGTCTCATCAGACAATGACCTGGAAAACAAATCGAAGCGCGATGCGCTGGTTGAAGATGCGCCGGTCATCAAACTGGTCAACTCTATTATTTCGCAGGCGGTGCAGGATGGAGCGAGTGATATCCATATCGAGCCGGATGCCGATACCATCCGGATCCGATTCCGTGTCGACGGGCTGTTGCGGGAGGTGATGCAATCCCCAAAATCGCTCCATTCGGGTCTCTGCTCCAGGGTAAAAGTCATGGCCAATTTAGATATTTCCGAGAGAAGAATATCTCAGGACGGCAGAATCCAGATAACCCTTAGAGAGCGGGAAATCGATATCCGGGTCAATACGCTTCCCACGATATTCGGAGAAAAAATTGTTTTGCGTCTTCTCGACAAGAGCGGTCTCTTTTTAAACATGGCACAATTGGGATTTTCAGCGGGAAACCTTTCACAATTTAACAAATTATTGAAAATGCCCTATGGTCTGATACTGGTTACCGGGCCTACCGGAAGCGGTAAAACAACAACCCTCTATGCCGCCCTCAACCTGATTAACTCCATGGAAAAAAATATCGTGACGATTGAAGATCCCGTGGAATATCAGTTGAAAAAAATCAATCAGGTCCAGGTCAATCCAAAGGCGGGGGTTTTGTTTGCCACCGGCCTCCGGAATATTCTCAGACAGGATCCTGATATCATCATGGTAGGTGAGATCCGGGACAAAGAAACGGCTTCGATCGCGGTCCAGGCCGCATTAACAGGACATCTGGTGTTATCCACGCTTCATACCAATGATGCGTCGAGCTCAATCGCACGTTTAATGGACATGGGAATCGAATCTTTTTTAATTGCCTCCGCTCTCCTGGGGATCCTGGCCCAGCGATTGGTCAGAAAAATCTGTCCATCTTGCAGGGAAGAATTTACTCCCGCCCCGGAGGTCATTGATGAATTTCATCTTCCGGCCAACGCGGTATTTGCCAGAGGAAAAGGATGCAATAACTGCAGAAAATCAGGCTACAAAGGACGGACCGGCCTGTATGAAATCTTAACGATGGATGATTCCATCCGGAGAATGGTGATCTCCAAATCGGTTGCCAGCGACATTTCAGCCGTTGCCAGAAAGAGCGGGATGGAAAATTTAAGAGGGCATGGCATTGCCAAAGTGCTGGCCGGAGAAACGACCCTGGAAGAGATTTTAAGAGTAACCGAAGAAACGTTTTAAAAGTAAGGGAAACAGGAAAAGTGCCTCTTTTTAAATATCGTGCCCGGGATAGATCGGGCGTATTAATAACAGGGTCGATCGAAGGTCTCCGGCGAGATGATGTCGCCATTCAACTGGACCATCTCGGGTATATACCGGTTGGTATCCATGAAGCGGAATCGGCCTCTTTTTCCTTTTCCTTTCTTCAAAAAAATTTGTGGCTCGGTCAATCCATCAAACCGGAAGAATTAATTGTTTTTACGCGCCAGCTGCAAACCCTCTTTTCGGCAGGACTTTCCATTACCTACAGCCTTCAGGCGTTGATCGATCAAAGCGAAAACCTTTTTTTAAAAGGAGCGGTTACCAGGATCCTCGCCGATATTGAAGCCGGCAGTTCTCTTTCCGACGCCATGGCCCAGCATCCGAAAATATTTGATTCTTTATATATCAATTTTATCAAGGCGGGAGAGGCGGGGGGAATTTTAGACAGCACCCTGGACCGTCTTGCGCTCATTCTCGAACATGCCAAAGAGACTGATGAGCGGATCCGGGCGGCAATCAGGTATCCTAAAATCGTCCTGTTTTCATTGCTCTTTGCGGTGATCATTTTGTTAACCTTTGTGATTCCTCAGTTTGTCAAACTCTATTCCGGGTTTAAGGTCCCTCTTCCTCTTCCGACTCGGATCCTCATCGGAGCCGATCATCTCTTTCACGCTTACTGGATCGTCTTTCTCATCATCGGAATAGGAGTTACCTTTGGAGTCAAAACCTATATCGATACCGAATCGGGACGGATGAAGTGGGACCGCCAGAAAATAAAACTACCCGTTTTTGGAAATATTTTTCTTAAAACAGCGCTTTCCCGATTTGCCAGAATCTTTGGAAACCTGACCCGATCAGGCCTCCCCATTTTACAGACCCTTGAAATGGTCTCCATGGTGGTCGGGAATGCGGTGATTGCAAAAGTCGTCAACGATGTCAGGGAAAGCGTTCGAAAAGGGAAAAATCTGGTTGAGCCGATGGAGATCAGCGGTGTCTTCCCACCGATTGTGATCCAGATGATGGCCATTGGAGAAGAGACGGGGAAGCTGGAGGAGATGCTGATCAAAGTTTCTGACTATTTTGACCGGGATGTCGAGTTTGCTGTCAAGAATCTTGCGTCCTCGATTGAGCCAATCCTCCTGTTTGCGGTGGGGGGGATGGTGTTGTTTCTGGCGCTGGCCGTCTTTATGCCATGGTGGAATTTAATATCTGTCTTTAAAGGAGGGCGTTAAAAGATGAAAAATTTATATAGCTACTCAGTAAGCAAAGCGAACGAGAGGGGGAGGCTCCAGCCGGCTCTGCCGGTGGAGGGGGCGGCGCGAGCCCCTATTATAAGGAACCAAAGAGGATTTACTTTAATTGAACTTTTGGTCGTTCTGGTTATTCTGGGGATTCTAACGGCGATAGCCGTCACCCGGTATCAAGATTTAACCACTGAGGCCCAGATTGGAGCGACCAAGGGAAATTTAGCCACCATCAGGGGTGGAATAAATTTACTCCACGCCCGTCTGATACTTAGCGGATTTACAGGGGCCACTCAATGGCCGACCGTCGCTGAGTTGAATGATAATGCTTTGTCGCGTCCGGGCTCTCCCGTAGATCTCTTGAGAGTCATCGACGGGCCGGCGGGAGCGACTTGTGTACCCGCTTCTAATTGTATGCCTCCTAATACTGTTATGGCCAATGTTAGATTAGTTCAGGGAGTCACTCCGGCGGAGGCAGATTCCCGGGCAGTGGCTCCACCAGCAGTGGGAGCGGGTGTGGGATGGTTTTATGATCCGTTATCCGGCCAGCTTTATGTAGCGGCTACCACCCCTCCGGATTCCATGGGGATGACCGCAAACTTGTGGTAATTCATTGATCGGTTATAATTTAAGAGAGGAGGTGAACCAGGTGAAGCAACCCCTTTTAGGGGTACTTAACGCGGGGGCACCGGGGGTATTGAGTGAGTTTTACAAAGGTCCCCCGAAATATTAGATGATTCCATAGAAACCCGTAGGGGCGATTTTTGAATCGCCCTGATCCAAGGGCAGTTGAAAAACCGTCCCTACAACAATTCAATATTCATTAACCAAAGGAGAAAAGAATGAAACATCTTAAAAATCAAAAAGGTTTTACATTAATTGAGTTAATCATTGTCATTGTGGTGTTAGGCGTTCTCGCCGCAGTGGCCATTCCCCAGTATGTTAATCTGCAGCAGGATGCAAGGGAGGCTTCAGATTTAGGATACATGTCAGCGCTTAAGAGTCAAGTTGCAATTAACTATGCAGGAGAGCGGTTAAGTAAAGTCGTTTGCATGTCCGCAACAACTATTGCAGGTCCAGCTCTTCCAGTCGGAGCATCCGCATCGGCCTTGGAAACCTGTGTCAGTGGTAGTCGCCCAGCCGGTATGACTCGAGTTGGAAATGCGTTTACAGGTGCAGCAGCTCTTACTGCAGGAGGCAACGGAACGACTCAGACATGGACTCTGTCACCTGGATTAGCTGTAAATGATCCGATAAGGCTCGTCTGTTCAATTGGAACTCTTCAGTGCTAAATCAACGTATGATTGTAAAACACACGCAGGAAAAATCCTGCGTGTGTTTTTTCTTTAGCTCCTATTTTACAATTTATAATCTCAAAAGAAAATCCGGATTTACTCTTATAGAATTAATCATAGTCCTTCTAATCCTCGCTATTTTAGGGGCTTCCGTTAATTTACTAATTGGAGACACAGCATCGACCAAAGTCTATGGGACGGCGCGCAAAATTCAATCTGATATTATCTTTGCGCAGGAATCGGCGATGACCCACCGGGTTCATTATCGAGTACGATTTACCTCTTCCGGGTACGCTGTTGAACAGTGCTGCTGGGTCAATATGATAGATCCATCCACCAATACCAGTCCCTTTGTCGTAACGTTGAATTCAGGAAATTACGTCGGCGTGACTTTGGATTGGCCAACCGGATTTACCGGCAATTATATCGAGTTTAATTCAGTCGGCACTCCGTTGGATGGGAGTACTTACGCAGGTTGTTCAACCGCTCCCTGTGCTATCACGACGATCAAAAAAGCAATTTTAAATACTAATACCTGTTCGCTTTCCGTTAAACCAGGAACCGGCAAAACTTCCTTTTCTTGTCCATGACTAACCCCAAACTTGACGGTTTTCCATAAAGCGATACACTTAAAATATATCTTGTAATAGGAGATATTTGAGGGTTGATAGATGACCGGAAACCAGCGCGGATTTACCCTGATTGAAGTGATTATTACCATTGTTTTACTGGCCATTTTAACGTCTGGTCTTATGGCCATGTTTAAGACCTATTCGCAGAGCAATGGTGACCCTTCTGTCATGATTCAGGCGTCAGAGCTGGCTCAGGAAAAGATGGATCAGACCATCGCCAATAGAGCCTTAAATGGATTTAATAGCATCGCTGTTGGTAATACAACGGATAATCCCGTTCTTGGAACAGCAACATTTACAAGGGTTCTCAGCGTCGGATACGTCAATCCTGCTGCATTAAACACTATCGTAGCGGGACCCACCAATTATAAAAACGTCACGGTGACCATGACCTCAAACGCTGGAACCCTCACCCTCGCGACTTTAATAGGAAGTTATTAAATGGGCCTGATTAAACCCTTCCAAAACCAAAAGGGATTTACCATGGTGGAGTTGGTCATTGTCATCGTCCTGATAGGATTAATTGCGATGACCGCAAGTCTCCTGATTGGCCAGGCGGCCAAAACGTATCAGAAAGAAGACAATTATTCCGCGGCTTTAAACCAGGGGCGTCTGGCACTGGAACGGATGGCGAGAGAAATCCGGATGATCAAAAACCCGTCGGCCGTCTCAACGTGCACCGCCACCACATTGAGTTTTACCGATATTCAAGAAAACTCAATGACGTACATTTATAACGGAACAACCACCTTGACCGACGGGGGCAACATTCTTGCGGATAATCTGAGCAGTTTTTCCTTTACCTATTCTGATTCTTCCGGGGCGGTTATTACGATTCCCCCCTCCTCCTGTTCCGCTATCTGGAACATGACTCTTAATATAATTCCCATTCAAGGGGGGGAGACGCTTCCTTTGCAGATCACGGTTCATCCGAGAGGATTTTAATGGTGATTCGCGAAAATCAATCGGGGGTGGCGCTTCTCGCCGTGATCTTTTTGATGGTAGTAATCGCGTTTATGGGGGTAATCTTTTTGTCCCTTTCTTCTACCAATTTGACTCAATCGGTCAATGAGGTCTACTCCAGCAAGGCCCTTTATATCGCCGAAGGAGGATTGGAAAGAGCCGGAAGATATTTATTAAATAGAGAGGATGGAACACAAACAACCTACACCTGCGATACGGGGGCAAGTTCAGTTAATACAATATTTAGCACCCCGACTCCATTATGCAACGGACAATTTAAGGTTACGTCGGTTCTAAACAATACGCTGACTCCGACAACTTTATCTGCCGGCGGAATTAATAATTTAGTTACCACGATACCTACAACATCGGTTAGTTTATCGACCGATGGATACGCTTCATTCGGCCAGATAATGATTGATAAGGAAAAAATTAACTATACCTCCTTAAGTGCTACCGCTTTTTTTGGGGCGATCCGGGGAGCTGAGGGAAGTACCACGTCAGCCCATTCAGGTGGAACTCGGATTGCCCAAACTCAATGTACGTTAACTTCTACCGGGGGAGTGCCAACAATAGGCGCCGGAACCAATCAACGGGTGATTAGCATGGCCGATGTTCTTCAGGTGGGGTGGGCTGTAGGAACAGTTGGTGGCGGCACAACACATCCGACCATGTTACGATGGGATGGTTCCGTCTGGACAAATCAGACTGGGAACGCTCCCCCAAACCTCGGGAATTTAACCTCCGTTTATTTGACCTCTCCTGCTGATGGTTGGGCAACATCTGATAATGGGGGAACGGGAAATAACAACATGATCCGTTGGAATGGGTCATTGCCATGGTCGAATTATGTATTAGGGGCGGCAGCCACCCTGGCCCTTAGAGGCATTTTTATGAACTCTTATTTAGATGGCTGGGCGGTTGGAGATGCGGGTGGAGTTGCGGCAAATCAACCTCAGACCCTCTACTGGAATGGGACAACCTCTCTCTGGGCCGATTCCAATTCAAATCTCAACATTAATCAAAATCTCAACGGGGTCTATTGTAACGGCTCTGCCACCTGCTGGGCGGTAGGAGCAAATGGTACTATAATTTATTTGACCCCGGTGAGATGGTATTCTGATGCCCAGAGCGGCACCTGTACGATAGCGAGCTCAGCATCCGGTTGTGGCATTTCTATTACAAACAACACGTTAAGAGCCATAACCTGTGTCGCAGCAAATGATTGCTGGGCGGTAGGTAGCAATGGCACTATCATTCGTTATAATGGTACCTGGGCGTCGGCCGCTTCGCCGGTAGGCGTGACCCTGAGATCGATTACCTGTATTACTTCAAGTGATTGTTGGGCGGTGGGGAATGCCGGAGGTGCCGCGAGCCGGAGGCCGCTTACAATTCACTGGAATGGAGCGGTCTGGTCAGTTCAAGACAATACGGCTTTGAACATCAATCTTACCCTTAGGTCTGTTACCTGTGTGACCACCGCTGATTGCTGGGCTGTTGGTAGCAATGGGCTTCTGATTCACTGGGGCGGAACAACATGGTTAAAGGACTCTCAAAGCGGCGTAGTGACGACGAACCAATTAAATAGTGTATTTATCTTCGGGCCTAAACGCCCGAATATCTCCTGGCAGGAAGTGCTTCAGTGATTTGACAAATTCAGATTAGGCGGTATCTTTAAAGTCAAAGGCTCATATTGAGCCTTTTAAATTGAATTCAACTGTAGAAAGTTAAATTTAAAACTCTTACTGTTTTTAAACACCAAAACGCCGGACAAACTCAAATATGCGAACTTCTGAAATTTTAAAAAAAATTAAAATTCCACGCCATAAACTCTATTATCTGGAGCAAAAAGGATATGTTTCGCCCAAACGGATTCCGATGGGCGATCTGGAATCGAGGGATTATTCAAAAGAAGATTGCCTAAAAATTGAAATCATCTGGAAATACCTGAAAAAAGGATACCGGCACCGGTCGGCTTACGAGCAGGCTATAAACGAAATCAATGAAGTCAAAGGAAAAAAACGGTGAATTATAATCATCCGCTTATGGGATTGGATATCGGAGATTCGAGTATCAAGCTTTCTATCGTTTCAAAAAAAGAAAACAAGCTTTCTCTCGATTATGCCGCCCTTATCCCCCTCTCTCCCAGAAATCGCCGGAGTACCGATCAACGACCTCTCGATTCCGAATCCGGAGAAGCCGATGCCGGAAATAGAGGCGGCTTTTATGAGGCTGAAAAAGTGATCGGCTTGAAGTCCATTTTTAAAAACCATGCCATGAAAAAAGATCAAATCGTGATGAATTATGCGGGGAGGCCCCCTTTTATCCGCTATCTGAAATTTCCCGTCATGCCCGAAAATGAACTGGATGAGGCTGTCCGGTGGGAAGCCAAAAAACTGATCACAGAGCCGAT
This sequence comes from Nitrospiria bacterium, assembly GCA_041486115.1. GTDB lineage: Bacteria > Nitrospirota > Nitrospiria > JACQBW01 > JACQBW01 > JACQBY01. The sequence goes on along the minus strand of JBGPKT010000063.1, from coordinate 3,267 downwards.
AGAGACACGGGTAATGGATTATGCGGTTCTGCAAAAAAAAGCTGAAGGAAATCAAAATATTCTCGAAATTATTCTGGTTGCCGTTGACAAAAGCGACCTATCCGAAGGTTTGGGCGTTTTGTGGAAAGCGGGAATTTATCCCCGTCTCATGGATGTCAATCCGCTCGCTTTATTGAAAGTCGTCGAATTTAACCATCCCGGCGAGATGAACCAGGAGATTGTTTTTATCGACATCGGTTCCTCCAAAATGGAGGTCAATATTTCCTGCGAAAGGGTGCTGCGGTTTACCCGTCAGATCTACCTGGGAGGAAACGGCCTCACACGGGCGATTATGGAAAAAAAATCGGTTTCTTTCGAAGAGGCGGAAATCCTTAAAAAAGAAGGAGGGTTTTCCGACCCAGAAACCGAGGGAGCGATCAAAGGGGAAATAGACCGGATGGTTTTGGAAGTTCAGCGATCGATAGATTATTACCGGACACAGTTTCGGGAAGGTCTGATCAACAAGATGATTTTAATGGGTGGAACTCCTCTCATGCCCGGATTCCGGGACTACGTCGAAACCCAGTTTGATTTTCCGGTGGTTCTTGAAAACCCTTTCTCTTCTATGACCGGTCCGGCCGGTCTTCTTAAGGAACTGAACCCGGTCAGCTCGCTCTGGGCTTCCTCCGTCGGCCTGGCTTTGCGGGGTAAAATTCCGGAGCAGCCGGCATGAAGAGAGAAATAAATTTAATTACGGATGAATTTATTTTTGATCCTCTGAGGAAAATCAAACCCAAATTGGCGGCAGGGTGGCTGATCTGTTTGATTTTAGGGCTGGGATGGATGATCGGGGCAAAAGCCATCGAATTGAAGAATACGAAAATCGAACTCACAAAACTCAATGCGACATTCGCGGAGCGTTCAAAAGTTGAGCAGGATCTTACATTGTTTATTCAAAAAAACGGCCAGGCGGAAAATGAAGGCTCATTTCAGGAAGCGATCCGCTGGATTGACATTTTAAAAGTGGCCGGCTCGATCGTCCCCGAAGGGGCATGGCTAAAAAGTATTGAAGGAGGGGTAAAAAAAGAGGGAACCGATCAACCGGCGTTTAAGGAAATTAAATTCAACGGTTTTGCGGTGACCTATGCCTCTGTAACGCTGTTGTTGTCCCGGCTTGAGCGCCAACCGCTCTTTTCGCATATCCGGCTTATTTATACCCTGAAAGGGGAAGCTCCAGAAGATCATTATATTCATTTTGAGATAACGGGAAAAATCAATTGACCTTTTTACAAAATATGACTCATTTGACGGTGTTTAAGCCCTATCCCGTTTTAGGGAAAATCTACAGAGACCCGATTTATCTGGGAGTGGCGTTAACCCTTCTGATCATAGTTACCGGCGGCCTGTTTTTCAACTCAAAAAATCGTGACTTAATCCTATTAAGGACGGAAGAGGTCCAGATAAAAAACAGGGTGGCTGAAAAAGAAAAAAATATCGCCCGAATGAACGAAGAAGTAAAACAAATCAATGCCCGTATTCAAGAAAGAGCCCTTTCGGCCGATCATTTGACCGCTAATGAACGAAAAATGTCCCAGGTATTGGAAAAAATGACCCTCTCATCGGCGGGACAATCGGTTGAGGTGATCTCTTTCCGGCCCGTGTCGCTCACCGAAGGGAAAAAAGATGTTTTATTAACGGTACAGGTTAAAGTGAAAACGCAATTTAGAGAGATGGTCCCTTACCTTTCCAGATTGGACCATTTTCCGCAGCCGGTTAAAATTGAACGGGTTAAAATAGAAACCCTTGAAAATGAAACTCCTTTTATCAACGCGGAATTACTGGTTTTAACCCGGATCAAAAAGGACGAAGGATGAAAAAACGAATTCTCCCTTTTTTGTTTGGAACATTGATATTTTTACTCAATATTTATCCCGTGATCGGGGCCCCAGCGTCCGAGCAGCTGGATCATAATCCCGACCCCTTTCACCTTCCCAAAAAAAAGGTATTAAATCATTCAGCCCCCTCGGTCGTTCATGTGGAACAGTGGAGATTAACCGGTATTATTGTCGGAAAAACAGGGGGGAAAACCGCCATTTTGAACAATCAGATTGTTTCTGAAGGGAATCGGGTGGAGGGTGGAACGGTTTATAAGATCGAAGAGGATCGTGTCATTTTAAAAGGGGGTTTTGGAACCAAAGAGCTTCGAATCCTCCCTTTTTTATCGGAAAGCCAATGAAAAAAAGGATATGGACTATGAAAAAATCAGAGCGTTTGATCTTGTTGTTCTGTTTCGGGCTAATTCTGCTGTTTATTGATAATGCCTGGTGTCAGGAGCAGATCGTCCGAATTTCCCCCCTGGGAGAAGGCCGGGAGGGGATTCCCCATTTTTCTCTTGAATTCAGGGAGGCGGATATTAAAGATGTCCTCCGGGCAATCGGGCAAGAGAATCAGTTGAACATTATCATCCGCGAGGAGGTAAAAGGGAAGGTGACGTTAAGTTTTAAAAACGTGAGCCTGAATGAGGCGCTGGCAGCGATCTTGAAAAACCAGAATCTCTGGGCCAGTAAAAACGGATCGATCCTGACCGTTTCAAAACCGGTATCTCCCGAGGGGGAAGAAGATTTAGTGACCCGGATGATTCCGGTCAGTTATGCCAGCGTGAAAGAACTCCAGGAATCGGTGAGAGGCTTATTAACCAAAAAAGGGAATATTTCTACCGTTGTCAGATCAAATACATTAATCATAAAAGATATTCCTGAAAATGTGGATAGAATCGCCGATTTAGTCAAGACCCTCGATACCAGGACGCCGCAGGTGATGATTGAAGCGAGAATTGTCGAGGCCAGTACGAATTTTACGAGAGAACTGGGGATTCAATGGGGAGGCTCCTACACCAGAGGGAATATGACGATGGCCGGGGGTACTTTGGGCGGGGGGACAGGCATGAGTGGCGCTCCGTTTGCGGTCAACCTTCCGGCTTTGGTCGGGCCTGGATCCGGAGGGTCCCTGGGGTTCACCTATGCTAATATCGCCAATAACCTCCTGTTAGACTTGCAGTTGTCGGCCATGCAAGATACCGGCAAAGGAAAAATTTTATCAAACCCCAAGATATTGACGCTGGATAACAAAGAAGCCCGGATTTCAAGCGGTTCTGAAATTTTAATTCCCACAGCCACGCTGATTACAAGCGGCGTAAGCAGCGGCGGATCTGCGACCGGCTCTTCTGCGACCAGCGGCGTGACCACGATTAGCGCCAAGCTGGAACTGGTAGTCACCCCGCATATTACG
>JBGPKT010000062.1:0-13428 GCA_041486115.1 Nitrospiria bacterium | reverse complement strand
GTCAGTCTCTTGCCCTTTAGAATTGTCTGAAAAAAGAATTGGATTGTTGTCCTTCTTAATGTTTGTAATATTATTTTTTGACTTTGAAAACACCGCTGCCCCATCCACGGCCGGATCATCTACAAACCGTGACAATACCGGTAAAATTAGAATTTGATTTTCAATGGTGACCCCTGGGGTGATCTCTTTGGTCATAAAACGCGTATAAGAGACCCACCTATCGATGAATTTCCCTTGCATGGTTCTATGAAAATAGACCAGCAGGGAGGCTAGAATCAGACCCAGTATCAGGATGGTCGGCAGAGAGAAATATAAGAATATTTTCCTAGACAGTTTTTTCATCAATAAACCGCCTTTGCTTTTCTTATTAGTTCTTCCGGAATGGAAACCCCTAATAGTTTTGCTGTTTTGAGATTGAGACTCAGATCGACCTGATTTAGACTTTCAAAATGCTGAATCCCTTTTTTCCCCTGAAGTATGATTTCTGCCGCTTCGATTCCGCTGTTATGCGGATTGGCCGATAGAGCAAACAGGCATCCGGCCTCTGCCATCTTTTTGAAATAGCCGGGATATATAATTCTGTTCTCCAAGGAAAGCTTTATTCCGTTAAAAATGAAGACATCGACCAGGGTGGCCTGGGAAGGGGCCGCTAAAATGATCGATCGGTCCTGTGATATAACAGGAGACAAAAGATACTTAAGGGCATCCTTATAATCCTGTACCAGGACGACTCTATAATCATTTTCGTAATCACTGTGGGGAAGAAAATCTTTTAATGACTCTGGCGCGCTGATGGTTTGTAAAAGGATTTTCTTTTTGAAGGAAATTTCATTTATGACCTCAAGAAAAAGATCTCCCGGGATCATTTCGGATATTCCTCTTATATTTCCTAAAGCCTCCTCTCTTAAATATTTCGAAGGATTCAGTACGGAGGAAAAAACAATATCTTTTGATTGAAAATGATTAATTGCGAAGACGAAGGCGGTTTCGCCAATGGCGTAGATACGATTGAAATTTCCTGTCTGAACTTTTGCCTCGATTTCTTTTTCAGAAAGGCGATTCAAATAAAAGGTTTCAGCTCTTTCAGGCTGTAGCTTTTCAAGGAATGCGTCACGAGATTCCAGATAAGGACCAACATTCGATCCAATTAAAATGGCAACAGAATCCCCGGATCCAATTACAGAGGAACTCTCTAACAGGAAAAAAGATAGAAGGAATCCGATTAAGATTAATATTTTACACTTCAAGCCTTAAATTATCCTTTCATCGGATTGGGTTTGGCGAGGGTAAACGGATCATCAATCGCAAAAGTGAAAATCAATATTTCAGGTAATTCGAAAGAGTCTTAGTCGAAATGCCCAGCAAATATGCCGATTTGCTTTTATCCTCATTATTTTGTTTGAGGACCCATGATAAATAGGCTTTTTTGAATTGTTTTTCTGTTTCGTCCATCGATTTCAAGGAACAAGAAAAGTGAAATTCTGAATCACTCTCGGTGTGAGACAAACTGGCAAACGGATTGGAATTTACGGACAGATTCAATTGTTGAGGCCTTATAAAGCGATCAGTACAATCCATAACCGCTCTTTTGATCGCATTTTTCAATTCCCGAACGTTTCCAGGCCAGTCATAATTAACCATGTGGTCGATTGCTTCCCTGGAGAACTCAAATTTTTCAGTTGCCGGCAAGGATAGGTTTATTTCTTTTATAAAATGATTCGCCAGCCATGGGATATCGTCTTTTCTGGTCTGTAGATTCGGAACATGAATTCTGAGCTGATTGATGCGGAAATAAAAATCTTGCCGTATTGAACCCGCTTGAACCAACTCTTCCGGATTTTCATTTGTTGCAAAGATAAATCTCACATCGATCTTCTTGGTTTTTGTGCTTCCCACAGGTATATATTCCTGTTCCCCAAGAATTCTCAGCAATTTTGCCTGGAGAGCTGGGGCAAGGTGATGAAATTCGTCCACAAACAGAGTCGAGCCATTCGCTTCGTCCAAAATACCGATCGTTGTCTTATCTGCCCCGGTGAAAGCCCCTTTTTCGTATCCAAAAAGATTTGTTTCAATGATTTCCTCCGGAATCGCGGCTGCATTAATAGAAATAAAAGGCTTGTCCTTTCTTTGGCTTTTAAAATGGAGCGCTCTTGCAACCAACTCTTTCCCCACGCCACTTTGGCCTGTAATTAATACCGAGTCGTTTGATCCAGCCTTTTTCTTGATCTCTGCAAATAGCTTTTTCATAATCCGAGAGGTTCCAATCATAATTTCTTTTTCGTGATAGCGAAACCCGAGATCATGATGATCCATTTGCTGGAGGTCCTCTTCAACAATCAAAGCGCGGGCGATGTTCTCTATCCGGAGCTTTAAAATATCTGTCAGGTTAGAGTCTTTCTCGATAAACTCGGAGGCACCGTTATCAATGGCTTTTTCAAGCGGGTAGGTATCATCGAAATCAGTAATAGCAATAATCTTGTTCCATGGCCGTTTCAACGTTTCTATATTTTTTAATCCAGAATTTTGAATGTCATTTTTCAGTTCCAGGAGAATAATGTCCGGTTTAGTCGAATCTATCGACGCGGCCGCTTCTTCTGGAGAGTTGAATTCAACATATTCATAATTCTTTCCTAGGACAGATTTATAAATTAAAGACCACCTTTTATCGCTCTCTACTACAAGAATTTTGACAGGCATAGGTACCCCTTTATCTGTTTTTTTGGCGTGGAAAAATTTTTCCAAAACAGAGTTTAAACAATCTTAATAAAGAATTCTATTGGTTTTTTGGAAAAATATTTCTTGGTTGGAAAAAAAATACGGAAGAAAATTTCTTTAAACTGTAGAAATTTCAACCTGGAAAAATTTTTCCAAATATAAATCATTGTTTTTATTGACGTATTTTAAAAATTATAAAAGTATCTGATTTGGTTTTATTCTTGCTATATTAGAAACTGGTTACTTTTAATTTTTGTTTGTTTTAATGATCATTTTCTCTCAGATTTCTAAAAAACAGTTATCCACAGTTTTTTATGAAGGTCTTTCTACTGGTGAGTTTCATGCGGGAAATTGATGAGGTTCATACGGTTTTTGGTGAGTTTCATGCGGGTCAATAACCCTTTAATGGTGAGGTTCGTACGGGGAATTGGTGAGTTTCATGCGGGGCTTCTGATTCCAACTTGTTAATTTCATTAAGCAAAATATGATTATTTTTGGCTGAGCGTTATATTTAAGCGTATTTATAAACGTTAACGTTGTTTGGAAAAACGATTCAACGGTTCTTTAAGAATGAAAATAGAGTTAAATTCTTCAAAATCTTTAACTAAAGATCACCCTCTGGCAATCGAACTGAATATCGCCAAATTCTCAAGCTTTATTTTTGCACCTTCTCATTCGGTAGCTTTAAGTAAACCTAGAGTGAAAAATTGGGTTGCCGAGAATGGGAATGAAAAAGTATTGGCCCGGATCATTGTTCACTCCATAGACAATACCTCTCTCACAACGTTTGATTATAAAACATGGCTGGCTTTACAGAAACTCTGGTATGAAGGGAAGAGGACGGACTCAGGCGCAATCTGCCTGAGTCTAAGAGAGGTTGTTCGAATTATGGATATTTCCTGGGGTGCGGACACCCCGGGCCAGATTAAAAACTCCCTCCGCCGGCTACGGACCGTGCCGATTACCTGGCAATTTTCGTTTTTCGATAACGAGAGAAAAAAATATATTCAGTTCGAAGAGCCGATTACACTTTTGGAGGAATTGAGGCTCTGGATGATTGACCAGGAATCGGAAGAGTCTAAAAGCTATTTCAGGATCAATAAATATATTGATCAAAACCTTTCCCAAAATCATACGAAGCCGATCCTTTTGGACATCGCAATGGGTATCCGGGGAGAGCTCGCCCTTTTGCTTTACACTTTTCTTGATATTGTCATGTCTGATAAATGGAAATGGGAAAGGAGGATCCCTGAGTTATTGAGAGAAGATCTGAATATTCAGGGGAAATACCATTGGCCTGCCGATCGGAAACGATTAGTCGAAAGAGCGATTAAACAGGTCAACACCTTACCCCTTTCCACCGGCAGAATCGTCCTGGATATTCAAAGGACCGTTGATGGCACGGAATATAAGCTGGTCGCTCATAAAGAACCGATATATATTCAGACTGAAAAGAACCTTAACCTCGTCCAGCAGGATCTGGTCTCGCAAATTCTCGATGTGACAGGAGATGAACATAGCCGGAAGTTTTATGAGACGGTTGTCTCAAAATACCCTGAATCTACTATTTACAGGGTTCTCTCTGAAACCCGTGATGCTTATCACCGGGGTCAAATTAGAACAAGTAGGGGACGGTTTTTTACGAGCGTGTTAAAACAAATATCGGTTGAAGGAAATATAAAACCTTTTTAATCATGAAAAAGGAAGAGAATAAAAGATTATGGAAAATAATCGTCAATATCCCAAGATTGTCAACCGGTTGTCTGGATGGGTGGAGGTTTCAAGAGATTCTAAGGAAAGGGTCGAAGTAGCTGGAATCACTATTGGTCCCAGCGGAATCGAAGTAATAAGTCCCAAACAAATAGAGATTGATGAAGAGGTAACTTTAATCCTCAATTTTTTTGATCATCAAGTTGGAAATGTCTCTGAATGTTTGCAGGCGACTGTCATGTGGGTAAAACCCATCAAAGATCATTTCGAAATTGGTCTTAAATTTATTTCGTTGGATCAGAATAATCAAGCCCTTGTGCTTTCTTATATGAAATCGAGGAAAGAAGGGTTTCACGATTGTCCATAAGAGATCAAAGCGGTGAGAACACCAGCAGATAAAGTTAAAAGTTTTTTGTTTTAATCCAATTTTGGAGAGGTTTATGACAACATTAGGTAAAATTGTTATATTTGAGAAGGAACCTACCTCTATTCCGTGGAAAGAAATAGCCAAATCCCTTCGGGTCGAAGAAAAAATTATTACCTGCCTGAAATCAGCTATTCATTGTACCAATCAAACAAATCCGGCGATTTTCCTGATCAGCCAAACCGACAACAAAAAGTTACCCTGGAAGTTTATCAATCTTCTTATCAAATCGCACCTTAATGACTCTTCAAAAAACTATATTGTTTCCTCGACTCCAATTTCAGATTCGATATTTCCAGTGCTTGCGCCAACCCCATCCGAAATCATTCAATCGCTGGAAAATATTATTCACGAAAAATTTATCTTTGAATCCATTAAAAAATATCATGGCCTGTCGGTGGGTGATGGCAAACTGATGCTGGGTGAAAGCCCTGCGATGATCAAACTCTACAAAATGATCTTAAGAAGATCTAACGGAAACGAGAACTGTCTAATTTATGGGGAATCTGGAGTGGGCAAGACGCTGACCACGGACGCTCTTCATTGTTATCACCCGTCGCGTTCTAAATATTCAATGGAAACGGTGAACGTTACAGAAATTTCAGACAATATTTTTGAGGCCGAATTCTTTGGAGCCAAAAAAGGAGCTTACACCGGATGTGATAAAGACAAATTAGGTTTTTTCGATAAAACGAAAGGAACGCTCTTTATCGACGAGATTGGAAACCTTCCTTTATTAAGTCAAAGCAAACTCCTTCGGGCCCTTGGAGATAAAAAATACAAACCGCTGGGAAGCCAGGAGTCCAAAGAAATTAACGCGCGGCTCATTTGCGCTACGAACAAAAATCTTAAACAAATGGTATTAGAAAAAAAGTTTATGGAAGATCTGTTATATCGAATCGAGAAAGTTTCGATTCGTATTCCATCGCTTCAAGAAAGAAAGGAAGATATTCCTCTTCTGGTTGATGATTACGTGAATTCCCTTAATCTCAGACATGGAAAGTCCAAGAAGGTTCCTGACAATGTCCACCGGTACCTGATGTTATACTCCTGGCCTGGTAATATCCGGGAACTGCATGGCAAGCTTGATATTGCCTTTGAGGATAGCGGGGCGGATGACGTGAGTGTTGATCATTTTCCTGACCTTAAAATCGATCCCAAAATGCTTTTACAAAAAGAACAATCTAAAGGGAGCCCGTTCATTCATTATATCTCTCTTTATTCGTCTGAAAACCCAGGGAAAAAGCAGGTTTGCCTCATATCCAGATTAAAAGAGAAAATGATTGAGCGGAAAATTAGTAAAAGAGAATTGGCTGGAATCCTAGGAATCGCTAAATCAACTATTTTCAAGTGGTTTAACTACGATTCATCGGGTGGAACAGAAATAAGGGGAATATCTGCTGATTTAATTAAAACCATTGAAGAGTGGATTGACACTGGAAACACGCCGCCTCTCAATGAACAAAAAAATGAAAGTCACTCCTCCGAAGATAAAATAAAAAAGATGATGCAGACACATCAACTAAGCCAACGCGATTTGGCAAATGCCGTGTATGTCTCAAAACAGGCGGTTTCAAAATGGTTGAAAAAAATTGAGGTGGATGAAAAAGGAAATTTAATTAACAAAGGGATTCCAAAAGACAAATACGATCTGATCATTCTTATTTTGAAGAATAGGAAAGGTTCATTAGCTCCTTCTCTCTAAGTAGCTCATTGTGGATAAATGCTTATTGGTCTACCGTCAACCATGCCAAAACCATCAAAAGTCTACCGTCAACCGGCTCGAAATAGCAAAAAGTCTACCGTCAACCAAGTCAAAACCATCAAAAGTCTACCGTCAACCGGTTTGAAATAGCAAAAAGTCTACCGTCAACCTGCTCAATCCCCCCTAAAGTCTACCGTTAACCGATTTGAAACAGCTTGAAGTCTACCGTCAACCAAAATGCAGATTTCCTTTTAAAATGGGCTTTTCTCATTTTTTGTTCCTCTTTTTTTGAAATTAATTTGGCACGGAAGTTGCTCATTCAACCGGGTAGAGCAAAACACAACTTTTAATTTTTAGACGGGAGGTTGAGTGACATACGGAGATAGTTCAGAAGGGAAGGAGTTAATCGAACTCGTCCAGGAAAAAAGAATTCAATCATCTGATCGAATCCCTGTAGTTCTCGATTTTGATTTTTATCTTAGACCGCTCAATCATACCAGTCGCGTCTCCCGAGAAGAAAAACATTCGTCCCATACAATAGATATCAGCCCCGGAGGAATGGGCTTCTTATATCCTGCCAAAGCCACCTTCGAAGAAGACTTCGCCCGCTCCGGAAGTATTTCGAAGAACACCATCGTGGAAATGTATCTCTACTGCCAAAACAAGAGATTCCGGTTTAATGCTCAACGCGCTTGGGCCCAGCTCCGATATATTGAAGGGATACGGTATTTCCGCTATGGCATGAAATGGATATTTTCCGACGACAACCAGGAAGTGTCATTAAAATATGTTTTGGATTCTTTAAAGAATAATTAGATTATCGATTAGATGGGAGAAAATTTTACGATGAATACAACAGAAAATAATATTGATTTTGAGTGGATCCCAGAATCCTCCCGTTTTGAGAATTATAACGGGCTATTAGCCGCTTTCAAAGAAAAGCACGGAACTTGCCAGGTACCAAAGAATTATATGATGGATGGCAAAAAACTGGGGTTCTGGTTTTCCAAACTTCAAAAAGCTCGGTCGCAAGGAAGGCTGTCAGTGGATATGATCAAGAAACTCGATGAACTCGGTTTCGTATGGACTATTAATGAAACCGAAATCGTTACTCCGAAAACCAGGAAGATAACAATTGAGTTGGCAGAATCAGATTTTGTAAACGATCGCTATCAGTTGCCAGTTGAGGTTCTTTTACCAGATAACAAGGTGGAACATTTAACACTTACGTTAACAAAAGAAGGCGATATTAATTTTGAATGAACATTTAATCATTTTTTTGAAGACTGATAACCGATGAATGAAAAAATCAAGATCACTGTCTTAACCAAAGAAATTGAATTTGAGGCGCCGCAACGATTAGAAAAGGACCTATATATTCTTTTTAAGCTGAAATCTCCCAAGAAAAACAAGGAGCTGGTACTAAAAGTAACCAAAGGGCTTAACGCAAGCCTAACTTAATTCAATAACTGATCCTCCGAAGCATAGTGTGTACCCCTTTAATGAAGGATGGGGGGGAAGCAGTTAGGGGACAGGTTGGATAACTTTAACGTTATCTGCTTGTCCCTTTTTTTTTGGTGAATGGAATCCGATGCGATGGGTTTTCTTGATTCTTATTTTATTCCCGTCAATCGCTCTTGGGGAAAGCTGTTTTGACCAGGCAGGAGGCCAGTACCGAATATCGCCCCATTTATTGAGGGCGATTTCCAAACATGAGTCGAAGATGAATCCAAACGCAGTGCATACGAATAAAGACAGAACAAAGGATCTAGGTTTGATGCAGATTAACGAGCGGTGGCTCCCCACCCTGCAACAGTTCGGAATTTCCAGGGCGAGACTCATGGAGGCGTGCCAGAACATCTATGTGTCCGCTTTTATTCTGAGGACCTTATTTAACCGGTACGGGGAAAATTGGTCCGCCATCGGGCATTACAACGCGACTCATCCGTTAAAAGCGGCCAAATATGCCTGGCAGATCCACCACCATCTTACATTCGAAAATCAGGTAGCGGGGAGATAAGAATGCCATTTGCAACATTATTATTAGGTCTTACTCTTTTGCAGGATCCAAGTGGGTTTCGCTTTTGCAAAAACGCCTGCCCTGTCCCAACTCATAAAACCCAGAAGGAAATCATCCAGGGAATGACCCCTTCTTCTTTACCCGGCGGAGGTTATCCTGCCATTCAACCCGCTCCCACCTCGTCTTTAAACGGTTCTGTCCCCACAGAACAAAGCAATGCCGCGTTCGGCGAAATGGTTAAAAAGGCTCTTCTCGAAACAATTTCTGTTAAAGAAGTTAAGGCCGCCAAACCTGAACCTCCTAAAGCGCTCACCATTTATTTTCCATTTAACTCCTCAAAGATTTCAGAAACAGACGAAAAGCGCCTATTTGATTTTATCGCCGATCGCGGGGACTTGGCAATGGGTGACCCTGACAGCGAACATTTTATGAAACTTTATGTGACCGGTTATACCGATTCGAAAGGATCAAAAAAATATAACCAAAAGCTTGCGTTAAAAAGAGCGCAAGCCGTGGAAAAGGTTTTGAAAAAACGGGAATACAACAACGTGATCGTCGAATCCGAAGGGAAATGTTGTTACCTGGAACTCAATTCCGAAGACGCTAAAAACAGACGGGTAGAAGTGAAGGCAGAGCACAACCAATAAGAATTTTAAGGTTATATCAATTTCTCGTTCAGAAGCGGGCGAGAGAATAGCAAAGGAATGATCAGCCGTTGCTACAAGCATCTTCGGTATCAGAAACCGATACCGAAGATGCAAATAACCGCCGTGTGGAGAAATCCACCCGCCTCTACGGCAAATACAAACAGAATAATTAACCATAGGAGGTTTTTCATGAAAAAATTCATGAATAGATTTTTTAATCGTTTCGTCAGGCTCAAAAAGGTCAGAACTTTAGCGGTGATGGCGCTCGTGGTGCTGGAAGCCGTCTTAATTGTGCCGGCCACCTCATTTGCGGCGGGCGCTGTTCCTGCAGCCGGGAATCCCTTCATTGTTCTTTATAACATTGTGACCGGATGGTTAAGCGGTCCTCTGGCGCTGACCCTCTCCCTGGCCGCAGCCTCCATCGGATTAGGGGTTTGGATTGTTAGGCAGAATCCAAGAAGCGCCCTGAAGCTGATGGGGTTGCCTCTGTTCCTGCTTGGGTTATCCATGGCGGCCCCGCTTGAGTCCTTCGCCGCTGGCGCCGTTCCAGTTGCCACGGATCCCTTCTTTAACCTCTATACCATTATCAATGGATGGTTAACCGGTCCTCTGGCGTTAACCCTCTCCCTGGCCGCAGTCATCATTGGGTTAGGAGTTGGGATTGTCCGGCAGAATCCGATGCCGGCAGTCGCCGGGATTGCCTTTGCAGTATTCGCAACGGTGCTTCCTGGAATCATTGTCCAGGTTATGGGAGCGATTATTTAATGAATCAATTAAAAAGGCCCCAGCCGCTTCTGGGGCCCTTTTTATGGAGGGTTAGATGAGTAACCAGGATTTTAAAATACCGCGTTATATCGACGACCCGGGACAGTTCTTTTTTTGGGATATGGATGAAGCAGCGATTGCCATCGTGATCCTGATGATGGGGATGATCTTTCATTTCTTTTTTACCGGGTTGATTCTTGCGATCGCCGCCGGTACGAGCTACGCCAAGCTGAAACATGGCAAACCGAGAGGGTTTTTCCTCCATTTTTTGTATTACCACAACGTGTTGGATTTAAAAGGACTTCCGCCCGCTTACATTAAAGAGTTCATGGAGTAATTGAAAATGTTTAAAAAGTTTTTTTCAGCATGGGAAAACGACCGGATGACACTCCGGTTTTATCAGATTCTGTCGGTCTGTCTGGTAGGGACACTCTTCATTTCCATTATGGGAACGTTGTATGTCGCCCAGAACACCCGGGTAGTTCTGGTGCCGGCAACATTGGAGAAATCGATCTGGGTCTCTGCCAATACCGCCGATGATAATTATTTCACTGAAATGGCGGTTTTTTTTGCGGGATACCGGCTTAATTATTCTCCGCCGACAGTCGATTTCCAATTTAAAAATCTTGCCAAATATGTGGCTCCGCATGCCAGCGGTGTTCTGACCGCCGAATTAAGTGCTATCGCCTCGAATATCAAAGGAAAGAATTACAGTCAGGTCTTTATCCCGGCTGAAGTCCGAATTGATAACCGGGAGACCCATTCTTTCATTATCAAAGGGGTTGAAAAACATTTTGTGGGATCTCAGTTAGTCGACGAAGTGGGCAAGGAATATCAGATTGTTTTTCAGATGTTAAACGGAAAAATCTTTGTATCCGGATTTAAGGATTATAACGGACAAAAAGCGGCTGAAGCCATCACCCATTAACCAGGCAGGATAAAAAATGAAACAGGCATTTAAGCTTTTAATCATCGGTTATTTATTATTCATCAGTTCCCAGGCCAGAGCGCTGGAAATTGTCGATCTGACAGGAGGGGGACCCTACACCGCTAAAATATCCAACCATGCCATTAACCGGATTGCGCTCCCTTACCCGGCAAAAGAGATTGTGACCCAAAAGGATGCTCCAGTGGACGCTAAATTAATGGGTAAAAACCTCTTTCTCTCCATGGTAAGACCCGATTACGCGGGAACCGTTGAGATCTATATTTTATTTGACGCTCATGATCCGATTGGGATGACCCTCCAGCCGGTTGATATCGCCGGCGAAACGATCCTGGTCAAAACCCCTTATGCCTCCAGTGAAAAGGCGGTGAAGTGGGAACAGTCGCTGGCCTATGAAAAAACAATTAAAGAACTGGTCCGAAAAATGGCGTCTGATGATGTCCCGGACGGCTATACCGTTGAAGAAGGAAATACGCAGGATATCTCCCCCTGGAAAGAAGCCTCGATCCAGCGTCAGAGATCTTACAGAGGCGCCACCTTTGTGGGAGAAATCTACTCGGTCTTAAATGCCAGCCCCGAGACGATGACATTGGAAGAAGACGAGCTGGCTTCGTCACTGCTCGGATCGAATATCAAAGCGGTCTCCATTCAAAACAGGAATTTAGAATCCGGAAAACAGACGCTGGTGTATGTCATTCGCGGCAATGCCTTTGGAGGACATCATGGAAAATAACGCGGCTCCCACTAAGGTGACCACTGACAATGACCTAAAAAACAGACGTTATTATTATATAGGCGGTGGCTTAACCGTGGTGTTTCTTCTGGCCTATTTTCTGGTGAAGATTATCCACCCTGCTCCCCCTCCGCTTCCGATGGACCCTGCCCATTCCAAAAAAGTCACCATGAATGCTTTTGCCATTCCGGAAAAAACCTCTGAGGATAAATGGATAGTCGAAGGGGAGACCCGGTTGACCAAAAATGAAATTAAACTTAGAGAAATGCAAGAGCAGATTCAGAGAATGCAAGTTCAGAACAACCCCGTAGCATTCGGCAACCAGGGAGTGGCCAATGGGATTATTCCTCAGGCGCCTCAAGGATCGACCCCCATTTCCTCGCCATCAACTAATAGCTCTGTAAAAGGACTTCCCCCGCAAAAAGATTTCCCTGCATTTGAAAAGGCCACGCCGGTTGTGGTTCCCAGCCAGAGCGGCGGAACCTCAATTTCCAACGCCACGCCTGTTTCATTAAACAACGAGGGGATGGGGATAAAAGTAATCTCGAATGAATCGCCCAATTCAGTCCTCCCCGGTGGTTCTCTTTTTGGCAAAGGAGAGAAAAAAGAAGAAGCCAAAAAAGAGGAGTCCAAAGTCAACGTCTGGATGCCGACCGGATCGTTTATGCCGGGGGTACTCCTTTCGGGTCTTGATGCTCCAACCGGCGGGCAATCGCAAACCAATCCTCATCCGGTTTTGATCCGTATCGAGGATCAGGCGACCCTCCCGAACCGTTTTCGTGAAGATATCAAAGAGTGCTTTATCGTCGGAGCGGGATACGGCGATATCAGTTCGGAGCGGGCTTATATCAGGACCGAAACCTTATCCTGTGTCATGAAAAACGGCCGTACGCTGGATCATCCGATCAAAGGTTTTATCGCGGGTGAGGATGGCAAGAATGGAATGAGAGGAAGATTGGTGTCCAAAGAGGGTCAAATCATCGCGAAGGCGCTTCTGGCAGGATTTGCTTCCGGAGTCGGAAGTGCATTTCAGGCCTCTACTGTGACGCAATCGATATCCCCCTTAGGGACGACTCAAACGGTTGATCCCAACAAGGCTCTTCAGGCCGGGGCCTACAGCGGGGTTGCTTCTTCGATGAATATGCTGGCCGCACATTATATCAAACTGGCGGAACAGACCTTTCCGATCATTGAAGTGGATGCCGGAAGAAAAATCGATGTGGTAATTACCAAGGGATTTGAAATCAATCTGGATGGCACATCCGAATCAAATGAAAAGGAGAAATAACATGAAGAAAATGATGATTGGAGGATTGATCGCTTTAATCCTGTTTGGCCATTCAGTTTGGGCCTCGGACACTGCACTCCTTGATCAAATCAAAAAGAAATTTCCCAATACCCCGATTGACTCGGTCCGGCCGGCCGCTATTGCAGGGCTATATGAAGTCACCTCCGGGAGGAACATTCTCTATATCGACAAAAATTTACGGTATGCCTTATTTGGTGGGATGATTGACATCGAGACGGGGATCAATCTCACTGATGCCAGAATGCTGGAGATTAACAAAATCGACGTCTCTAAACTTCCTTTAAAAAACTCGATTACCCTTGGGACCGGCAAGAAGCATATCTATATATTTTCTGATCCAGATTGTCCTTTCTGTCAAAAACTTCATCCGGAACTCTCCCATCTCAAAGATGTCACCATTCATGTTTTCTTATATCCGGTTAAGGAACTTCATCCCAATGCCTTTTATCATGCG
>JBGPKT010000061.1:0-13500 GCA_041486115.1 Nitrospiria bacterium | reverse complement strand
TTATTCAGGGGCATTCGCATATTTCGCTCAATGCCCCCGAACCCCGCCCTCAGCACTGGCAAAGCCAGATGCTTCGGTTATTTTACGGGCTCGCGTCGCCCTCTCTCAAAGCTTGCTCTGCAAGCTTCCGCAACGGAGCTACTATTTTATTTTTAAACCGCCAATCGTATCGTACTAAGCTGGCGAAGGGAATTGAACCCCCGACCTGCTGATTACAAATCAGCTGCTCTACCAACTGAGCTACGCCAGCGATGGCTGAAAGTGCAATTATGGGACTTGTTCCTCCGATCGAACTTGATGCTTCGATGCAAGGCAGCCAGAGCCTGGCACTCCCATAGCTTGTCAAAATTAAAATCGTGTGCTATCTTTTCACAGGGCAATAGCGAGCCTTTTCTTCTACAGAAGTAAACGTTGAATTTTAAGGATTTAATATTTAATTGTCAAGGGAATAATAAAAACCCAAAATCGGGGAGGATTATGAAGAAAAATCTATTCTTACTTATTTCCATTTTTGTGCTTTTTAGCCAATCCAGGGCTTTTGCGGAGACCACAATCGCACTTCCGGGCGGATACGGGCAACCCGAATTCCGCAGTTTAAGCAAAGAGGTCGGCCTTGCCATTGCGGTCATTCCTATGGAACCGGCCGCCCCTATGGGGATTTTTGGTTTTGACATCGGGGTCGAAACCTCGGTCGTCTCCATTCACAATAGTGATCCTTTTTGGTCGCTCGCAACTGGTGGATCGGCTCCTTCAAGCCTGATAATTCCAAAACTGCATGTGAACAAGGGTTTGCCCGCCAATTTTGATATCGGACTTGTTTACGCTTCGGTCCCAAATTCCAACGTCAGACTGTTTGGAGGAGAACTAAAATTTGCGATATTAGAAGGGAGCGTTGCCACGCCTGCGGTAGCGCTAAGAGGCTCATTTTCGAAGCTGAACGGAGTCCCCGATTTAGCCCTCAGTTCCGCAACCGTTGATCTCTCTATCAGCAAAGGGATAGGGCCGGTAACCCCTTACGCAGGGGTGGAAGAGGTTTTTATTCAGAGTACCGCACCCAACTTGCCTTTAACGGCCGAAAGTATTCAATCCGTTAAAGGATTTATCGGGGCTAAATTCAGCCTGGTCATCTTAAATCTTGTGGGGCAAATTGATTTGGGAGAGTTACCCATGTATACGCTGAGGCTCAATGTCGGCTGGTAAAACAGCGATCACCTAGCCTATCAGAACTTCTTAATAACCTGCCCCATCGGACAGGTTATTTTTTTTAACCTTTATAAAACTTCTTAATATTTTCAACGACATATGTGAGTTGATCTTCTGTGAGTTCCGGATAAATCGGAAGAGCAATCGTTTCAAGAGCCGCTTTTTCCGACTCTGGAAAATCCCCTGTTTTATGTCCGAGAAATTCATAACATTTTTGTAAATGGAGGGGGACCGGATAATAAATTTCAGTCCCGATATCGGCTTGAGCTAAAAAGGTCCTTAAATCATCCCTCCTTTTTGCCCGGAGCACATATTGATTATAAACATGAACATTCCCGGGGGAAGCAAACGGAAGTTGAACAAACTCTGTCAACCCATGATCATTGATAAGTTTTCCATATAAAGTAGCATTTTTTTGCCTTTTCTTTGTCCATTGATCGAGATATTTTAATTTAACCTCAAGAACGCCGGCCTGAAGGCTGTCTAACCGGCTATTGCAACCGATCTCATCATGATAATACCGTTTCAGGCTCCCATGCACCCGTAAACTTTTAATCTTCTCCGCCAATGCGGGATGGGTGGTGGTCACCATTCCTCCATCCCCGAATCCTCCAAGGTTTTTGGAAGGGAAAAAACTAAAACATCCAAAGGTTCCGATTCCTCCCACTTTCTTATTTTTATACTCCGTCCCGATGGCCTGAGCGGCATCTTCAATAACCGGAAGCCCCGCCTGGTCGGATATTTTCATAATACGATCCATTTCGGCCGATTGACCGTATAAATGAACAGGCATAACCGCTTTTGTCCGGGAGGTCATTTTGGATGAAATCAGATTTTCGTCGATATTAAAAGTATCCCTCCGTATATCCACAAACCGCGGAATAGCGCCCAATCTTGAAATAGAACCGCCGGTGGCAAAAAAAGTGTAGGGGGTCGTGATCACTTCATCTCCCGGTTGAACGCCTACAGCCATTAAGGAAAGGAGGATGGCATCCGTCCCCGAAGCGACACCCACGGAGTAGGGAATGCCGAGATATTGCGACATCTTCTTTTCAAACGATTCTACTTTTGGGCCGAGAATAAACCCCTGATTTTCACAAATCTCTTCAATAACCGGCAGAACCTCTTTTTTAATCGTCTGGTATTGCGCCTTAAGATCTAATAAAGGAACTTTCATCTTTTCCATCCTTTGGTGCCAATTCTAAATAAAGTTGTTCCTGCCTGCGCACCATTTCATCGATGTCAAACTCCGCCGGAACCGATCGTCCGGCTTCTCCCATTTTTTTCGCCATAGCGGGATTTTCTAAAAGATATAAAACTTTTTCTCCTAATGCAAGGTAATCTTTTTTACGAACAATAAATCCGGTCTTCCCCTCTTCGACCATTTCGTCCGCCCCTTCGATATCGGTCGTCACAATAGGAATGCCCGACAGGCGGGCTTCAATCAAAACGCGCGGCAGGCCTTCCCATAAAGAAGTGAGGACAAAAATGTTAGAAGAGTCCAGCCATTGAGGCACATCTCTTCTCCAGCCCAATAGCGTGATATACGGGGTTAATTGAAGCGTTCTGATTCTTGACTCAATTGCGGGCCGGAGCTCTCCGTCTCCGATCATCAAAAAATGGACATTCGAAACCTTTTTGATCACTTCACCTGCCATTTCGACAAAATCAAGCGGAGCTTTCTGAGGCTTAAAACAGGCTACCATCGTCACCAGGGAGGTCGTGACGGGAAGGTTTAACTCTTTCCGGATCAAAGCCTTTTCATCACCCGGCATCTTAAATCCTTTGAATGAAATACCGCTCCGGATGATCAGGGGAGCTCCAGCGACAAGGCCCAATTTTAAAGCTTTTTCGGCATTATCTTTTGAAACAAAAATAAGCTGACGGGTCAATCTGCCGTTTAAATTCTCCAGAAAAATATAGAACCTCTTCACCCATTTATTCTGAAAATCATGAAACCCAAATCCATGAAACGTATGGACGACAGAGCTCACCCCGGCCAGACGGGCGGCAATCCGACCTAAAATCCCCCCTTTGGAGCTGTGGGTATGAACGATCAGGGGATGTCCGGGATATCTTTTCTTAATCTCTCTTAACAGAGCGGTCATTTTGAAGAGCGTTATCAGGTCAAAGAAAGGATGTATCTCCCTCCTTAAAAGAGGAATGAAATGGAGGTGGTCCCCCAATACGGCCGCTTCGGAATCTAAAACCCCTCCCCGGCCGCATATCAGGAACGTTTCAAATTTTCCGGGATCTAAATGGGTAACGGTATAGAGGGTGTTTTGTTGAGCTCCTCCCAATTCCAATTGGGTAATGATATGGACAATAACTATTTTTTGCATAGATGTTGGGCAATTTCTTTTCCCTGGCTGAGGGCATCTTCCATCGAGGTATGCTCCCACGAGCCATAGCGCCCTATCGTATAGATCCCATGTTTTCTGAGAGCAGACCTTAAATTCGGGACAATCCTGGAGTAGTCATGATTAAAAATCACGTAGGCGTGTGGAATCATCCGGACATCCTCCACAACAATCGGAGCCGAAGACGACAAAAAACCGCTGTCAAAAAGCCCCTCTTTAACCTGATGGAGAAGTTCTTTTTTATTCATTCCTCTATCCGGCAGGCTAGAGACTTCAATGCTCAAAGACGTTGTTCCTTCAGGCGCCATAAAAGGAGAAAGGTTCGAAGGAAACCCGACTCGATAAAATGGGAACCGGTTCTCCGGGAAATAAATCCAATGTTTATCAGAAAGATTCTTTTTCTCTACTCCCAGATTGATGACCTGAACCGAGATATATTCAAGTTTTTTAATTTTTTCTTTCGTTTGAGCAGGCAATCCTTTGCATCTGGAGACAGAAACATTAAGAGGGAGAGTCGAAATCAAATGTTCATAGCCGACTTTTTTCCCGGAGGAAAAGGCCACTTCCTTCTTCTTGATATCGATTTCGACGACCTCTTCATTCAAGTGAATGTTGTGGATATGCCGGGACAATCTGTTCGCCAAAGATTGGATCCCCCCCTGCCGGGGATAAAGAAAAGAAGGATTATACCCCATCGGTTTATTCACAATTCCTAACGCTCCATTGATAACATCTTCCAGTTTTGGCCGGGGGACCAGCCATGAGGTCCACTCAGCGGTCATTTCTTTCAGGGACCTTTTCCAGAGCTTTTCATTAAAAGGGATCATAAAATGATTGGCGATCCCTTCACCCAGTGTTTTAACAATCCACTCTTCGAAATTCCGGTAAGGGACGATAGAAGTTCCCGCTTTTTTTTGGTCTTGATAATAAGCCTCGATAAAACCGGTCAGACATTCTTTAATAACCTCTTTTGGGAGACCATATAAATTGGCCTGAAAAGGATAATCAGTAAATACCTGGTTAGAATAAATAAAGGCCTTCCGGTCGTGATAGACGATATTGTCTTCCAGAATCTCCTCAACCCATTTTCGCATTTCAGGTTTTTTAAAATGAAGAAGATGCCCGGTATAATCAAATGTAAATCCCTTAACCTGGTAGGACCGGCAAAGGCCTCCCACTTCATGCTCTTTCTCAAAAATCCGATAATCCTCATCCTTTAAATGATAAGCCGCGCTTAAACCGGCCAATCCGGCTCCTAAAATCAGTACCTTTGTTTTCATATCCTTCATAGGCTCATATCGATCTGTTTGAGCCATACGCCAATCCCAAATAAAACCAGAACCGTCGCCCCAAGGGCAACGGAGGCCACCTGGCGGCTTGAATACATCATCAAGAGCGCCACCCCTCCGAGCAATAAAGTAAATAAATAACTGACCAAAACCGTTTCAACGATTGAGAATTTCCACTTTCTCAAACGAAGCGGAAAATGATCCTTGCTCCCTTTAAAAATAGACATTCCTCTTAAAAACCGGAGATAGCTGACAAAAAGGGTATCAAAAATCGGCACGCCCAGAATCAACAAAGGAGCCAGCACAGCGACACTGTTGGTCCGTGCATAATTTCCATTCATGGACAAAGCGCCCAGCATTAACCCGATAAACATGCTCCCCGCGTCTCCCATATAAATCTTTGCCGGATGAAAATTATACCGTAAAAAACCAAGAAGACTCCCGGCAAGGGCGCAGGTCATTACGGCAATCATCTCCCGCTCTCCGATGACCGCCACCACAAAGAGCGTCAGAGAAGAAAGGAGGGCGACTCCCGCAGAGAGCCCATCCATAATATCAATCAGGTTAAATCCGTTAATCAAGACCAAAAGCCATAAAACGGTTATACTAAGCTGGGCCCAATAAGGGAGAAAAGCCAGTTTAATATAGATTTCGCTTTTCAAAAGGACAAAAATCGCGATCAACTGGCCGATCAGTTTTGTCCGGGGCGAAAGAACGCCAAAGTCATCAATTAATCCCAGGAGCAGAACAATGGTCCCGGCGAGCATTAATCCTAAAACTTCTTGGCTGAATTTAAAGGTAAAAGAGAGGGTTAAAAGAAACGACAGATAGATGGCAAGGCCCCCTAAATAAGGGACCGGGCGGCGGTGATTCTTTAACTTTCCATCGGGATGATCGACAATATTATATTTGAGCGCTGCCTGCCGCGCTAACGGCGTTCCATAAAGAGAAAAACCAAGCGCCAGGACAAAACTTAAGACATAAATCCAGATCATGAGTAAAGGATTCCTCTCGGTTGAAGCGATACTTTAAAGATAACAGATAACTCACCATCTGTCATTCGCGCCCGAGATTGAAAACGCTGGCCGTTGAGAAGGGCTTGGATGCAAGGCCGCAGAAGCGAGGCAACCGGAGCTATAAAAAAGATAACGGATTAGCTTCGCTGCGGAACCGCTCGCGAGCAAGCTTTGTGGTACATGAGGATTACGAGCGACGAAAATACAGCAGATGAGCTCTTAACGACGGATCAGGTATCAACAAACACGCGATGCCACTGTTCCAGCATCACCATCGCCCAAATGCGCGAACTATGGTCGGTTTTTCCTGACTGGTGCTCGTCGTAAATTCTTTTTAAGACAGCCGGTTTAAAATAACCCCTTTTAAGACTCTTTTCGCTCAAAAGGGTATCTTGAGCAAGCCCTTTTAACTCTTCCCGGAACCAGCGTTCCAACGGAACGCCAAACCCCATTTTCCTGCGATTTAGAATTTCTCTCGGCAATTCATCTTGAAACACTTTTTTTAAAAAATATTTCAATTGAATCCCTTTAAGCTTAAAAGAAGGGGGTAACGAAGCGGCAAATTCGATGATCCGGTGATCGAGAAACGGCGATCTGGCCTCCAATCCATGAGCCATGCTGGCAATATCCACTTTAACCAGCAAATCGTCGGGAAGGTACGACATGGTATCGACAAATAGAGTCCGGTCTAAAAAAGCTTCTCCATCGGCTTTTTGATACCATTGTTTCGTTAATAATACAGAGTCGATTCCCCGGGTCTGCTCCAAAAATTGATTCGAATAAACTTCTTCTTTCAAACCATGATCAAAAAAAGATAAATATTGAACATGCTCTCTTTCTTGATCAGGATCATGGCTATTGATCAGTCTCTGAACTCCTCTCATCAGGCTTTTTGAAGAACTCCGAAAAATAAATGAGTTAATCAGGGGAGAACATAGCCCTTTTCGGACCCCTTCGGGGAGTAAACCATAAAGCCGTGACAGTTTCTCCGCCAGATAACGCTCATACCCGGCGAAAGATTCATCTCCGCCATCCCCGTTCAAAACCACCTTGACATGCTGGCTGGCCATTTGAGAGAGATAAAAGACCGGAATCGCCGAGGCATCGGCAAATGGTTCGTTATAATGCCAGACCAGTTTGGGGAGAATTTCCATGACATTGGGCTTAACGATCCATTCATGATGATCTGTTCCATATTTCTTTGCGATCACCCTGGCATAGGTCAACTCATTAAACTCTATTTCTTCAAAACCGATCGAAAAGGTTTTAACCGGCGAGGGAGACAACCGTGCCATGGTCGCCACCACGGCGCTGGAATCGATCCCCCCGCTTAAAAAGGCCCCCAGAGGGACGTCGCTCATTAGCCTCGACCGGACGGCATCTTCGAATAAACTTAAGAAACTCGCGGTTGCCTCTTTTAAAGAACCCTGATATTTATGATTAAAATGGAGTCTCCAGTAAGAATGGATTTCCGTTTTACCTTTTTCATGTAATAAATAATGACCCGGAGGGAGTTTAGATATCCCTTTAAAAATAGTCATCGGAGTTGGAATATATTGATAGGTGAGGTAGTGATGAATCGCTTCGGGATTCATCTCTTTAGAAATTGCGGGATCTTGCAGAATCGCCTTTAATTCAGAAGCAAAAATAATCGAATCATTGTCAAGCGCATAAACCAGGGGCTTTTTTCCGACTCTGTCTCTGGCTAAAAATAATCTTTCCTTCGTTTCATCCCATATGGCAAAAGCAAACATTCCATGGAGCCTTTTTAAACAATCCACCCCGTCCTCTTCATAGAGATGAAGAATAACTTCTGTATCTGTATTTGATTTAAACCGGTGCCCCTTATTAACCAGATCTTGGCGAAGCTCCAAAAAGTTATAAATTTCACCATTAAAAACAATCCAGCATTTCCCTTTTTTGCCTGACTCTAAACAGAAATTGACCGACATCGGCTGATGGCCGGCGGGTGACAGATCGATAATCGAAAGACGGGCATGGCCTAACCCGATATTTTGTCGAACCGGGTCTTTCGATGCAAGGCTATTGACAAAAACACCCTGGTCGTCCGGCCCCCGATGGTTCAGAGTCTTAACCATCTTTTCGATTAAGGCCGGAGCGACGGACTGGTTTGACTTAAAAAAATATTTTCCGGCTATTCCGCACATAATTTAAAACATCGTTCATATTTAAATAATCATTGTTTTTTGATTCCTGTGTCAGCCGATTCAGGTGCCGCAGAGAGGGCTACCAAGATAAATATACACTGCAATTTAAATTTCGTCATTAATGAAAGAGCCCAATGGAAAGGAACCTCGTTTTTCCTTGACTTACCCAACACTGTTTGGTAATATCAGGCAATGAGCATCGTCATAAAAAACGATAAATACGCCTACCTTGCATACAGAAGCGGTAAAAAGGTAGTGCATCAATATCTGGGTCTCATTTCAAACCCGGATGTGGCAGAGAAGATAAAGGAGCTTAAAAGAGAAAACAATGTCCCTGAGGATTTCCGTTATCTTTTCTGGGACGCCGACCCGGAGAGTATTGACCTGAAAACAAACGCCAGATATATCATTGAGAGAGTCCTTGAGATGGGAGGCCTGGATTCGCTCCACTGGGTACAACACCTTTATCCCACAAGGCTCATCATTGAGACTCTGGAGACAAGTAGAAAAATAACACCCAGGTCCAAAAACTTCTGGACGATTTGGCTTAAGAGGAACTATGCATTATAAATGTCTGCCATTTGAGGCGCGGGAGCTATTGAAAAAGCTCGTTAAGACCCTGCGGACGCATCGGTGTGTTTTGGCCGGTGGTACCGGCCTTGCCCTCCAACTCGGGCACAGGATATCGGTGGACCTCGACTTCTTCACAAGGAAGACTTTTTCAACAGAAAAGGTTTTTCAGGAAATGAGGCGGCTCGGCCTGAACCCCCGGGTGCTTGAAGAAAGCGAGGGCTCGTTGACAGTGATTATCGACGGGACGAAGGTCTCCCTATTCCGCTACCCTTCCCCATTTATCGACGAAATGAAAGATTCCGATGGCATGCCCGTTGCTGGCGTCATCGACATCGCCTCGATGAAAATAATCGCTGCAAGTCAGAGGGGGGCAAAACGCGATTTTTTTGACCTTTATTTTGTCCTTCAGGATATCCCATTCTGGAAAATTGCAGAGAATATGGTAAAACGGTTTGGAAATGACAGGATAAACCCCGTGCATATAGGGAAATCCCTCGTATTCTTCAACGATGCGGATTCGGATCCCGATCCGAGGTTATTGGGTAAAGATAAACTGTCCTGGGAAAAAGTCAAAAAGTTATTTATCAAAAATGTACAGCAGATGGTTTTGGATATGGAGAAGGCTAAGATTTAAAGGGGGATGTCAGGTGATTAATTCATCATAAAGCTTCTCATAATGAGCTACGGTTTTATCAATAGAAAAACATTCCTCCACTCTTTTTCTTCCCCTTCTCCCCATTTCATGGGCTTCCATGGGGTGAGTTTTCATGTAAAAGATCGCATCAGCAAGCGCCTTTGGATCCCTCGCGGGAACAAGTAATCCCGTCTCCCCCTCTACCACCACTTCAGGAATGCCCCCAATACGGGTGGCCACAACCGGTTTTGAAAAAGACATCGCCTCCAGCAAGACATTAGGGAACCCTTCACTGACAGAAGCCAGCAAAAATACATCAGTTTTTTTTAAGAACTCCGAAATAGTGTACTGTTCTCCAATAAATTTCACCTGTTCTTCTAAATTAAGAGTCTTTACTTGATCTTCAAGCATCCGCTTATCCGGACCATCACCGACGATGATCAATACACTACTATCACCGAATTGACTTTTCAGGCAATAGATCGCCTCAATGAGATAGGAATATCCTTTCATTTGATTAATCAATCTTCCAATACTCACGACGATAAAGGAGGCGTTTAAACTGCTAAAAACCTGTTCACCCTGAGCCTCAGCTTTAGCTTTTTGAATCTCCTCCGTTTTAAAACCATATTTTTCAAAAACTACCCCATTATATATAACCTCACATTTATCCTCCTTTAAGCCATATTTTTTAATCACGATCTTTTGCACCGCCTGAGAACAACACAGAGTCGTATCCGCCTGATAAGAAATAATCCGCATCAGTAAATCATGATACCACTTCTGCCATAATCCAAGTTCACGATGGTTCAGAATGAAAACGGGAGTGATCCGTCTTGCCGTAATCCGCTTTGCAAAAGTCAGAACAATCCCAGTAACGATATTCGCTAAATAGAGTTGACTCTGGATAATTTCAAACTTTTCCCTACGTATCAATCTGAATAGTTTCAGAAAAATCCCGAAACTGAACTTATTTTTTCCGTTGAAGGCGACAACTTTAATTCCTTCTTTCATAAGGATGTCCCCGATAACACCCCACTTTTTCAGAGCACAGACGGTGATCTCGTATTTCTCCCTGTTTAGCCGCGGCAAAAAATGGGAAAGGAACACTTCAATACCCCCAATATCTAACCCGACGATGACAAACAAGACTTTTATTTTACGCATATTTCGACCTAACTTTGACGCTTTAACACTCTGAGCCTCAGGAGGTTTAAATAAATCAAAGACTGCTCAATTCTTTTGCACGAAAAGA
Source organism: Nitrospiria bacterium (assembly GCA_041486115.1). Lineage (GTDB taxonomy): Bacteria > Nitrospirota > Nitrospiria > JACQBW01 > JACQBW01 > JACQBY01. The sequence continues at coordinate 3,002 of JBGPKT010000061.1, read as the reverse complement.
ACTTCGCCCCGTATTTATTGAGAATTTGATTATTTTCCTGCCAACTCACTTCTTTTAACGTCTTGCTTTTAGTCTGGGGATAGACTCTATAATTTGCCAGAATATCAGGAACGTACTGGGCCGACCCGATACTTAACAAACGAAGCCATAAATCAAAATCCATAGCAGTGCGCAGTTCTGTATCGAGAAAACTCCCTTTTTCCACTGCCTTTCTGAGATAGAAAGAACCCGGCTGTGAAACCTGGTCAAATTTGTTCAATAAACCAAAAAGCGAAACCTCATGACGAGGATTTCTAATTTCAATCAGGCCACCTTTTTCATCAATGACTCTTAACTTGCCATGGAATAAAACAGATTGAGGATTTCTTTGATGGGCGGAGACTACAAGAGCCACCGCCCCGGGCTCAAGGAAATCATCCGAATTAATCCAACCGACTAAATCTCCTTTGGCCATCCTAAAACCCTTATTAATCGCATCCGTTTGCCCTTGATCCTTTTCACTGACCCAATAAGACATTCGAGATTCATACTTTCTTATAATCTCAATCGATTGATCCGTAGATCCCCCATCGATAATGATATATTCTATATTCGGATAGGATTGGTTAAGGACGCTCTGAATAGTCTCTTCGAGAAAGCGCCCCTGATTATACGAAGGGGTTACTATAGTCACTAAAGGGAAGGCCAAAATAATTCCTCGATTTTGGTAACTTTTCTTCTTTAACTTACTATAACTGCTTTCTTATTTTTTGTCATTTATTAAGGAGGGAACGTATCGAAAGACCCCTGAACGAGCGAACAAGATAGGCAAGAACCAGGAAAGGTCCCGTTAGAAAGAAACGGCAAAATCCTGCAAGTGCCAAAAAAAAACCAAATCGACGGGATAACCTTTTAAATCCTTCTCTTAGATGCCATCTCTGATGAAAGATGAAATGGATGATCCCTCGGGTTGAGGAGTATCCCAGCAATATTTCGCCTATGAAAGGGACAAGCCAGGCCGAAGGAATTCTCCCATAATACTTTTTCAACACTTCAAACATTTCATCATAGATTTTTTCCCTGCTTAAAGAGGTTTTAGTCTCTCCATGCAATCGCCAACTGGAGAGATAAACAGGGAGATACGCCGTCTGTTTTTCATACTTTTCAAAAATACGGACCCAATATTCATAATCCATCACATACTGGTAATGAATATCCAGATAACCCACTTTTGATAAGACTTCCTTTCTAATAAAGATCGAAGGCTGGAGCAGAGGGTTTTTCTTCGATAATTTTTTGAAAGTCACGGGACCGGACTTAAAAGGAATCTTCAGGCTCCCGTCTGAATTAATCTGAAAACCATTCCCATATATTAAAAGAACGTCTGGATTCGAAATAAAATATTCTACAACTTTTCCAATGCAACCGGATTCGTATAAGTCATCTGAATTTAACCAACCCAGTATTTCTCCCCGGGCCATCTTAAACCCCTTATTGACCGCATCGGCTTGTCCCTTATCTTTCTCTGAAATCCATTTTATTTTCCCTTCATATTTTTTAAGAATTTCCAGGGTGTTATCGGTCGATCCGCCATCAATGACAATATATTCAATATTGGGATAGTTCTGGTTTAAAACACTTAAAATGGTTTCTTCGACGAACGGTCCCTGATTATAGGAAGGAGTCACTATGGTGAAAAGAGGAAATTGTTCCGGCATTATCATTTAATTAGGAAAACTTTTAATTTTCAACTTTGACTGTCACCTTTAATACAATTAAACGATTAATTCTTTATATAAATCAGAATATTGTCTTGCAACACTTCCAATTGAGAATTCTTTTACACTTTTCTCCCTCGCCAAACGTGATGCCAATTTCAGGCGTTCTCCATCAGAAAGCATCCAAACGATCCCATTTGCGAGATCTTCTATTTCAAATGGTTCGGCCAGGTAACCGTTTTGTTCGTGTTCAATCATGTCCGGCATTCCCCCTATTTTGAAAGCCACGCAAGGCGTTCCGCATGCCATGGATTCCAAAACGACATTGGAGAGATTTTCCTGAATGGATGGAGAGACAATAACATCGGCCGCGGAATACAAAAGCATTAAGCTGATATCATCATACAATCTTCCCATATAATGAAACTTAAATTCTAAAGGATGTGGAGATAATGGCGCTCTCCCGCCAAAAATTAAAATTTCACAGCGATCAGCCCATCCTCTTTTTTCCAATGTCTTCAGAGCTGATAAAAGGAAATGAAATCCTTTATTCCGATCGGAGGTACTATCCATAGCTCCAAACAAAATTAATTTCTTCTCCCGGGGAAGAGATAACAACTCGCGGGCCAAATGTTTATCAACAGGTCTGAACCTTTTCAAATCTAAACCATTCGGAATTGTCTTTATTTGATAATCGTGAAATAAAGAACTAGCCCGTGCGCAATCCGTCAGCCACTGACTAGGAGACACCAGTGTCAGGTTCAAATCTCTCCATGCTTTCTTCTTCCGTTTCCAAACCCAATGAGATAAGTCTCTATCTCGAGATGACCCAAGAGTAGGACATTTTCCACAAGATTGGACATATCGTTTGCATTCGAAGGGAATATGGCAGCCTCCGGTAAAAGCCCAAGAATCGTGAAGCGTCCAAACGATGGGCTTATTCAGACACTTTAAGGATTCAAGCCTTACAAAACCTTCTGCAATCCAATTTAAATGAATAATATCTGGATTGATTGATTTAATTTGACGGCACATATCATCCGGTAAAAGAGCAGGAGAAAAAATGACTTTGGTACGATTAAAATAAAATTGCAAAGGGAGGGAATCGAGATAAGGTCTAATTAAGCTTATACCCTTCCTGATCTTAGAAACTGGACCAAGAACCGTATAATCTTCACTCGTCTTATTTTGAACCAGCATTTGCGAATTCAATCCTATTCCATGCAAACCCTGATGAAGACGGAAAGCGGCTTTTGCGGCGCCTCCTCTCAAATCGTGAGTATTGATTAATAAAATTTTCATTCT